>NZ_JBHXMA010000017.1:0-219882 GCF_042721035.1 Streptomyces sp. NPDC058464
GGGCCTGGACTGGTTCCTGGTGTGGGCGACCACCGACGAACCGGAGCCGAGGGTGGGCACCTTCCTGGTGCCGGGCGACTCACCCGGCATCGGGATCACCGGCCGCTGGGACCAGCTGGGCCTGCGGGCGAGCGGCAGCCACGACGTGACGTTCCGGGCCGTCGAGGTGCCGTACGAGCACGTCATCGGCCTCGGCCCGCACGGTCCCGCCGCCGAGCAGGACAACCGGGCGGGCGCCGCCCTGCACCTTCCCCTCGCCGCCCTGTACCTGGGCGTGGCGCGGTCGGCGCAGGCCTTCTTCCACACGTTCGCGCACACGCGCGTGCCCGCCAACCTCGGCCACCCGGTGGCCCGCACGGAACGCTTCCGCAGGACGGCCGGCGAGATCGAGGTCCTCCTGGCGGCCGCCGAACAGCTGGTGTTCGACGGGGCCGCCCGGGTCGACGCGGCCGACACCTCGTACACCCCCGAACAGGCCCTCGGCGCGCGCGTGCTGGCCGACCGGCACGCGGTACGAGCCGTCGAACTGGCCGTACGCCTGCTCGGCAACCCCGGGCTGGCCCGCGGCAATCCCCTGGAGCGGCACTTCCGCGACATCCAGTGCGCGCCGGTGCACGCACCCCAGGAGGACATCACCCTGCTCACGATCGGAACGAAGGCCCTGCACCCGTGACCGTCACCGACACCACCACCGCGCCCGCCCGGCTGCTCGGCCTGCTCGCCCGGGACCTGCCGCCGGACCGGCTGGCCACCGACCCCCGCACGCTGGCAGCGCACGCCACCGACCGCTCCGGCACCCGCCCGGAGGGGCTGCCCCTGGCCGTCGTACACGCCCGGCGCACCGAGGACGTGACGGTCACCCTGCGGCACGCGCACGCGCTGCGGGTGCCGGTGGTCCCCCGGGGCGCGGGCACCGGCCTGTCGGGCGGGGCGGCGGCCGGTGAGGGCTCCCTGGTCCTGGACCTGTCCGGGATGAACCGGATCCTCGAACTGGCCCCGGAGGACCAGCTCGCGGTCGTCGAACCGGGCGTGATCACGGCGCACCTGGACCGCGCGGCGGCCGCCCACGGGCTGCGCCACGCGCCCGACCCGGCGAGCGCGGCCCTGTCCACGATCGGCGGGAACATCGCCACCAACGCGGGCGGCCTGCGCTGCGCCAAGTACGGCGTGACCAGGGACAGCGTGCTGGGCCTGGAGGCGGTCCTCGCGGACGGCACGGTGATCGCCACCGGCCGCCGCACCGTCAAGGGCGTCACCGGCTACGACCTGACCGCGCTGCTGACCGGCTCGGAGGGCACCCTCGCGGTGATCACCGGGGCGACCCTGCGACTACGGCCGCTGCCCGCCGCGACGGCGACCCTGGCCGCGTACTTCGCCACCTTCGAGGCGGCGGCCCGGGCGTCGTACGCGATCGCGCGCGCCGGGGTCGTCCCGGCCCTCGCGGAACTGCTCGACGGACCGGTCCTGGAGGCCGTCGACCCGGCCCTGCGCGAGCACGGCGCCGCCCTCCTGATCGTGCAGTGCGACGGCGCCGGGGCGGCCGCCGAGGCGCAGGCGGTGGCGGACGTCCTCGCCCCCCTGGCCACGAGCGTGCGGACGACCGCCGACCCGGCCGAGGCGGAAGCCCTCCTGTCCGCCCGCCGCCAGGCACTCCCCGCGCTGGAACGCCTCGGCCGCCCCCTCATCGAGGACATCGCCGTACCCCGCTCCCGGCTCGCCGAGGCCGCCGCGGAGATCCGCGCGATCTCGGCCCGCCACCGGACACCGGTCTTCACCATCGCCCACGCGGCCGACGGCAACCTGCACCCGATCATCGTGGTCGACCCGGCCCTGGACCGACTGCCGGACGCGGCCTGGGAGACGGCGGGCGAGATCTTCGCCCTGGCCCTGCGCCTGGGCGGCACCCTCACCGGCGAACACGGCGTCGGCGTCCTCAAACGGCAGTGGGTCGCCGACGAACTCGGCCCGGCCGCCCACGCGTTGCAACGCCGACTGAAGGAGGCCTTCGACCCGCACGGGATCCTCAACCCGGGCAAGGCCCTGTGAGCCCCTCCGCGGTGATCAGTCCTGGTCCGGAGGGTGTCCGTCCGGTTGAGCCGTGTGTGGCGGTACGCGGCACACGGACGGCCTCACGGCCGCCCCGGGGTCACGGGCGGCCGTCTCCGGCCTGTTCAGGGCGGTCTCCGCGTCAGCAGGAGGCGGTGGATGCCCGCACGTCGTCGAGCGCCTGCCGCGCGATCTTGCCGAAGTCGTCGCCGGCGGTCGTCCGGCTCCAGCGTTCGTAGGCGATCGCCGAGGCGAGCCCGCCGAGTTCCGCGGCCACGCGGGCGGTCAGGTCGGGAACGCCGCGCTCTTTGAGCGCACGGGTCATCGATGCGAGGAGGCCGAGATTCTTGAGTGCTTCGCGTTCTCGCAGTTCGGGGTGGGCGGCGATCACCGCCTGCCTGCGGGCGATGCGTTCCCGGCGGGCGGCCGTGAAGATCTCCTGGCCGGCCGCGTCCAGCGCATGTGCCACCGCTTCGAGCGGGGTGGCCGTGGCCGGCGCCGCGACGATCGCTCCGGCGAGCAGTTCGTCCACGGCGCCGCCGCCGAAGAGTACTTCCCGCTTGTCCTGGAAGTGCCGGAAGAAGGTGCTCTTCCCCAGCCCCGCGCGCTGCGCGATGTCGATCACGGTCGTGTTCTCGTAGCCGCGCTCGGCGAACAGGTCGAGGGCGGCGTGAGCGAGCCGTTCTGCTGCGTTCGGTTCCCAGCGGGCCATGGACGCAGTCTACGGGACTTGGTTCCGTCACTGGTGCTATCGTGATGGGACCAAGTCCCGTCAGTCGTTCCGTGAGGAGTCCGCCGGTGAGCCGAGCCGTGATCTACGAAACGTTCGGAGGCCCCGAAGTGCTGGAGCTGCGGGAGGTTCCGGAGCCGCATGCCGGCCCCGGCGAGGTCCGCGTCCGCGTGACGGCAGCCGGGCTCAACCCCATGGACTGGGGTATCGCCGCGCGGCCGGAGCTGGCGGCGCGGTTCGGCATCGACGTCCCGTCCGGCTTCGGGTACGACCTCGCCGGTGTCGTCGACGAGGTCGGCGACGGCGTCACGGGCTTCGCCGCGGGCGACCGCGTCCACGGCGGCGTGCTGGGCCGGGCCGTGGCCGATTTCGTCGTGGTCGCGATCCCCGCCGATTCGCTCTGGCATACGCCGGAGGGCATCAGCGACGAGGTGGCGAGCACGCTCGCGGTGGCCGGCGCCAGCGCCGTCGCCGCGCTGGCCGCGATCGGCCTGCGGTCCGGCGACACCGTCCTGGTCGGCGGCGCGGCCGGCGGCGTCGGTGTGTTCGCCGTGCAACTCGCCGGACTCGCCGGCGCCCGAGTGATCGGCACCGCATCGGAGGGCACCTTCGATTTCCTGCGGCGGCTGGGTGCCGAGCCGGTCGCCCACGGCCCCGGGCTGGCCGACCGGGTACGGGCACTGGCTCCCGACGGGGTGACGGCCGCGACCGACCTGTTCGGCACGGAGACGGCCGAAGCCGCGCTGGCGCTCGGTGTGGCGCGTGAGCGGATCTCGACGATCGCCGCAGGTCCCCGTCCTCCCGGCGGGGTGCGCGCGACCGGTGGCTTCGACGCGGCGCCCGGTGCCCTCCAGCAGGTCACCGACGCGATCCTGGCCGGCCGGCTCACCGTGCCCGTCGCCGCGCGCTTCCCGGTCGAGAAGATCCGCGACGCCGTGACGCTGCAGGCCGGACGGCACGTCCACGGCAAGATCGTGGTCACGCTGTGACCGCGCCGGAAACACCTCACACGGAAGTGATGAGGACGACGGCGATGAAGCGGATCCAGTACCACCGGTACGGCGGGCCGGAAGTCATGCGGCTCGAGGACTTCGACTCGGCACAGCCCGGCGCCGGGGAGGTCCTGGTCCGGGTGCGCGCGGCCGCGGCCAACCCGATGGACTTCGTGATCCGCGCCGGCCGCATGAAGTTCGTGACCGGTCGGCGTTTCCCGCGCGCGATGGGCTATGACTTCGCGAGTGCCGATCGCCCGCACCGTCCCGCTCTCGCAAGCCATCCCGGCGCTCACCGAACTCGAGCAGGGCGGCGCGGCCAAGCGAGGCAAGCTGTCATCACACCAGGATGATCCGGCCTGACGAACCCGGCCGTGCGGACCGGGACCAGCAGCCGCGCGGAGCGGGACGAGCAGCCGCGCCGACCGGGACGAGCACCTGAGCGGCCCGTCGGCCGGATTGCGCCGCGTGCGGGACAGCACGACGGTTCGCGGGCCCCGGCGCCGCAGTCCGGCTCGCTCGGTGACATGGGCGCGGACGTGATCAGGGCCGAACCGCCCGGCGGCGACACGGCCCGGCAGACAGCTCAGCCCCTCTCGCCGGGACGCGACAAGCGCCGTGCGGCGCCGTGCAGCGCCGCGCCCGGCGGCGGAACGGACGAGTCGCGGGCGTTCACACCCGCTCCGGCGCCCCCACGGCCGCGCGGATCTCCGGTGACTCCAGCCGCTGCGCGGCCCGCTCGGCGGTCGCGCGGGCCCAGCGGCCGTTCGTGACGGCGCCGAGGAGCAGGACCGCGAGGCCGCAGCCGGCGAGGATCCACCAGCCGGGGCGGGCGGCGGACACGAACTCGTCGGCGTACGACGACGAGCCGATCCCGGAGGCCAGCACCGCGCCGATCACCGCGACGCCCAGGGTCTGGCCCAGTTGGCGGCTGGTGGAGGCGACCGCGGCCGCCACGCCCGCCTGGGTCCTCGGCATGCCGGAGACCGCCGTGTTGGTGATCGGGGCGTTCACGAAGCCGAAGCCGATGCCGAACAGGACGTAGCCGAGGAAGAGGGTGGTGTCCGAGGTCTCCGCCTCGAACGCGGCGAACAGGACCGCGCTGGCGGTCATCGCGACGCCGGCGATCACCAGTGGCAGGCGCGGTCCCCGGCTGCCGACCAGGCGGCCCGCCAGCGGGGCGCACAGGAACATCGGGACCGCCATCGGCAGCATCCACAGACCCGCGTGCAGGGCGTCGAGGCCGCGCACGTTCTGCAGGTAGAGCGTGGACAGGAACAGGAAGCCGCCGAGCGAGGCGAACGCGCTGATCGCGGTCACGGTCGCGCCGCTGAACGGCGCCGAGCGGAAGAAGCGCAGGTCGATCAGGGGTTCGTCGCGCCTCGGCTCGTACCAGAGGAGGCCGGCCAGGGCGGCGACGGCCACCGCGGCGAACGGCAGGACCGTGCCCGCGCCCGCCGTCGGCGCCTCGATGATCGCGTACGTCAGCGAGCCGAACAGGGCGATCACCAGGACCTGACCGACCGGGTCGGGGCGGCGGGCCTTCGGCGCCCGGGACTCCGGCACGAAGCGCAGCGTCAGCAGTACGGCGGCGAGGCCCACCGGGATGTTGACCCAGAAGATCGCCCGCCAGCCCACCGACTCCACCAGCAGGCCGCCGACCAGCGGGCCGGCGGCCATGGATATGCCGACCACCGCACCCCACACCCCGATCGCCCGGGCCCGCTCGCGCGGGTCGGTGAAGGTGTTGGTGATGATCGACATGGCGACGGGGTTGAGCATCGAGCCGCCCACCGCCTGGACCATGCGGAACGCGATCAGCGAGTCGAGGTTCGGCGCCAGCGAGCAGAGCAGCGAGCCGATCGAGAAGACGACCAGGCCCGTCATGAAGACCTTCTTGCGGCCGACCCGGTCGCCCGTCGACCCCGCGAGCATCAGCAGCGAGGCCAGGACCAGCGTGTACGCGTCGATCGTCCACTGCAGACCCGCCGTCGAGGCGTGCAGCTCGCGCTGCATGGACGGCAGTCCGACATTGAGGGCAGTGGTGTCGAGGCTCACGATCAGCAGGCTCATGCAGCAGATCGCGAGGACGAGCATGCGTCGGCGGGGGCTCAGCTCGGGCATGCGCCACATCGTACGCCCATTTCGATAGTGCGTCTAACTAATGAGTGCTACATGATCATAACGGACGGTGCGGGAGGGGCGGTTGTCCACAGGTGCGACGAGCGCCGGACGAGCACCGCGCGGTGTACGGGACAATGGGGGAATGCCCGAGCCCACGTCGCCCCTCCAGATCGGCCCGCACACCGTCCGGCCGCCGGTCGTCCTCGCCCCCATGGCGGGGATCACCAACGCGCCCTTCCGGACCCTGTGCAGGGAGTTCTCGGGCGGCAAGGGCCTGTTCGTGAGCGAGATGATCACGACCCGGGCGCTGGTCGAGCGCAACGAGAAGACCATGCAGCTGATCCGCTTCGACGAGACCGAGAAGCCCCGGTCCATCCAGCTGTACGGCGTCGACCCGGCCACCGTCGGCAAGGCCGTCCGCATGATCGCGGAGGAGGACCTCGCCGACCACATCGACCTGAACTTCGGCTGCCCGGTCCCGAAGGTCACCAGGAAGGGCGGCGGATCGGCCCTCCCGTACAAGCGGAACCTGCTGCGCGCCATCCTCCGCGAGGCCGTCTCCGGCGCCGGCGACCTCCCGGTCACCATGAAGATGCGCAAGGGCATCGACGACGACCACATCACCTACCTCGACGCCGGCCGGATCGCCGTCGAGGAGGGCGTGACCTCGATCGCCCTGCACGGCCGCACCGCCGCCCAGCACTACGGCGGCACCGCCGACTGGGCGGCCATCGCCCGCCTGAAGGAGCACGTCCCCGAGATCCCCGTCCTCGGCAACGGCGACATCTGGTCGGCGGAGGACGCGCTGCGGATGGTCCGGGAGACGGGCTGCGACGGAGTCGTGGTCGGCCGCGGCTGCCTGGGCCGGCCGTGGCTCTTCGCCGACCTGGTCGCCGCCTTCGAGGGCCGGGAGCAGGAGATCCTGAAGCCCTCTCTCCGGCAGGTCGCCGACATCATGGTCCGGCACGCCGGCCTGCTCGGCGAGTGGCTCGGCGACGAGTCCAAGGGCGTGGTCGACTTCCGCAAGCACGTCGCCTGGTACCTCAAGGGTTTCGCGGTCGGCAGCGAGATGCGGGGGCGCCTCGCCATCACGTCGTCCCTGGCGGAACTCCGCGCCGGCCTGGACGAACTGGACCTCGACCAGCCCTGGCCCACCGGCGCCGACGGGCCCCGCGGCCGCACGTCCGGCAACAACCGGGTGGTGCTGCCGGACGGCTGGCTGAAGGACCCCTACGACTGCGCGGGCATCGGCGAGGACGCGGAACTGGACACTTCAGGGGGCTGAGCGCCGCGCCCCTTCAGGGGCGCGGGGCCGTATCCGATATGCGGCTGCCGCCGCGTGGGCGCGATCAGCCACGACGGCGCCGCAGTCGGCACACGGCATATCGCGGCACTCCCAGCGGAACGCTCAGTTCGTCTTCGGGTGCGGAGTCGACCCGTACGCCGTCAGGAACTTGTCGCGGAACGCGCTCATCTTCCACACCGGGGCGTCGTGCGCCGGGCGCAGACCGTCGGTCCAGTTCCAGGAGTCGATCGCGTCAAGGACCTTCGGGTCCTTGGCGACGATGGAGATCGGCACGTCACGGCTGGCGTGGTTGCCGCTGACCCGGGCGATCGGCTGGTGGTCGCCGAGGAAGACCAGGACCGTGTTGTCGTTGCCGTAGCGCTCCAGCCACTCGGTGAGCGCGGTCACCGAGTACTGGACCGACTTGCCGTACTCCTGGCGGGACTTGGTGGTGTCGGCGATGACGTCGGACGCCTTGTTGCCGGCCTTCTGGATGGCGTCGAAGATCGAGCCGTCGCCCAGCTGGTCCCACGGCACCATCTTCGGGATCGGCGCCCACGGCTGGTGGCTGGAGGTCAGGATCACGAACGACATCCGGGACTTGCCGTCGGCCGGCTTCTTGCTGTGCACCCGGTCCTGGAACTGCTGCAGCGCGTACTGGTCGGGCATCGTCGACCAGCTGAACTTCGGTCCCTTGTAACCGAGCTGGAAGGCGTTGTAGACCTTGTCGAGGCCGTAGTAGCTCTGCTCCGGCCAGCCCTTCTGGATACCCGGCATCACACCGACCGTGTCGAAGGCACCGGTCTTCTGGAACGCCTTGGTGATGCTGAGGTGGTCGCTGGCCATGACGGTCCGGTAGCGCTGCTGGTTGCTGACCCACAGCCCCGACATGGTCGTGGAGTGCCCGAGCCAGCTGCTGCCGCCGTAGGTCGCCGACGTCAGCCAGCCGCTCTTCGCGTGGAAGCCGGCCTTCGCGAGGGCCTGGGTCCGGACCGCGAGGGTGCTGTCGACGCCGGGTGCCTCGATCGGGTCCTCGATGGCGCTGCGGCCGTAGCTCTCGATGAACGTGAAGACCACGTCCTTGCCGCGCAGGCTGGTCAGCAGCTGGTCGGGCGGGGTGTTCCCGAAGGCGTCCACCTTGGCGACCTTCTGGAACTCCGCCTCGTCGTGCAGGGTGTCCTTCACCTGACGGGCCTTGATCTCCAGCGTGGTCGCGGTGCTGTCGGCGGCGAGCGGCACGCCGCCGGCGAGCTGGACGCCGAAGGAGGAGCAGGTGATCCAGACGACACCGGCGATCAGCGTGCCGCGGGTGGCCCGCCCGGGATGCCGGGCCAGCAGATTGCTCAGCCGGATCGTCGCCAGCGCCAGCAGCACGAACAGCAGCAGCACGAGGACGACGGCACCGACGCTGACGGCGAGGGTGGCCGTCCGGCCCAGCGTGTCCTCCAGATACGACTCCGCGTCGCCGAGCAGGCTCCAGTCCAGGATGGCGTTGAAGCTCCGGCCCAGGTACTGCTTGAACCCCATGTCGAGGGCGTTGACCAGGGTCAGCGCGCCGAGCACGACGCCGAACACCGCGGCCAGCACGATCCGGGGCCGCCGGGGCAGCGCCAGCGCGACGGCCGCCGCGATGATCCCCTCGGACGGCAGCCGCACGAACTTCGCGGGCCCCAGCTCGACGACGGTGTTCGGCATCACCAGCGCCGCGATCACGAGCACCGCGCAGAGCACGGTGACACCGATCGACAGCACGGAGGCAGTGGTGGGATGCGCGTCCCGCCAAGCCGCCCGCCGCTCCCGAACCCGCCCACTCCAGGCGGCCCAACCCCGCCGACGGGGGCGGGGGGCGCCTTCCGGGGCGGGGGAGGGCTCGGGGGCGCTGTCGGCAGCGGGGTCGCCTTCGGCGGCGGCTTCGGGCGCGGGGCCGGAGGCAGCTGCGGCTGCGGCTTGGAGCTCGGGCGCGGGATCGGCCTCGGCGGTGGCTTCGGTCCCGGACTCGGTCCCGGACTCGGAATCGGTTTCGGCGGCGGTTTCGCTCGCGTCGGCGGCTTCGGTCTCGGTGGCGGCTTCGGTCTCGGTCTCGGTGGCGGCCTCGGACGCGGGGCCGGGTTCGTCCTCGTCGGCGGCTATGTGCTCGGCTTCGGTCCCGGGGTCGGCCATGGGCTCGGCCTCTGCCTCGGCGGCGGGCTCGGGAGTTCTGGGCGCCTCGGGCGCCTCGGAAGGTCCGTCCTCCCGCTCGGACGTCAGGACCTCGGACTCCTCCGGCGGGGTTTCGCGTTCGGACGGCCCGGACGGCGTGTCCGATGGCTGGCGAATGCTCGTGTGCTGAGACAACCCGGAGGTCCTTCCGTGCGAGACCCGTGAGACGGAGGGCGGGTCGGCGCTCGGAGGCCGAACCCACCACAATTCCGTACGGCTCTCTTCAGGCCCGTGCTCAGACCATTCGGCAAACACCGGGCAAACACAACGCCCGGTCAGAGGCGCGGCCGTTTCAGCACGCGGCTGCGGGAAGCGCCCCCGAAGGGGCGCGGGGCTGTGTCAATTTGCGGCTCCGCCGCGTGGGCGCGACCAGCCCCCACCGGCCCGCACCCGAAACGCGACCCCCTACGCACCCCCCACCGCAGTGAGCAGCGCCAACGGAGCCGCCGCCGACCGAGACTCCCGTACACACGCATGCGGATACGGCACCGGCTCCGGATGCGAGTCCCTCCCGTACCCGGCCAGCACCTCCGGCAACCGGTGCCCGCCCGCCGTCGCCGCGTCGACCAGCCCGTGTGCCACGGCCCGTGCCTCGTCGTGCAGCCCGTACCGGGCCAGCCCCAGCGCGATCAGCGCGTTGTCGTGCGGCCACACCGACCCGCGGTGGTACGACAGCGGGTGGTACGCCGCCTGCCCCGCGGCCAGCGTCCGCACCCCCCACCCCGAGAAGAAGTCCGGCTCCAGCAACCGCCGCCCGACCACCTCCCCGTACTCCTTGTCCAGCAGCCCGGACCACAGCAGGTGCCCGGCGTCCGAGGCGAGCGCGTCGACCTGCCGGCCCTCCCCGTCAAGCGCCAGCGCCGGGAAGGACGCCTCCCGCATCCAGAAGTCCTGCTGGAACCGGTCCCGCAGATCACCGGCGGCCTGCTCCAGCAGCGCCGCGTACGTCTCGTCGGCCCACACCGTCCGCGCCACCCACGCCGTCCGGCGCAGCGCGTCGTACGCGTACCCCTGTGCCCCCGCGGCCATCACGGTCCCCAACGGCCGGCTGCCGTCGGCGGAGCAGATCGCGCCGGGGGAGTCCTTCCAGTTCTGGTTGGCGAGGCCGCCCTTGTCCGCGCGGTACACCAGATAGCCGCGCGAGGTCAGACCGCCGTGGTCGAGCATCCACCCGACGGCCGCGCGCGCGTTGCGCTCCAGCCGCCGGGCCAACGCCGCGTCGCCGGTCTGCTCGACGTACGCGCCCAGCAGGATCAGGAACAGCGGGGTCGCGTCGACCGACCCGTAGTAACGCCCGTACGGCACCTGCCCGAAGTGGGCCAGTTCGCCGTGGCGCACCTCGTGGACGATCTTCCCCGGCTGGGCCACGGAGTGCGCGCCGGTCTCGGTGGCCTGGGTGGCGGCGAGGGCGGGCAGGGTGGCGGCGGCCAGGTGCGGGCGGTAGGGCAGCGCGAAGAGGGAGGTGAGGAGGGCGTCGCGGCCGAGCAGGGTGAGGAACCAAGGGGCCCCGGCCGCCGGGACCTTGAGCTCCTCGCCGTCCGGGCCGGTGGCCGGCACCTGGAGGGTGGCGAGGTCGGAGAGACCGCGGGCGCAGGCCGCCGCCAGCTCAGGCCAGCCCGTCGGGAAGGCCACGCCCTCCACGAACTCGCCTTCCAGGGACAGGAGTTGCGCGTTCAGCGCGGCCGGGTCGCGGGGCACCCGCAGGGCCCGCCGGTCGCCGTGCGGGCGTGCCATCACCCGTACCAGCAGCTCGCTGGTGCCGTGCGGTTCCAGCTCCAGCGTCCACACCATCCGCCGGGCGCCGGTCCCGGTCTCCTCCACGCCGTCCGGGGCCGGCTCCGCGGTGATCGTCGTACAGGACTGCCACTCGCCCCGGCGGTAGCCGAACTCCAGCCCGTCGTCGAGGACATGGCGGGAGCGGACGGCACCGGCCTTGGTGTAGGTGCGGTGGTCGGCGCGGAGCTCGAACTGGTCGGTGAAGTCGGCGTCGGCGGTGATCGCGAGCCGGATCGTGGTCGGCACCGGGCGGTTGCTGGTGACCCGCAGGGACTCGACGAACGAGCCGTCGCCGACGGCCTGTTCACGGAAGAGCGTGTGTGCGGGCGGTTCCTGGCGGCCGCCGCGCGGGACCAGGACGCAGCGCGTGCCGTCTCCGTCGCCGACCGGGGTGAGCACCTCGGGCAGCGCCCCGTCGACCGTCAGCTGCCAGCGGCTGAGGTGCCGCGCGTCCCGCACGAATAACCCGTCCGGGGAACCGCCGCCCCGCACGCCGCTGATGTCGCCGCGGTCGTCCACGGCGGCGAACGTCGCGCCGCGTACGAGCAGATGATGCCGGTCCGTCATCACCGGTCCCCTCCTTCGTCCCTCAGGTCGAACGGGAGGTGTCCCCTGAAGACACCTCGTTTTGTCAGCTCTTGTCCAGATTTTGACGTTCGCTGTGTGGCTCTTCGCGCAGTGCGGCGTGCGACGCGGTATGCGACGCGGCCTGCCGCTGGTGGTGCAGGTCCAGCGCGAGCGCCGCCGTCCAGCCGAACCCGGTCGCCCCGCACGCCGCCCCGGTGAACGGGTCGACGTACTCGGCGAAGTCGCTCCCGTCGGCCGTCCGTACGACCGCCTCGGCGAGCGCGTCCGCCCGCTCCCGCTCGCCGTGCTCGCGCAGCCCCCGCTCCAGCAGCCAGCCGGTGTTGAACCAGGCGGGCCCGCGCCAGTAGCGGTGCGGGTCGAAGGCCTCGCCGAGCAGGTCGTAACTGGGCACCAGGCGGGTGCCGGTGCCGAAGTGCGGGCCGTCCAGGGTGCGGACGAGCGCGGCGGCGATCTCCCGCGGCAGCTCGGGCAGGAGCAGCGGGACCAGCCCGGACACCCCGCGCTCGGTGATCAGCGCGCCACCCGCGCCGCCCGTGCCTGCCTGGTCGGCCTCGCGGTTCTCGCCGCCCCGCAGGTCCCGGCAGAGGAAGATCTCCCGCTCCGGGTCCCACAGCCGGTCCACCAGCGCAGCCGTGAGCCGCTCCGCCCGCGCGTGCCGGGCCGTGCCCGCCGCACCCAGCTCTCCCGCGATCCGGGCGAGGGCGTGCTCGGAGGCGATCAGCAGCGCGTTGAACGCGGGGTCCTCGACGGCGAAGTCCCTGATCCGGTCCGTGTATCCGGCGTCCCGGTAGTCGGCCGCCAGCCGCACGTACCGCCCGTAGTCCAGGTCCGTCGGCCGGTCCTCGGCGGCGCCGTGGTCCAGGTCGGCCCGGCGGAACGAGCGCGCCGGGGCCGGGACGACCCGGGCCAGGGGGGCGTCCCAGCAGGGGCTGTTGTCCATGCCCTGCTCCCAGGGGTGGACGACGGACGCCAGCCCGCCGCCGCCCAGGTCGCGCCGGTGCAGCAGATAGCGGTGCCAGGCGGCGAGCCGCGGGTAGACACCGGCCAGGAAGCCGCGTGCACGCGACAGGCCCGGGTCGGCGAGGTGCACCAGCCAGGCCGCCAGCGCGTGCACCGGTGGCTGCACGATCCCGGAGGTCTGTACGGTGCGCGGGGCGCCCGCAGCGCGCCCCGCGGTCGAGGAGCGCCAGAAGTCGGGGCTCGGGAAGTACGCGTCGAGGGGCACGGAGGGGTTGAACACGATGTGCGGGATGCGCCCGTCGCCCCACTGGGCGGCCAGCAGTGTCTCCAGCTCCGTCTGCGCCCGCAGTGGCGAGAGGTGCCTGAGGCCGATTGCGATGAACGCCGAGTCCCACGACCACTGGTGCGGATACAGGCTCCGGGAGGGCACGGTGGAGCTGCCGGTCCAGTTGTCTTCGAGCACCTGTGCGGCCCTGACGTGCAGGGACCGTCTTCCGGCGGTGCCCGGGGCGGTGCCGGTGGCGGTGCCCGCGGCGCGTGCGGACGGCGGATCGTATGCAATACCGCGATCGAGCGCATGGGTGGTGAGCTGGGCAGTGCGATCCACTCGGGACTCCCCGAAGACGTCCGGCCGGCCGGGTTTGGCAGTGGCTACCGTAGGGTTACGTCTATTTAACACGCAAAACTCAATATGTAATGCAAGCTTGAGAAACACAAGGGGGTGCGCATGACCGGACGTCCGGGGAGGACCGGCAAGGGCGGCGGACAGGCGAGCGCCGGCGATCTGCTCGAACTGGTGCGCAACGGGCGGGCCGTGACGCGCGGAGCACTCCAGCAGGCCACCGGACTCTCCCGCGCGACCGTCGGCCACCGCCTGGACCGCCTGTTCCGCGCGGGCTGGCTGCGCGAGGGCGCCGGCGGCCCGGTCGACTCCCCGCTGGGCGGACGCCCCTCCATCACCCTCGAGTTCGACGACTCCCACGCGGTCGTCCTCGCCGCCGACCTGGAGACCCGCCACGCCCGCGCCGCCGTGCTCTCGCTCACCGGCGAGCTCCTCGCCGAGCACTCGGGCACCCTGGTCATCCAGGACGGCCCGGACGCCGTGCTCGGCGAACTCGGCCGCTGGTTCGCCGAGTTGCTGGAGAAGGCGGGCCACCCCGCGACGGAGGTGTGCGGGATCGGCCTCGCCGTGCCGGGCCCGGTCGACACGGACACCGGCCGGGTGGTCCAGCCGCCGATGATGCCCGGCTGGGACGGCTACGACATACGGGGACGGCTGGCCAGGGCGTTCACGGAGCACACGGGCGCACCGGCCGTCCCGGTCCTGGTGGACAACGACGCGAACCTGATGGCGTACGGGGAGCAGTGCACGGGATACCCGGACTGCTCGGCGTTCGTCCTGGTGAAGGTCTCGACGGGTATCGGCGCCGGGGTCGTGGTGGACGGCTCCATCTACCGGGGCATCGACGGCGGCGCCGGGGACATCGGCCACATCCGGGTGGGCGCGGAGGCGCGGTGCCGGTGCGGGTCGTACGGCTGCCTCGCCGCCGTCGCGAGCGGCGGCGCCGTGGCCCGGCGGCTGGCGGAGGCGGGGATCCCGGCCTCCTCCGGCTCGGACGTGCGGGACCTGCTCGCCTCGGGCCACCCGGAGGCGGCCGCCCTGGCGCGGGAGGCCGGCCGCATGGTCGGCGACGTGCTGGCGACGGTCGTGACCCTGCTCAACCCGGGCGTCCTGATGATCGCGGGCGACCTGGCGGGCACCCCGTTCCTCACCGGCGTACGCGAACTGCTCTACCAGCGGGCGCTGCCCCGCTCCACCGCTCATCTGGACGTCGTGACGTCTCGGCAGGGGGAGCGGGCCGGGCTGATCGGGGCCGGCGCGCTGGTCGTGGAGTACCTGTACGCGCCGGAGCGGGCCGAGGAGCGGTTGCTGGCGCTGGGCGTGTGACCGGCCCTGGGCGTGTGACCGGCACGTTTCCGGCGGGTTCTGGTGTCCGCGACCGCGTCCGCATGGTGAACTCCGGCGGTCTGTGGCAGCGTGATTCTCGCCACCCTTGATAAGGGTTGCGCTCAGATGAGCGGATCATGGGCGACTGCACTTCTCCAAGGGGTGGCACTGGGTGCCACCCCTTGATCGTTCATCGATCGAAATCAGACGTGCAGGATGTCCGCTCACCTGAGCGGAAAGGTGTGGTGCTGAGCGGTCTTGCGTTCAAGAAGTGAAAACATCGGCCGGGCTTCGCTTGCCAAGCTTTGACTTTCGATCCGGTGGCGGACGACTGGTTACGGGCGCATGACACGCAAGTAGACGTACCCAGGCGCCTTCGATCTGGGTATGTTCCTGGCCGTCAGGGCAGCCACCGAGTCCTCGAGGGAGTCGAGACCCGTGTCGGAAAACAAAGATCCCCATGGTGTGAAGTTCGTTTACGACTTCACCGAGGGAAACAAGGACCTCAAGGACCTCCTGGGTGGCAAGGGCGCGAACCTCGCCGAGATGACCAACCTGGGGCTCCCCGTTCCCCCGGGCTTCACCATCACGACCGAGGCCTGCAAGGTCTACCTCGCCAGCGGCGAGGAGCCGGTGGCACTGCGTGACGAGGTGAGTGCGCACCTCGACGCGCTGGAGCAGCGGATGGGCAAGAAGCTCGGCCAGGCCGACAACCCCCTCCTGGTCTCGGTCCGCTCCGGCGCCAAGTTCTCCATGCCCGGCATGATGGACACGGTCCTGAACATCGGCCTCTCCGACAAGTCGGTGCAGGGCCTCGCCAAGCAGGCCGGCGACGACCGCTTCGCGTGGGACTCCTACCGCCGCCTCATCCAGATGTTCGGCAAGACGGTCCTCGGCGTCGACGGCGAGCTCTTCGAGGAGGCCCTGGACGACGCGAAGGAGGCCAAGAAGGTCACCGTCGACACCGACCTGGAGGCCGCCGACCTCAAGAAGCTCGTCACCAGGTTCAAGAAGATCGTCAAGACCGAGGCCGGCCGGGACTTCCCGCAGGACCCGCGCGAGCAGATGGACCTCGCGATCCGCGCGGTCTTCGACTCCTGGAACACCGACCGCGCCAAGCTCTACCGCCGCCAGGAGCGCATCCCCGGCGACCTCGGCACGGCCGTCAACGTCTGCTCGATGGTCTTCGGCAACCTCGGCCCCACAGCTACATCGATCGGGGGCGGCACCGGCGTCGCCTTCACCCGCGACCCCGCCTCCGGCCACCAGGGCGTCTACGGCGACTACCTTCAGAACGCCCAGGGCGAGGACGTGGTCGCGGGCATCCGCAACACGGTCCCGCTGGCTGAGCTGGAGAACATCGACAAGAAGTCGTACGACCAGCTGATGCAGATCATGGAGACGCTGGAGAACCACTACAAGGACCTCTGCGACATCGAGTTCACGATCGAGCGCGGTCAGCTGTGGATGCTCCAGACGCGTGTCGGCAAGCGCACGGCGGGTGCGGCCTTCCGGATCGCGACCCAGCTGGTCGACCAGGGCCTGATCGACGAGACCGAGGCCCTCCAGCGCGTCACCGGCGCCCAGCTCGCCCAGCTGATGTTCCCCCGCTTCGACGAGCAGGCGAAGACCCAGCAGGTCGGCCGCGGCATCGCCGCCTCGCCCGGTGCCGCGGTGGGCAAGGCGGTCTTCGACTCCTACACCGCCGTCAAGTGGTCCCGCTCGGGCGAGAAGGTCATCCTGGTCCGCCGCGAGACCAACCCCGACGACCTGGACGGCATGATCGCGGCGGAGGGCATCCTCACCTCCCGCGGCGGCAAGACCTCCCACGCGGCCGTCGTCGCCCGCGGTATGGGCAAGACGTGCGTGTGCGGCGCGGAGGAGCTCGAGGTCGACACGAAGCGCCGCCGGATGACGGTCCCCGGCGGTCACGTCGTCGAGGAGGGCGACGTCATCTCCATCGACGGCTCGTCGGGCAAGGTCTACCTGGGCGAGGTGCCGGTGGTTCCCTCCCCGGTCGTCGAGTACTTCGAGGGCCGCATGCACGCGGGCGCCCAGGACGCCGACGAACTCGTCGAGGCGGTCCACCGCATCATGGCCTTCGCCGACCGCAAGCGCCGCCTGCGCGTGCGCGCCAACGCGGACAACGCCGAGGACGCGTTGCGCGCCCGCCGCTTCGGCGCCCAGGGCATCGGCCTGTGCCGCACCGAGCACATGTTCCTCGGCGACCGCCGCGAACTGGTGGAACGCCTGATCCTGGCGGACACGGAGGAGGACCGCGAGGAGTCCCTGAAGGCCCTCCTCCCCCTCCAGAAGAAGGACTTCGTCGAACTCTTCTCGGCGATGGACGGCCTCCCGGTGACGGTCCGTCTCCTCGACCCCCCGCTGCACGAGTTCCTCCCGGACATCACGGAACTCTCGGTCCGCGTGGCCCTCGCCGAGTCCCGCCAGGAACCCCACGAGAACGAACTCCGCCTCCTCCAGGCGGTCCACCGCCTGCACGAGCAGAACCCGATGCTGGGCCTGCGCGGCGTACGCCTGGGCCTGGTCATCCCCGGCCTGTTCACCATGCAGGTCCGCGCGATCGCCGAGGCGGCCGCGGAACGCAAGAACGCCAAGGGCGACCCGCGCGCGGAGATCATGATCCCCCTGGTCGGCACGGTCCAGGAGCTGGAGATCGTCCGCGAGGAGGCCGACCAGGTCATCGCGGAGGTGGAGGCGGCGACGGGCACCAGCCTCAAGCTCTCCATCGGCACGATGATCGAACTCCCGCGGGCGGCCCTGACGGCCGGCCAGATCGCCGAGGCGGCGGAGTTCTTCTCCTTCGGCACGAACGACCTGACCCAGACGGTCTGGGGCTTCAGCCGCGACGACGTCGAGGCCTCCTTCTTCACCGCCTACCTGGAGAGGGGCATCTTCGGCGTCTCCCCCTTCGAGACGATCGACCGCGACGGCGTCGGCTCCCTGGTCGCGGCAGCGGCGAAGGCCGGCCGCGCCACCCGCCCCGACCTGAAACTGGGCGTCTGCGGCGAGCACGGCGGCGACCCGGAGTCGGTCCACTTCTTCCACGAGGTAGGCCTGGACTACGTCTCCTGCAGCCCGTTCCGCATCCCGGTGGCCCGCCTGGAGGCGGGCCGCGCGGCGACGCAGTCGACGGGCAGCGACCACCGCTGAGGCCGGCGCAGGCCTCCTGCGAACCCCGGGTCCGCCGTCCGTCCCCGACCCTCAAGACCGATGGACGGCGGCCCCGGCACGCAAGAAGAGGGGCGGCACCCTGTGCGGGGGTGCCGCCCCTTCGTGCTTGGTCTGCGGGGGCTGTCACTGGGTGTCCGCCCCTGTCGCGCGGGCGTTGTCACTCGGTTGGACACTCACCCAGGAAAACGACTTCGTCCGCGTCCTGCCGGCCGAACGGGCGGCGCCCCCACTGGTCCTGCGGGGCCTCCCAGGGTGATCGGCTGCGGGCCGCAGTGATGAAGGGCACCCGTGGGGCGCTGGACCTGGCGGAGGCTGCCCTGGAGACACATGACGACCAAGGCGAGCCGATCACCGATCGGCTGCTGTGGACCAAGGTCAGCGCTTGGCGCTCGGCGAGTCGGTGAACGGGCCGGGTGGCTACTTCGGCGGGTGCCCGGCCGCCCTCGACGACTGTCTGGGCGGCACCTTCGGCTACACCGCTCCCGCGACCCTGCTCTGGCGGAACGCCGTGACCGCACGCGAGTACCTGTCCCAGGCCATCACACCGGACGGCCGGTTCTACGACCTGTTCGCCGAGGTCCTGGGTGTTCTGGCCGAAGGCGGCATGCACGTCACCCTGGCGTGAGGCGTTGCTGATCACGCGGCGCACTTCAACGGAGAGCGGCCACGGCTCCGTGCCGCCCGGAGGGCAGAAGGTCGATGGCGAGGTGGAAGCACACCTCGGCGCTCAGTGCGAACAGGGCCATCAGCAGTGAGTGGAGGGTCTTGCCGTCGGCGAGAAAGCTCCCACCGAACACAGCGGCACCGATGACCAGGAGTGCCCCGAGCACGGTCCAGAACGCGACCGCGCGCTGCCGGAGCAGCACGGCGCGCGCTGCCGCGACGATCGACAGCAGGACGAGCGTGAGGCCGAGCGCGACGTGCACGGCGAGCGCGAGGGTGCCGTGCCCGACCGCCCAGGTGAGGCTCTCGTAGGCCCTGATGCGATGGGCCCCCGCCGGAGAGCCCCGATGGTGAGCCGGATAGAGGCCGTAGAGATTGACGACCAGGCCGACCGCCGCCTGCACGAGCACCAGAAAGCCGGTGGCGAGCAGGAGACGGCGGACGGCACTGGGAGCGGCCATGAGAAGACCATACACAGAGTAACCGTCGCATGCGGAAAGTGACGATATCGGTTGGATGCGGTGCCTGCCGGGACGCCGGCCTGGACGTTCGACCGCGCGGCCACCCGGCTCAGACCGCAGAGCCGTCCGAACGTGTCTCTCGAAGCCTGTCGTAGCCCACGAAGTCGAAGACGTGGCCGTCCGGTCGAAGGGGAACCGGTCGGCCGCCGAAGCGATGGACTCCCACAGCCTGGACATGTTCCCGGCCGGTGACCCACTCCCGTTCGAAACCCCGTTCCTCGAACCACTCGCAGATCGACGGTACACGGTCGGGGGCCTTGCGGTGCCTGGTCCAGATGACCCGCCCGCCGGTCCTGCACAGCTGCCTGCACGCGTCGATCGTCCGCTCGATGTCCGCGTCCACGATGTTGCCGAACACCCCGCACACCAGCACGACATCCGCCGGCGTCATCCCGTCGTACTGACCGAGCGACGCGGCGTCGGCGGCGACGACCTCGACCCGGTGCAGCCCGGCCGACCGGGCGGCGTCGGCGGCCACGGCGACGTTGTGGGGATCCAGCTCCACCAGGCGGGCACGCACGTCGTGACGGCGCGGATGGCCGGGCAGGACGCCGAGCAGGTCGCGTCCTTGGCCGGCGCAGAGACTCACCACCGACACGGGACCGGGCGGGCAGTCGTCGAGCGCCAGCCGGATGCGCTCCTGGACCCTCCGCAGCCTGAGCGCGAGCGGCGACTCGGGCGCGTCGTAACTGTCGTGCCACTTCTGCCAGTCCATGCCCGGGACCTTACGAGAGCCGGAGCGACCGCTCCAGCGGATATCCATGGACGAGGGCGGGGGCAGCCTCGCGCTCGGCCCGTCAGAGCAGGCCGAGGTCGCCGAGTTCCTTGTACAGGTCGGCGCGCGCGGAGTCGGAAGTGGGGCCGGAACCGGGGCCGGGCTGTGGGGTGTTGCCGCCGGGCGGGGTTCGGGGGGTGAGGGCGGTGGTGGCGGTGGTGGCCGGACGCGGGGCGCGGCGGTCGCGGAAGAGCCAGGCTCCGGCCAGGCCCCCGAGCAGCCCGCCGAGGTGGCCGAGCCAGCTCACGCCCGGTGTGCCGGGGACGGCCACGGTGAGGAGGTAGGCGAAGGACGCGCCCATGACGATCCCGACCAGCGTGTCGATCAGGTGCCGGTCGAAGAGTCCCCGTACGACGACGTAACCGAAGTATCCGAAGATCAGGCCGCTGGCGCCGACCGTCGCGACGTTGCCGTGCTCGAAGAACCAGACCACCAGGCCGCTGCTCAGCGCGATCAGCAGGGTCAGTCCGAGGAAGCGCAGCACCCCTCGGTAGGCCGCGAGGAACCCGAAGACGAACAGGGGGCCGGAGTTGCTCTCGATGTGCGCCCAGCTCCAGTGCAGCAGCGGCGCGACCAGGATGTCGGGCAGGGTGCCGACGTCGCCGGAGACCAGCGCGTAGTCCCGTGCGAGGGCGTAGTGGTCGGCCCAGTTGGCCAGTTGCACGAGCCAGACGACCGCGAGCAGGCCGAACATCACGAAGAACGCCTTCCGCGCCTCCGCGATCATCTGCTCGGGACTCATCGGTGCCGATCCGGATCCCGATCCCGATCCCGATCCCGATCCCGATCCGGTCCGGTTCTTCTTCGGCGCATCCATGGCCATGGCAGGCTCCCCCTCGAATGGATGTCGCGTCCCCACCTCGGCGCACTCTACGGCAGCCCGGTGACAGGAGCCGGGGCGCCGTCATGAGGTCACAGGGCCGGTTCCGCCCACAGGTCCGCCGGTACGACGCCGACGGAGCGGCCGTGCGCGTCGAGCAGGCGGCCGAGGAGTTTGTCCTGGCGCAGGGTGACGACCCGGTCCGCGATGTCGAGGGTCGGGTGGGTCGTCGCCAGGTGGGTCTCCAGGCGCAGGATGTCGCTGACCGAGTGCAGGGTGGCCTGGAGGATGAGGTTCTGGGGGCCGCTGATGGCGGCGCAGTTGCGGGTCTCGGGGAGGCGGATGAGGGACTGGCCGATCTCGGGGAGGTCGGCGGGCGGCACCCTGGCCCAGAAGGTGACGGCGACCGGCCAGCCGCCGAGGGGTCGGGCGAAGTCGCAGCGGAAGCGGAGCAGGCCGTGGCGGGTGAGGGCCTCGACGCGGCGTTTGGCGGTGGACAGGCTGACGCCGAGGTCCCGTGCCAGGGCCTGGTAGGTCGCGCGGCCGTCGTGGGCGAGGCGGACGGCGAGGGCGCGGTCGACGGAGGCGAGCGGCCGGTGGGCGGCGGCGGTGGCGGTGGCCGGGGTGGCCGTGGTGGTGGCCGTCGGGGTCGTGGTGGCCCGGGTGGACGAGAGCGGGGCCGTCAGCCGGGCGCGCTGGGCCGGGGCCAGGGCGGCGATGCGCCAGTGGCCGCCCTCGGTGAACATGTGGGTGACGATCCGGGACCGTACGGCGGTGATGCCCGGCAGGTGGGGGAGCAGGTCGAGGGTGTAGCGGGACAGGGCCGGCAGGTCGCGGGTGGCGACGGTGGCGAGGATGTCGTGGCCCGAGGCCGTCCGCTCGATCGTCACCATGTGGGGATGGGCGCCCAGGGCCCCGGCGACCCGGGCCGTCGTTCCCGGAGCGCAGTCGATCACGACGTACGCCACGCAGATCTGCTCCAGCAGCCGCGGGCCGGGGGAGAAGCTGACCCAGGCCGTGCCCTGCGCGGTGAGGCGCTGGAAGCGGCGGGCCACCGTCACCGGGTCCACGCTCAGGGCGCGGCCGAGCTCGGTCCAGGAGGCTCGCGGGCTCAGCTGCAGCGCGTTGACCAGCGCCAGCTCGTCCTCGCTCAGCAGGCCCGGCACGATGGCGGCAGCATCCTGCGTCCGCCCGCCCTCAGAGCCGGAATCCTGCGTTTCGAAGCCGTCGTGCGTCACTCTCCCATTGTGTACTTCTGTGTACTTCGAGGGGCCCGCATCCCGCGGGCGCAGTCGTGAGGAAGGGCCGCATCATGGCGTTCGCCGACTACCAGAACGAGATCTACCTCGACGGGCTGCGCGGGGTGGTGCCGCGGTTCCCGATGTCGTACGACGATCTGGAGCCGCTCGCCCAGGCCGCGCTGCCCGCCTCGGTGCGCTCGTACGTCGCGGGCGGTGCCGGCGACGAGCGGACGCAGCGGGCCAACGTCGCCGCGTTCGAGCGCTGGGGGCTGGTGCCGCGGATGCTGGTGGGGGCCACGGAACGGGACCTGTCCGTCGACCTGTTCGGGATGCGGCTGCCCTCGCCGCTGTTCATGGCCCCGGTCGGGGTGATCGGGCTGTGCGCGCAGGACGGCCACGGTGACCTCGCCGTCGCCCGCGCCGCCGCCCGTACCGGCGTACCGATGATCGCCTCCACCCTGACCGTGGACCCGCTGGAGCAGGTGGCCGGCGAGTTCGGCGACACCCCCGGCTTCTTCCAGCTCTACACGCCCACCGACCGCGAACTGGCCGAGAGCCTGGTGCACCGGGCCGAGAAGGCCGGGTTCAAGGGGATCGTGGTCACCCTGGACACCTGGATCACCGGCTGGCGGCCGCGCGACCTGAGCGTCAGCAACTTCCCGCAGCTGCGCGGGAACTGCCTGGCCAACTACACCAGCGACCCGGTCTTCCGGGCCCGTCTCGGCAAGAACCCGGAGGACGACCCGCAGGCCGCCGTCGCGCTCTGGGCGGGGATCTTCGGCAACCCGCTCACCTGGAACGACCTGCCCTGGCTGCGGTCGATCACCGATCTGCCGCTGATCCTCAAGGGCGTCTGCCACCCCGAGGACGTACGCCGCGCCAAGGACGCCGGGGTGGACGGCATCTACTGCTCCAACCACGGCGGCCGCCAGGCCAACGGCGGCCTGCCCGCCCTCGACGCGCTGCCGGAGGTGGTCGAGGCCGCCGACGGCCTGCCCGTCCTGTTCGACTCCGGGGTCCGGACGGGAGCGGACATCATCAAGGCGGTCGCACTGGGCGCCACCGCCGTGGGCGTCGGCCGTCCCTACGCCTACGGCCTCGCCCACGGCGGTGAGCCCGGCCTCGTCCACATCCTGCGGGCGCTGCTCGCCGAGGCCGACCTGATCATGGCCGTCGACGGCTACCCGACCCTCGCCGACCTCACCCCGGAGGCGCTCCGACGGGTCCTGTGACCGGCACGGACGTGCGGTCCTGCGGCCGGCGCGGGCTGTGGGCTGCCGGCCGGGACGGGCTGCTTGCCGGCACGGGCTGCGTGCCGGCGGCCGGTCAGTCGGTGCCGGCGGTGACCTGCTCCCAGCGGGCGTACTCGTCCATCAGCCCGGCGAAGCGGCCGCGCACCATCTCCAGGCCGGCGGTGGCCACCGCCAGGTGCAGCGGGGGCGCGTCGGAGCCGGTCACGTCGGCGACGGCCGCCATGGACTTCACCAGGTTGCCGCGTACCGCCTGCTCGGAGAACTCGGCCATGGTGGCGTAGGCGGGCGCGTAGTCCGGGATGGAGGTCGCCGGGAGCTTGGAGTTGCCCTCGAAGCCGGTGTCGAAGCCCGCCGGTTCGACCAGGGTGACGTGGATGCCCAGCGGGGCGAGCTCCAGGGCCAGGCCCTCCGTCAGGTTCTGTACGGCGCTCTTGGAGGCGCAGTACACGGCCATCGTGGGCAGGCTGACGTGACCGCCCATGGAGCCGATGTTGAGGATGTGGCCCGAGCGGCGCTCCCGCATGTGCGGGAGGACGGCCTGGATCACCTGGACCAGGCCCACCACGTTGGTCTCCAGCTGGTCGCGCAGCTGGTCGGCGCTGATCTCCTCGACGGCGCCGACCTGGCCGTAGCCGGCCGCGTTGACCAGGGCGTCGACGGCGCCGAAACGGTCGACGGTCTCCTTGACGGCCTGCTCGACGCCCGCGCGGTCGGTGACGTCGAGGCGGGTGACCAGGACGTTGCCGAGGCCGGCGAAGGCCGGGTTGGCCTTGGCGGTGTCACGCATGGTGGCCGCCACGTTCCAGCCGCGCGCGGCGTACTCGAAGGTGAGCGCCTCTCCCATGCCGGTGGAAGCACCGGTGATCAGAACGGTCTTGCCCATGATGCTCTCTCTCGTGCTCTCGTGCTCTCGTGCTCTCGTCTTCTCGAGCTCTTGTGTGCTGCGGCCCCCCGCCTGCTACAGCTAAACAGAATCGACAAAACATGTATAGCACGCCCAGTCGGTATGGTGTGCCTATGACCGCCACCCGAGGGGACACCCAGCGCCGCGAGCAGGTGCTCGCGGCGGCACTGACCGTTTTCGCGACGTTCGGCTATCGCAAGACGTCGATGGATGCGGTGGCCCGGGCCGCCGACATCTCCCGGCCCGGCCTGTACTTCCTCTTCTCCGGCAAGGAGGAGCTGTTCCGCGAGACCATGCGGCAGGAGCTGGACCGGGCGCTGGCGGACGTCCGTACGGCACTGGCCGCGCCCGGCGCGGACCTCGGCGCACGCCTGGTGGCCGCGCTCGACGCGAACCTCGGCCGGTACGTCGGCACGCACCTCAACGAGGGCGTCGACGACCTGCTGGAGCACGGGACCGCGCAGCTCCATCACATGTACGACGACTACCGGGACGCCTTCCTCGACACGCTCGCGACGGCGATCACCGACTCCGGGTGGACGCCGGCCGGCGACGTCACACCCCGCCAGATCGCCGAGGTCCTGCAGGCGGCCGGCGAGGGCTGGAAGCACCGCGTCGCCGACCGCCCGGAGTTCGTGACCAAGCTGCGCATGGCGGTCGGGGTCGTGTTTCGGCCGTAGGGCTTGCGCCGCCGGGCCGCGTCGCCGCATCACCGAATCACTGCGTCACCGTGTCTGCCCGAAACCGCACGGGGCGTTTCGGCGCGTTTCGGCCGCTGTCTTGATTTGAGTCACCTGATGCGGTGGTGGTTGAGTGAGTGAAGGATTCGCCAAGTAATCAACGCGCTACTTTCTGCGACTGTGATGGTCGGCGGGGCCGTTCGGAGTCATGGGAGAGGTGGCGTGTGAAGAAGGTGCTGGCGGGTGTGGTGGCAGCGGGGGTCTTTCTCGCGGGAGCGGGGACGGCGTTCGCCTCGTCCTGGCATGAGCTGCCCGATCTGAAGACCAGGGGCGCGGCTTTCGAGCAGGGGCTCTACCGGTTCAATCCGGCCGAGCGGAGCCATGGTTCGTTCGAATGGAGCGGGTACCTGATCGACACCGAACCCGATGACAACCACAACGGATACGTTCAGGTCCGAGTCGAAGGTCACGGCTGGGACCGCTACTACGGAAAGCAGCGGCAGCGGGTCCATCTGCACCATGCCAGCTGGGACGGTGCGCAGAGGTACACGGACGACGCCTACTTCCGGGTCTGTCTCGACAAGGGCACACTCCGGCCGGACAACTGCTCCGCCGCGCGGCACTACCAGCCGCGCTAGGTCTGAGCGGGTCTCACAGTGTCCGAAGTCCTTGCTGCCCAGGGAATCGACCTCTCCTACGGCTCGTCACGAGTCGTACGGGGGGCGAACATCGCACTCCGACGCGGGGAGATCGCGGCCATCAGCGGCCCCAGCGGATCGGGGAAGTCGTCCCTGCTGTACTGCCTGGCCGGCGTGTTGCCCGTCAGCAGCGGAGAAGTCCGTTTCGAGGGGCGCCCGTTGGGCGGCCTGGGCGACGCCGAGCTGAGCGCCCTGCGGCGCGACCGGTTCGGTTTCGTCTTCCAGTACGGCGAACTCCTTCCGGAGCTGACCGTGGAGGAGAACACCGCGCTGCCCCTGCGGCTGGCCGGGCAGCGCAAGGCACAGGCGCTGGCGGCCGCCGGTGAGGTCCTCGGCCGCCTGGGGCTCCGGGAACTGCGGGAACGCCGCCCCTCCCAGGTGTCGGGCGGGCAGGGCCAGCGGGTGGCCGTCGCGCGTGCCCTTGTGCACCGGCCGGCGGTGGTCTTCGCCGACGAGCCGACCGGCTCGCTGGACAGCGTCAACGCGCAGGCCGTACTGAAGGAGTTCCTCACGCTGGCGCGCTCTCAGGGCGCCGCCGTCGTACTCGTCACGCACGACGCGGACGTCGCGGCGCGGGCGGACACCAGGTACACCATGGTCGACGGCGTCCTCACCCTGCAGGGGCGGCCGGCACGGTGAACGAACTCCTTCTGGGGCTGCGCCTGCTCTTCGGCAGCGGGCGCGGCAACCGCGCGCGGTTCGCGCTCATGACACTCGGCGGATCGATCGGGGTCTGCTGTCTCGCGGTCGTCCTCACGATTCCCGGAATCCTCGCGGCACAGGACGGCCGTGTCGCGGCCCGCCAACCTGTCCCCCCTGGTCATTCCGCCACCGGTGTGAACCGGCTGCCCCTGTGGCTGGAGCGCACCGATCCGTACGGCTCAAGGCCTCTGGTCCGTATCTTCCTGGCGAGGGGCACCGAAGCCGTGGCGCCCCCGCCGGGGCTGGAGGACATGCCGGACCGCGGAGAGGTCTTCGTGTCTCCGCGGCTGCATGAACTGCTGCGCACGGAGACCGGACTGGCCCAGCGCCTGCCGGGCAGGGAGAAGGGGCTGATCGGGCCCCAGGGGCTGGCACGTCCCGAAGAACTCGTTGCCTACGTGGGCATGAGCCGCGATGAGCTCTCCGGTGGCCTGCCGGTCACCCGGTTCGGGAAGCCGGAGGCACCGATCCCCACAGTGGACCCGTCGACGCTCGACATCCTGCGCTTCACGATGGTCGGCATCGTTCTGCTGCCCCTCGCCGTGTTCCTCTCCGTGTGCGCCCGCCTCTCGGCCGCGGAGCGGGCCCGACGACTGGCCGCGCTGCGTCTGCTGGGCATGAGCGCCGCGGAGGTACAGCGGGTGAACGCCGCCGAGACCGTGGCGGCGGCAGGCCTGGGCGCGTTCCTCGGACTGGGCGAGTACTGGATCCTGAACCAGCTCTTCTCACGGGTGGGTCTCCCCGGATTCACCTGGTATCCGGGCGACGGCACGCTCGCCGGTACGACGCTCCTGGCCTGCCTGGTGGGATGCCCGGCGCTCGCCTGGTTCGTCGGCCGGGCCGGCGCGCGCAGGGCGTCCGCCGACCCGCTCGCCGTCCGCAGGGCAGCGGTGGAGAAACCCCCGTCGTCCTGGGGCTTCCTGCCGTTGGCCGCGGGATCGGGCATCGCCGCCGGGTACTGCGCCGCCGGGCTCACCGGTCACGCCCCGCGCGACACCTTCCTGCCGTCGCTGCTCATCCCGGCCGCGATCATCATGATCGGCGTGGGTCTGGTGACGACCCTCGCACCCCTGTGCCGGATTCTCGCCCAGCGGGTGGCCCGATCCACCGGCTCCCTCGCCCTAGGCCTCGCCATGCGGCGCAACGAGGCCGAGCCGAGCGGCACGCTCCGGGTGGCCGCCGGCCTCGTCCTCTTGGTGTTCGCCGCGTCCCTCGCCCAGGGAGTGCTGATCCAGCTGGACCAGGCCACCAGGAACCCCTCCCGTATCCAGAGCTATGACATCCCCTACGAGCAACTGACCGGACCCCAGCGGAAAGCCCTCGAACGACTCCCGGGGACTCGTGGTCATGTCGTCAGCACGCAGTCGTCGCTGGTCGGCGCTTCCGAGACGGCCTGGTCCCCTCATGTCGTCCTGGCCACCTGCACCCAGCTCCGGGCTGTCGTGTCGTCGGCCGGTCGATGCGTGGACGGGCAGGCCATGCGGTTGCGGGGCATCGGGGGGACGCAGGGCGGGGCGACCCGCGCCGGTGCGAGGCTCACCGTCCAACTGGAGGGCGAGCACCGCGATCTGTCACTCACGGTGCCGCAACGCACCCTCGCTTACCGCGAGGTCGAGGGCAGCCTGGTCATCGACCCCGAGTCGGTTCTGGTCCCGCCGTCCGTGCTGCCGCGGGGCACCCGACCCGCGAGCGCCACGCTCACCCTCGTCAGCGCGTCCGCCCCGGACGTCGTCCGCCGAGTCCTCGACGGCATCGGCCACGTCGCTCCGACGGCTGATGTGCTCCCGCAAGGCCTGGACATCACAGGTCTTCAGCAGATCGCCGTCATCAAGACGCTCCTCGCGGTGGGCATGGTCCTCGGCCTTGTCATCGGCATCGGGGCCTACCTCGTGGCCGCCACCGACCGAGCCGTCGAACGCCGTCCCCAGGTCACCGCTCTCGCCCTGCTCGGCGCCCGCCCCCGTACCCTGCGGGCTGTGCAGGTGGCCCAGGTCGTACTGCCGTTGGCCGTCGGACTCCTGCTGGCCGTCGTCGTCGGCAAGACGGCCGAGTCCGGCTACCTGGTCACCGGCGGCGGAGCGATCTTCTGGGACGGCGCCGGGCTGCCTCTCCTCCTCGCCGGCACGCTGGGCGTGATGGTCGTCGCCGCGCTGGGGGCGTTGCCGCTCGTCGGGCGGCGGATCGACCCGGAGTTGATCCGGCGGGACTGAGGGACGGAGAGGGGCGGAGCCGTGGTGGGGGCGGTGCCGGGTGTGGGGGCGGTGCCGGGTGTGGGCGCCGCAACTCTTTCGGTGCCCGGCTCCGCTCCGGAGCGGAGCCGGCTCGCGGAAACCGTGTTGAGCGGCCGTGCCGTCCTGCGGAAGGCTCCGTGGTCATGGAGTTCTTCTGTTACCACCGTGACCGTGCCGACTCCGCGGCCTTGCGTGCGGAGCTGGTGGAGGACCACTGGGCCTACATGGACGGTTACGCGGCCGAGTTGATCGCCCGGGGGCCGACGTTCGGGGCGGGCGGGGAGGTGCCGACCGGGAGTGTGCACGTCGTCGACCTGCCCGGCCCCGCCGCCGCCCGCGCGTTCGCCTTCGACGAGCCCAACTACCAGGCCGGCGTGTACCGGGACGTGCTGCTGCGGCGGTGGCGCAATCTGCTGGGGCGCACCATGTGGGAGTTCCCCGGCGGCCGGAGCGGAGGCGACCGGTATCTGGTGCTGGGCCTTGGGCCGGTGCACACCACCGGTGGTATGGGCGACGGCGACGGCGGCGGTGATGGTGACGGCGTCGGTGTTGGCGTCGGTCCCGGCCTGCCGCCCGGCACCGACCCCGGCGACCTGATCGCCTTCGGCCCGCTGCTGTCCGACGACGGAGCCATGTGGATCGGTACGGCGGCGCTGGTCCGGGCCGCGGATCCGGAGCGGGCACTGGGTGTGCTGGATCCGGTCCGGTACGCGGGTGTCGAGGTGCATGAGTGGGAGTTCGGCGGGCGGCGGTGACGAGGTGGTGAACCAGGGGCGGGCGGCTAGACGGTGAGGGGAAACAGGCAGAACTCATTGCCCTCGGGGTCCGCGAGCACCGTGTGATCGGCATGGCGTGCGAGCACCGTCGCGCCGAGGTCCGTCAGCCGTACCGTCTCCGCCTCCATGTCGGTGGTTGTGACGTCCGGGTGTACGCGGTTCTTTACTTGCTTCTGCTCCGGCACCAGCTGGAACCACAGGCGAGGGGCCCCTCCCGACACCGGTTCGAGCAGGACCGTCGGGTCGTCCTCGGGGCCGTCGAAGCCGAGGGCGCGGAGGCGGGCCAGCTCGGTGTCGTCATAGGGGGCCACGGCGTAGTCGTCCAGGACCGCCGCCCAGAAACGCGCCGCCGATGCCGGGTGGGCGGAGTCGAAGACCATGTCGCGGAGATGGGCCATGGAGGAATCCTGCACGCCTTCGGCCCCGCGCGTCGGCTTTCACACCACCAGTGACTCCGCCAGTCTGTCGGCGAACTGGGTGACGTGGTCCCGGCGGGCGCCGCTGCGGGCGATGCGGAAGCCGTGCCGGCGGCCGTGGAACGCCGCCTGGACGGCGTGGAACTGGGCCCAGCGGACGACACGTTCGCGGTCGAGCCGAGCCGCTTCGGCGAAGACGTCCAGGAGGCGGCGGGCGGCCTTCGGCAGGTCGTCGGACCGCATGAGGTTCAGGGCGCGGGACTTGAGGAGGGTACCGCCGTCGTACGCCGGGTCTCCCGCGTAGCCCTTCGGGTCGACCGCCAGCCACGGCTCGCGGTCCGCCCGCAGGATGTTGCGGGCGTGCAGGTCGCCGTGGACGAGGGTGTCCGGCTGGGCCCGGCCCAGCTCGCGGGCCGTGACGACGGCCGCGTCCACGACGCGCGGCGGCAGCGTGTGGGACAGGCCGGCGGCGTTCTCGCGCAGCTCCGCCGCCCATGCGTCGGCGCGGTCCCGGAGCCGGGGCAGGCCCGCCGGTGCCGGGACGGCCAGGCGGTGGTTCAGGCGACCCGCGATCGTCATCACCGTCTCGTCGTCGGACTCCAGCGCCGCCAGCGTCGAGGTGCGGGCCCGCTCCAGGAGGAGGGCGAAGCGGGCGTCGTCGCGCCGGTGGAGGCGGACCGCGCCACGGCCCGCCCACACCTCGAACGCGTCCGGCTCGTGGACGTTGCCGGGGTGCGGGAAGGACACCTTGACCACGCAGGGGCGGGCGTCGGCCCGCTGCCGGACGGGGACGACCACCCCGACACCGCCGTGCGTCACCTCGCCGTCGGGTGCACAGTCCCAGCGGTGCAGCAAGTCCTCGACGATCGAAGGGAGTTCGGTGATCCATCTGGCTCCGCGGTCGCCCTCGCGGTCGATCGTGCCCCGTACCAGCGCCTCCGGAATGCCGATCATCCTGGCACCCTACGCGCCCCGCCGGGGGGCACGAGGGCGGGGCCAGGGTTCTCCGGAGCATTCAGCCATTCAGCCATTCAGCCGGGCAGCCGGGCAGCCGGGCAGCCGGGCAGCCAGTCAGCCATTCAGCCGGGCAGCCGGGCAGCCGGGCAGCCGGGCAGCCAGTCAGCCAGTCAGCCGGGCGGCCGGGCGGCCGGGCAGCCAGTCAGCCGGGCGGCCGGGCAGGTTCACGCCGTCCGTACCTCGTACGCCGTCACCCGTACCGTCTCGTCGTCCAGGCACGCGCCCGTCTCCAGGTCGAAGCGCTGCTTCAGCAGGGGCGAGGCGACGAAGGGGCGGCCCTGGTGGGTGCCGGTCAGGCCGCGGGAGAGGACCGCCGCGCCGCCGAACGGGTCGCGGTTGTCGATGGCGTGGAGGCGGTCGGCGCGGTCGCGGAAGACGGCGACCTGGCGGCCGTCCGGGAGGAGCGCGGCGACGCCCCGGCCGGGGGTGAGCAGGCTCAGGTCGCAGACCGTGAACCAGCCTTCCGCGAGCTGGAGTTGGACCTTCAGGTCGGTGGTCTCGGGTGCCAGGGTCATCGCTGGGCGCTTCCTTCCAGAACGTCTGCCGGGTCTTCCGCGGGGCGGCGCATGCCGATGGACAGCAGGGGCAGGTCGGGCTTCATCTGGCCGCGTTCGGGCACGAAGCCGACGACCGGGTCGGGAGTGTCCGGGGCGTTCACGAAGGACACGAACCGGGCGAGCTTCTCCGGGTCGTCCACGGTCGACGCCCACTCGTCGGCGTAGTGGGCGACGTGCGCTGCCATCAGGGACTCCAGTTCCTCGCAGATGCCGAGGGAGTCTTCGACGACGACGTCACGGACGTGGTCGAGGCCGCCGGGGATCCGCTCCAGCCAGGTCGACGTGCGCTCCAGGCGGTCCGCCGTACGGATGTAGAACATCAGGAAACGGTCGATGAGGCGGACCAGTTCGGCGTCGGTGAGGTCCTGGGCGAGCAGGTCCGCGTGGCGCGGGGTGGCGCCGCCGTTGCCGCCGACGTACAGGTTCCAGCCGGCCGCGGTGGCGATGACGCCGAAGTCCTTCGACTGGGCCTCCGCGCACTCGCGGGCGCAGCCCGACACCGCCGACTTGAGCTTGTGGGGGGACCTGAGCCCCCGGTAGCGCAGCTCCAGGTCGATCGCCATCCGGACCGAGTCCTGGACGCCGTACCGGCACCAGGTGGACCCCACACAGGACTTGACGGTCCGCAGGGCCTTTCCGTACGCGTGCCCGGACTCGAAGCCGGCGTCCACCAACCGCGTCCAGATCAGCGGGAGTTGCTCGACGCGCGCGCCGAACATGTCGATCCGCTGACCACCCGTGATCTTCGTGTAGAGGCCGAAGTCGCGGGCGATCTCACCGATCGTGATCAGGCCCTCCGGGGTGATCTCACCGCCGGGGATGCGCGGGACGACCGAATACGAGCCGTTCTTCTGGAGGTTGGCGAGGAAGTGGTCGTTGCTGTCCTGGAGCGCGGCCTGTTCGCCGTCCAGGACGTAGCCGCTCGCGCCGATCGTCGGGGCGAGGGACGCGATGATCGACGCCACCGCCGGCTTGCAGACCTCGCAGCCGTCGCCGCCCCTGGCGCCCTCCCGGCCGTAACGGTCGAGCAGGTCCCGGTAGGTGCCGATCCGCAGCGCGAGGACGATCTCGTACAGCTCCTCACGGGTCTGCGCGAAGCAGCCGCACAGGCCCTTGTCGACCTCGACGCCGGACGCCTCCAGCTCCGCGGCGACCAGCTGACCGAGCACCTTGACGCAACTGCCGCAGCCGGTACCGGCCTTGGTGCACTTCTTCACCTCCGGCACGGTGGTGCAGGAGTGCTCGGTCACCGCGCCGCGGATCGTGCCCTTGCTGACGTTGTGGCAGGAGCAGATGATCGCCTCGTCCGGGAGCGCGGACGGGCCGAGCTGGGCGCCGCCGCTCGCGCCGGCCGGCAGCACCAGCGACTCCGGGGCGACCGGCGGGACCGAACCGGTGAAGGCCTTCAGCGTGCCGTACGCGTCCGCGTCGCCGACCAGGATGCCGCCGAGCAGGGTGCCGTCCCGCCCGATGACCAGCTTCTTGTACAGACCCGAACGGGCGTCGGAGTACACGACGTCCAGGCAGTCCTCGGTGCTGCCGTGCGCGTCGCCGAAGGAGGCCACGTCCACGCCGAGCAGCTTCAGCTTGGTGGACAGGTCCGCGCCGGTGAAGGCGGCCTCGTCGGAGGCGATCGTCGCCGCGGCCGTCTCGGCCTGCTCGTAACCCGGCGCCACCAGGCCGTACACCCGGCCGTCCGCCGCCAGCGCGCACTCGCCGATCGCGAACACGTGCGGGTCGGAGACGGTACGGCACTGCTCGTCGACCGTGATGCCACCGCGCTCGCCGACCGCCAGACCGCAGTCGCGGGCGAGCTGGTCCCGCGGCCGGACCCCGGCGCTGAACACCACCATGTCGGTGGCGAGTTCGGAACCGTCGGACAGCTTCATGCCCGTCACGGCACCCTCGGAGTCGACCACGATCTCCTGCGTGCCGACGCCCGTGTGGACCGTCAGGCCCATCTCCTCGATGGTGCGCAGCAGGGCCGCGCCACCGCCCTCGTCCACCTGCACCGGCATCAGTCTCGGCGCGAACTCCACGATGTGGGAGGTGAGTCCGAGCCCCTTCAGCGCACCGGCCGCCTCCAGCCCGAGCAGTCCGCCGCCGACCACCGCGCCCACGGCCGCCCCCGACCCCGCGTACTCCTCGATCGCGAGCAGGTCCTCGATCGTGCGGTAGACGAAGCAGCCGGTCGCGTCCTTGTGGGGGACCGGGGGCACGAACGGGTAGGAACCGGTGGCGAGTACGAGCGTGTCGTACACGAATTCCTTGCCGGACCGCGCCGTTACCGTCCTCGTCGCGCGGTCGATCGTCTCCGCCGGGTCGCCGACGTACAGCTCGATGCCGTGCGTCTCGATGAACTCCATGTCGGTCATGGAGAGTTCGGCGGGAGTCCGGCCCGAGAAGTACGAGGTGAGCGCGACGCGGTCGTACGCGGGCCGCGGCTCCTCGCACAGCACGACCACGCGGTGCGTGGCGGTCAGACCGCGCTCGGCCAGCGCCTCGAGGAAGCGCTGGCCGACCATGCCGTGACCGACGAGCACGATCGTGGGGGTGGCCCCGGGGGTGGTGGTCATCAGGAGCCTCCGTCGTTGGTGAGCAGGGGGAGCGGTGTGGCGTATGCCATCGACGTGCCGTCCGGGCGGGCGGCGCGCGCGGGGCGGGCGGTCGCCTGGGGGGCGCGGCCGCGGCCGGTCGGCACCTCGGCGAGCAGTGGCACCCGGCGGTACGGGCGGTGCTCGGCGTGGCCGAAGGGCGTCGCGGGCGTCTCGCGCGTCACGGAGGAGTCGACGTGGTCGCCGGACTGCCGGGCCGCCGACTGGGACAGGCGCCCGCGCGGCCGGCGCCGATCACCACCACACGCGTATTCGAGGTCATGTCCAGGAGCGTGCGGGGCCGACGTTACCCGGCCGCATCACCGCTGTTTCCCACGAGGAACGCTGCCCTCTTCAGGGGCGGGGGGTGGGTGTGAGGGGTCCGCGGGGAGCGGTCACCGGTCACCGGTCAACGGCCGCCGGCCGACGGTCGCTCGCTCACGGTCGCCGGCTAACGGCTTCCGGTCAGGTGGGCGAAGACGACGACGTTCCCCTGGTAACCCGTCGTACGCGAGTAGCCGCCGCCGCAGGTGATGACGCGGAGCTCGGGGCGGTCCGCGGCACCGTACACCTTCTCGTCGGGGAAGTCGCGGGCCTGGTAGACCTCCACCGCGTCGACGCTGAACACGGCGACGCCCCTGTCCTGCCGGTCCACCTCGATGGTCGCGCCGCGTCTGAGGGCGCCGAGGTCGTAGAAGACGGCGGGGCCCTCGGTGTTGTCGACATGCCCGGCGACGATCGCGGTGCCGGTCTCGCCGGGGGTGGTGCCGGCCTCGTACCAGCCGGCGAGGTTCTTCTTCGCGGCGGGCGGGACGTCGAGGCTGCCGGAGGGGGTGAGGGCCAGGCCCATGAGGGGGGCGTTCACGTGGATGGCGGGGATGCGGATACGGGTGGGCGGGGAAGGGGGCAGCGCGGGGGCTTCGAGACGTTCCTCGCCGGGGTCGGGGCGGCCCTCGGCGGCGGACGGCTGAGGCGGCGCGCTGTGCGGTCCGATGCCGGGGCCGAGCAGCCATACGCCGGACCCGAGGGCTATGACGGTCACGGCGGCTATCGCGGTGTCCCCGATCTTGCGCATGTGAACCCCTCCTCCTGGGGTTAGAGCTTCTAACGAGGGAGTGAGGTGCCGTAGGCGGTGAGAGCCTCTAACGAACGCGACCCTCTACACGTCACCCTCTAGACGTGACCCCCTCCCCCTCCGGGCCGCGAGGGGCGTCGGACCCGGAGGGGGTGGGATGTGCGGTACCGGCGGACGGACAGCGGAGGGTGTCCGTCAGATCGCATCGCCTCTCGCCCGGCGATGCAGGAGCCAGGTACCGCCCGCGGCGGCGACGGCCAGAGCCGACACGCCCGCCGCGGTCTGTACGGGGTCGGAGCCGAAGGCGCCACCGACCCCCGTCTTCACACTGCCGTGGGGCAGGACCTGCCCCGCGGCCGGCGTCAGTGCCACCACCAGGTCCCCGGTCACCTGCCGGTTCCCCTCGGCGCACTTCGCGACGATCTCGTACGTCCCCGGTTGCGCGCTAGGCGGCACCTGGAACTGCCCGATCGCCTCGCCCTCGTGCGTACTGGGCGCAAGGGTGAACGTGCCGGCGCCGACCGAAGTGGCGTCCCCGACCGCCGTGCCCTTCTCGCCGCACACCGCCGTGTTCACGGTGACCTGGCCGCCGGCCGCCGCGGTCGACGGGTACACGTCGAGGCTGCCGGTGCCGCCGCCGTACGCCGGCGCGACGGCGAGTCCGGCCGTGGCCACGGCCAGCGCGGTCCCGGTCAGCAGACGGGCGGTGCGTCGCATGGTGCTCCCTCGGTCGAGGTCGTCCACTCCCTTGCTCTACCGAGGTAAAAGCCAACCGCCCGGGCGCGCTCTCTGAGGCACCGTCAGTTTTGGGATGAACGGGTGTCACGACGGCCGACCCCGAGGCCCGTTGAGGGGGAGTTCGGGCAGGTCAAGGGGGTTGCACGGGCATCGGTATGAAGAACACACGAACGGCGGGTCCTGGGGGGAACGAACGGGTGACCTCCCGGCCGGGGCGGCGCCTCTGCTCGTCGGCGAGACGGTCAGGGCGGGCGACGGCCTCCTGGTCCGTGGATGTCGGGCAGGGTGATGGCCGCCCACTTCTGGTATCGGGGAGACATCATGCCTACTAACGATTTGATCATGACCACTCTGACGTCGCGCGACGCACCATCCTTGGGGGAAATCAAGGTTCCAGCGGGGGCGGTGTATGCGGCTTACAAGCCGGTGCACGCCCTGGAAATCGATCAAATCGATGATCGCTCGCTGGTTCAATTTGGCTTTACAGGAGCATTCGGCAAGTTGATGATTGACCTTGAAAGTCGGGAGGTGCTGGAAACTCATGATGGTTCTACGGTCTCATTCGTCAATTCATCGCTGGAGAGGTTTGCAGAGTGCTTGCAATTTTTTGTAGACCTGCTATCTGGTGTTGAGGAAGCGGGTGGTCCCGAGGATGAGGGTGAGGGTGAAGACGAAAATGAGGCGTTGGCGCAGAGGCTAGAGGCTGGAATTCGTGGAATCGATTCACGTGCCTATCGGGAGGATAGCTACTGGTATGAGATTAGGTGGGCAGTTTCGCTCGGAGACTATGCTTAGCCTTGCAGGTATGGCGGCCCATCCGATCCCGCGGCTACTGGCTCCGCTGCTGCAATCGGCCGCCCTAGCCGTTCCGAGGTGCGGGCGGCTGGTAAATGCGATCGGAATTCGGACGTCGGAATGCAGGTGAATCATGTTTGTCCTTAATTTCGATCCGGACTCCGTAAGGCAGCCAACGGCGAAACAGATAGACCGTCTCGCGTCGGCTAGTGAAATGGACCTGCGCTATGAGTACTTCGAGGCCCACGTGAGTCTGACCATGGAGGAGTTCGGAACCGAGGAATTTCCAGGCACTCCGGGCTCTAGACTTCGTGTTCTCCCTGCTTTTTGCGGCTCGGGATGTTCGAAGCGGGAATGCCGGGAGAGTCGGCTTCACCGAGAATGATCTACTCGTTCAATTCGGGCCGGTAGGTCGAACTGTTGCGGTGGTGCGATCATGGGGTGAAATTGCCGGAAAGTGCGAAATCGGCGAGTTCTTTTCTGTTCTTGCTGAATTCTGTGGGGAAGTTTTGGGTTATGTTGAGCGAAACTGTCCGACGTTTCGAGAGAACCCTGCCCATCTGAAGCTGGCTGGGGAACTCGCCTTACTGGTGCAGTATTCGTACGTGAGCGAACCGGCATTCTGTCCGGTTGAAGGGTCGGCCAGCGCGTTCTGGCGTCTAGAGATCTTTAACTGTGCGGGTTACGTGGGGTCGTGACGGCTCCGGTGGGCTGCGCTATGCCGGGAGGATGAGATATCCCGACGGCGGTGGATTGACAACCGAGGAGCGGGCTCGGCGTGAGCAGGTCCGGCTCGAAGCCGCCGATCTGATCGAGGCCGGGGCCAATGACCGGGAGGTAGCCCGGCGGTTCAGGGTGACCCGGATGTCGGCGAACCGGTGGCGGCGGGCATTGGCTTCGGGCGGTCGGCGTGCTCTGGCCTCCAAGGGTCCCGGCGGGGCCCGCTGCAAGCTGGATGCGGGACGACTCCGTGTCCTGGAGGCGGTGCTGGACGCCGGTCCTGCCGCCTCGGGCTGGAGTGACCAGTGCTGGACCCTGGCGAGGGTCGCCGAGGTCGTGCGCCGCCGGTTCGGTGTCGAATGCACCCTGGCCGGGTTGGACCTGCTGCTGCACCGCATCGGCTGGAGCGTGCAGGTTCCCTCCCGCAAGGCCACCGAGCGCAACGAGGCGAAGATCGCCGCCTGGAAGGACGAGCAGTGGCCCGTCATAAAAAGAGGGCGGCGGACTTGGGCGCCTGGCCTGCTTCGAGGACGAAGCAGGCCAGGGCCTGAGGCCGCCCAAAGGCCGCACCTGGGGCCCCCGGGGCCACACGCCGGTGGTGCGGGTCACCGCCCAGGGCACCAAACGCGTCTCGATGGCGGCGCTGATCTGCACCAAACCCGGCCGACGGCCCCGGCTGATCTACCGCATCCACCTCGACCTTGGCCCTGCCAAGGGTCGCCGCAAGGGCTTCACCGAGACCGACTACGCCCGCCTGCTGGATGCCGCACACCAGCAGCTCGCCGGCCCCGTCGTGCTGGTCTGGGACAATCTGAACACGCACGTCAGCTGCACCATGCGCGAGCTGATCGCCGCCCGATTATGGCTGACCGTCTACCAGCTGCCCCCGTACGCTCCGGAGTTCAACCCCGTCGAGGGCGTGTGGTCGCACCTGAAGAGGTTGCTCGCCAACCTCACGAAACACAGCCTCGACCAGCTCACTGCGTTGGTGAAGACCCGGCTCAAACGGATGCAGTACCGCCCCCTCCTCATCGAGGGCCTGATCGCCAAAACCGGGCTCGACCTCCAACCGCCGTACACCTCGGCCATTAACGATCTCTAAAGGGCGTTCGGAGGCAGCAAGTGCGGGGCGCGGATGCCGAGAATGCCGAAGACTTCGCTCTTCGCCGGACCTCTCAGCTGCGCCATGAAGGCGGGGTCCACACGGCCGGTCCTTGCCCAGATCCCTCCGAGGGACTCGGCACAATGCTGGGCCAACACGCTGGTGAAGTCCTCAGCGCGAATGATCCGGATCAGGCACGTTTCGACGACCGGGCCGCTGAAGTCCTCCAGGTCCATCGCCGCGTCGAACTTCTCGTCCTCCCGCGCCGTGGGGTCGTCGAGGATTCCGACGAGCAGAACCGCTCGTTCCTCGGGTGAGATCTCCGCCCGGCTCTCCAACGACACCTCATCATCCATGGTGCTGAGCGGTTCCTTTCTGAACAGCCCCTCCAGCCAAGTCCTCATCTGCAAGATCCTCGATCCCACCATCGTCCGCTGTCTGGGGCCGCTCGGTGCGGCCGCCGCATCGTAGACGTCGCAGGCCGCGGTCGCAGCGAGCAGCAGTTTGCCGCCGCCGTTCGCGGTCAACCCTGCCAGACCGATGGCTCGGTGTGGCACGACAGCCCGTCCAAGGGGATGCGCTCCTGCGTAACCCCAACCGTTAAAGATCTCTAGTGGACGTGGTGCAGGTGTGCTAGGCGCATCACGCCTGTCGGTCGAGCGTCGGCCGTCTGGCGGGTTCCTGTCTGGCGGCGCTCAGCAGTCAAATCTCATCGCAGCAAACGAAGTGCGGCAGGTGCCGAATGATCTCGGTTGCCATCCCCGGACGACAAGGTCGATCCTGTGCAGGCGACGGATCAGGGGAGGATGCAGTGGGGCTTGTCCTGTTTCCAGGGGACGGAGATGTTTCCAGCCCGGACGTGTCGTGGTCCTACACTGGCTTCGGTGTGTTCCGGGGTTGGCTGGCGTGTGTCGAAGGGTTCGCTCTCGATTCCATGCAAGGTTTCGGCGGATTGCGAGAGTGGAGTGATGTCTCCACTGTGCTTTCGCCGCCTCTCGACCATCCCGATGACGGCGGCCCCGATTTGACGGCCGCCGAATGTGCTGTGATGCTCCCGCGTCTTCGGGGGATTGCCGATGGCTCGGGCAGGGACGGCGCCGATCCGCTTCAGCAGCGGCACATCGATGATATTCGTCAGTTGGTGGTCGTCCTGCAGTTTTGTGTGGAGAACGACGTTGAGCTCATCTTTGGCTGACGCGGTGCGATTCCAGGATATGAGGCACAACGTCCTCTCTGCTGTTGAGGCGCTGTCCGACAGGGCCCATCAGGAGCGCGTATGGATCGGACGGGTCTATCACGGCGAGGGTTACTTCGACGACTTCACGATGAATCTCAACATCCTGTACGACGACACCCTGGTGCTGGATGACCCGGTCGCAGCCTTGGGCACGGTTCTGGCATCGCGGCAGGAGGCTGCAGCGCTGGCGGCGTTGGGCCTGGCCCTTGAGGAGCTGCTGGGGCGGGAGGGAACTGACAGGTCGGACGTGGAATATGTCGCGTCGCCGTTGTGGGATGCGGTGGTTGAGTCTGCCGCGGTGGCGTATCGGATCATGATGGAGGCCGGCTGCGTCGTCGGCTCAGGCGGAACCAGCCAAGCGTCGTAGCTACAACGCGCCTTCTCGGAGGGCCGTCTGGAACGTCGTCCAGGTTGTTGAAAGGAGCCGGAGGGAGGGGCCGGTGGGACGTTTTGAGTCTCGTATGGCGACGGTTGCCGGGATGTTGGTGGCTATCTCGACGCATTCGGCCGCATCGTCGCTGTAGCTGGACTTGCGGTAATCGAGTTCGGTCACGGTGACAACTCCTTGCGCAACTTGTGGAGGAAGGACACCGACTCCTGCTCGTCCAACGCGCATTCGGTGATCTTCTCGAACAATTCATCGTAGGCGGCCGCGCCCTGCCCGCCCTCGACCCAGCGCTGGGCGAAGGGGGCCTCTACGTAGACGACGTCCATAGCTCCTGGGGCGGCGAACGAGATGACGTTGAACGAGCCGTTGAGGCCCGAGTGGGTGCCGCCGGCAAAGGGGAACACGCGTAGGGCGACGTTCGGTAGGTCGGCTGCCTTCACCAGCTCTTCGAGCTGGCCTTTGGCCGTCGTGGATCCGCCGGGGAAGTTGCGTAGAACCGCTTCGTAGATGGTGACCCGCAAGGACAGTGGCGGGTCGTCGTGGAGGCGCCGCTGCCGGGCGAGACGAGCCTCGACGAACTTGTCGTCCGGCTCGGGGCTCTTGGTCATCGCGGCCGCAGGGCTCAGCCGCAGTGCCCGGACGTAATCCGGTGTTTGGAGGAGACCGGGGACGAACGCGGGCTGCCACGTCTTGATGGCTGTTGCAGCGCTCTCCAGCGCAACGTACTCCTGCATCACGCCCGGGATGGTGAAGTCGTCCCACCAGCCCTTTGCCTTGCGGCGCTCACGGTCGACCCTCGCCAGTTCCAGGAGTCCGCCGACCATGCCGGGGTCGTGGATTCGGTACAACTCGCACAGGGCCCGGACATCCGGATCGCGCACCGGGACCCAGCCCCGCTCCATTTTCGCGACCTTCGTCGTGGAAGCGGTGAGCGCCTTGGCGGCATGCGTCTGTGTCAGACCGGCCGCGATGCGCAACTTGATGAGCTCGCCACCCAGTCGGCGGCCGAGAACGGTGGAGGTGCTGTTGCCCTGCATCGGCTGGTCTGTGGTCACGCTGGTGCTCCTCCTGACGTGGGTGCGGCGGCAGTCTGGCGCGGTGAAGGCGCGCCACGCAAACCACTCTCGGAGGAATTTATCCAGGATGAACTTGCATAGCGCGACGCGCGCACCCTACCGTCGGTGACGAACTGATCGCAGAGCGGCGCCGGTTGGTGCGTGGCGCTGCCCACCCAAGCCCGGAGGTCATCGACATGGTCGTCCCCAAGGAACCTGCCGAGCCCGGCGCCATCCCCCTCCGCTACGACCGCCTCGACTACACCCCCCTCCCCAGGAGCGTCAGCCTCGCCCGCCGCCGGGCCCACCGCCTCGTCACCGACTGGGGTCATCCCGAACTGGCCGCCGACGCCGCCCTGGTCGTCTCCGAGCTGGCCGGCAACGCCGTACTGCACGGCTGTCTCCGCGGCCGGCTCTTTCGGGTCGAAATCGCCCTCACCGAACGTGTCTTACGCGTGTCCGTCTCCGACCCGAAGGGAGAGCTGCTGCCGAGCCCGCGTGATCCGTCACGGGACGAGATGTTCGGCCGCGGGTTGCTCATCGTGGGCGGCGTCGCCGATCGATGGGGCGTCGGCGAACTCGCCGTCGGCAAGGTCGTGTGGTGCGAGCTCGATGTCGTACGGCCGGCCGTGCTCGCCGATTACGGTGGCGGCAGCGCACCCCCGCCTTTGAGGAGGACGACCATGGCCGAACCGTTGAAGACCTTCGTCAACGGCGTCGAGGTCGAGGTACCCAACAGCATCCCTGGCATCCGCGCGGCTCTCCCCGAGACGCGGCGCGAGGAGTTCGACCGGGCTGTCAACGAGGCCGGTGTGGAGGACATCCACGCGGTCATGCGGCACTGGATGCTCGAAGCCGTTCCCGACCCGGAGGCGGAGGCGCTGCTTCGGCGCCTGGCGGCGGACGAGGCCGAGAGGCGGGGCGTCGCTTGATCTACCGCATCACCTACGCCCCACCTGCCGACGACACCCTGGCCAAGATGGGCAATGCCCCCGCGTTCAGAGACGCCATGGTGGCAACCATCGGACGAGATCCCTACGGACACGGGTCGACCGCGGTCACAGGCGAGCGTGACCGCCGCGAGGCCACGGTGCTGGGGGTCATCGTGCTCTACTACGTCTCCGGATCCGTCCTGACCGTGACGGTGGTCAGGCTCATTTCCTCGCTTTGAAATGGCTTCAGGGCGGCGGCCCGTGGCCTCAGCCCCCCTCCGGCACCGTCCGGATCGCCGCGATGTCGAACTGCAGCCGTACCGTCTCGCTCACCATCGCCCCGCCCTCCGCCAGGCGGGAGTTGTAGGCCAGGCCCCAGTCCATGCGGTTGATCGTGGTGGTGCCGTCGAAGCCGGCGCGCTGGTAGCCGAAGGGGTCCGTGACGTTGCCTATGTAGGTGAGCTCCAGGTCCACCGGGCGCGTCGTGGCCTTGATGGTCAGGTCGCCGGTCATGACGTAGACGTCCGGCGCTTTCAGGCGTACCGCCGTGCTCTGGAAACGCATCCGCGGATAGGTCGGGGAGTCGAGGAAGTCGCGCCCCGTCACATGGGCGTCCCGCTGTTCCACGCCCGTGTCGACGCTGCCCGTGGACAGGATGATCTCCGCCTGGGAGCGGGACGGGTCGCGGCCGTCGAAGTAGAGGCGGCTCTTGTACTCGGTGAAGGCCCCGCGGACCGTCGTCACCATCGCGTGCCGGACCGAGAAACCGATTCTGCTGTGCGCCGGGTCGATGACCCACTCGCCGGTGAGGGCGGCGAGGGAGGGGTCGAGGAGGGTGGGGGCCGAGGTGGGGGAGGCCGGTGCTCCCGTCGGGCGTGGGGGGGATCGTGGGGGTGCGGCGGGCCGTGTGGGGGCGGCTGAACAAGTTCATGATTTATCTAGTTAGTCGACTCGGGGAATTGTCGCAAGTGGTTGTCCGGACATAGGAGTTCGGGAATTCCGTATACCGTCACCGAAGCTGCACATCATCACCATGGGATCCGCTCAGGAAGTGCTCGATATTCCTGGAATCCACGGATTCCGTGGATTCTGTGGATTTCACGTTTTCTTGAATTGTGCTATTCCCGGTTGTCTGGGGTGTATGTGACGGCCGCCCCGGTTCGTTCGCCCGGATACCGGGATACCGGGATACCGGGACACCGGGGCGGCCGCCGTCATGCATCTGAAGCGCCGCTGCTCAGTTCACGTTCACCGCGCTCCACGCCGCCGCCACCGCGTTGTACTCCGTGCTGCCGTTGCCGTACAGGTCCTTCGCCGCGTTGAGGGTTGCCGTGCGGGCGCCCGCGTAGTTCGTCGAGGACGTCATGTAGACCGTCAGCGCGCGGTACCAGATCGCGCCCAGCTTGTCGCGGCCGATGCCGGTGACCGTCGAGCCGTTGTACGTCGGGGAGTTGTAGCTCACGCCGTTGATGGTCTTCGCGCCACTGCCCTCCGCCAGCAAGTACGCGAAGTGGTTGGCGACGCCGGAGGAGTAGTGGACGTCCAGATTGCCCACCGACGAACTCCAGTAGTTCGCCGAACTCCCGTCCTTCGACGGCTGGTCCATGAACCGCAGCGCCGCCTTGCCGAAGCCGGACTTGACGATCTTCTCGCCGATCAGGTAGTCGCCCAGGTCGGAGGAGTTGTTCGCGTACCACTCCACCAGCGTGCCGAGGATGTCGGAGGTCGCCTCGTTCAGACCGCCGGACTCGCCGGAGTAGGTCAGCGCTGCCGTCTTCGAGGTGACGCCGTGGGTCATCTCGTGGCCGGCCACGTCGAGGGCCACCAGTGGGCCGAAGGTCGTCCCGTCACCGTCGCCGTACGTCATGCAGAAGCAACTGTCGTCCCAGAAGGCGTTGTTGTAGCTGTTGCCGTAGTGGACGCGGTTGTACGAGCCCTTGCCGTCGCCCGCGATGCCGTTGCGGCCGTGGACGTTCTTGTAGTAGTCCCAGGTCTCGTTGGTGCCGTACTGGGCGTCGACCGCCGCCGAGGAGCGGTCGGAAGTGGCTCCCGTGCCCCAGTGGTTGTCGGCATCCGTGAACACCGTGTTGGGCGCCCGGCTGATGCAGATGCCGAAGATGCACAGGTCGGTCTTGTTGGCCGCGTCCCCGGTGAACGTGTTGCCGCGCGTCGGGTCCGTGAGGTTGTACGACGATCCGGAGAGCGTCGTCTCCAGCGGGACCGTGCCGCTGTACAGCGACTTGCCGTCGCCGGTCGCCGTCTCGATGCTGTCCCAGGCGTCGATCTGGGCGCCGGTGCGGGCGTCCGTCAGCACCGTGCGGGCGACCGGGTTGCCGAGCGAGTCCTTGCCGACGGCGTTGGTGCGCCAGGCCAGCCTCGGGGTGCCGTGCAGGGCGTCGACGACCAGCTGCGGCTTGGCCTGCACCTGCTTCAGCGCGTGGCCGAGGTTCGCCGCCCGCAGCGCGTTCACCGCGAGGTCGGCGGCCTTCGGGGCGGAGACGTCCGGGGCGATCGAGGCGAGGGATATCTTGGCGCGCGTCGCGCGGTCGGCGCTTCGGTACGCGCCGTCCGACTTGAGGTGGACGACGAAGTCGCCGCCGAGCACGGGGAGTTGCCGGTAGGTGCGGTCGTAACGGACGTGCTGGGTACCGTTCTTGTCCACGATCACGTCCCGGACCGAGGTGCTCTCGGCGGACGTGAGGCCCAGGGCGGTGGCGTGCTGGACGAGTGCCTGCGCCGCGTTCGCGATGGCGGTGGCCCGGGTCGGCCTGGCGTCGGCGTGGGCGGCGGGGGAGAGCGCGGCGGCCAGCAGGGTCGCGGTGGTGGCGGCGACGCCGGCGGTGGCGAGACGGGAAACTCGGGTTTTCCGGGTCCGGCTCATCGGTCTCCTTGGAGATGCGCCTCGAAGGCGTGGGGGTGGCGCTGATGACGACTGAGATTTAAGAGGCCATGACAAGTCATGTCCATAGCGCCTCCATGGAGATGTGTGTGGAGACGGAGGGGGTGCAGAATCCTTCCTGTGACCACCCGCGACCCCCACCACCTCCCGTTCTTCGTCTACGGCACGCTCCGCCCCGGCGAGATCAACCACGACGCGTTCCTGCGGGGACGGACCCGGACCGAGGAGCCCGGCCGCCTCGACGGCGCGCTGCTCTACGACGGGCCCGGCTATCCCTACGTCGTCGAGGAGTCGGGGCCGGCGGCGGTGCGCGGCGAACTCGTCACCGCGCGCCCCGAGTCGTACGACCGACTCCTCCTGGAACTCGACGAGTTGGAGGAGTGCGTGCCGCAGGACCCGGCGAGCCTGTACGTACGCGTCGCGCGGGACGTCGTACGGCTGCGGGACGGGGCGGCGGTCCGGGCCTGGGTGTACGTCGCCGGGCCCGTCGTGGCCGGGAGACTGCGCGCCGACGGCCGGCGCATCGACGGCGGCGACTGGCTGGCCCACCGCTGACGGGCAGAGGCGGGCGGGGCGGTGCGGCGCGGGGGCGGGGGGCGGTGCGGAGGCGGTGCGGGGGCTCGCTGGCTCACGGCCCGCCGTACGTGCCGGAGGCCTCGACGCCCCCCGGTGGGCAGGGGCGACAGGACCATCCCGTACCGCGGGTCGCGGTACGGGTGTGGGTGGGCGTCGAGGCGGTCTCCACGTCGCCCAGCGTGCTGCCGGTGTGTTACGTCCCGTGACGGACCCCTGTTGCGCGGCCGAAACGGCCAACTCCCAGCCGCATCCCAGCCATCGTGAGAACCGATACCGGAACGGCGCCCCCCGGCACCGGGCCCCTACGAGGCCGGTCCGCGCCGGAATCGGGCCGGTACGGGCCCCACGCCGGGCCGGGCCGGGACCTCGTCCCGGCCCGTGCCGACCCACGTTCGCCCATGTCGGCCCACGTCCGCCCACGTCGGCCCGTCTTCGCCCCCGACGGCCGGTCCACCGCGGCCCCTGTGGCACAGGACCCCGTGGGTGGCTCATTTCCCACCCCTGTTGGCCGGTCCCGCCCCGTTTGAGACGCCAAGGGGCACGACTACAGTCGTCGTCTGCCACCGCCGCCCCGCAGGACCGTCGGCCGCCCCGCAGGACCGCAGGACCGCAGGACCGCAGGACCGCAGGACCGCAGGACCGCAAGACCGCAGAACCCCGCAGGATCCCGCCAGACCCCGCTGAACCCCGCCAGACCCCGCTGAACCCCGCCAGACCTCGCAGGACCCCGTAGAACTCCGCCCCCCCCACACACACGCATACCGCTCGACACACCGCCCTGACCGGGCCCCCGCCGCTCCCGGACTCGGCCTCCCCCACTCGAAAGAGCCAGCCAGGAGGTCCCCGAGCCATGCCTCTGCGCCACCTCACCCCCCGCGACCAGCACCTCTTCTGGCAGTACGGCCGCGGCGCCGACGTACCCGTCCACGAACCGCTCGTCCACCGTGCCATCGAGCGGCATGCGATCGTCCACCCCCATGCCGTCGCCGCCGAACACCACGGCGCGACCCTCACCTACGGCGAACTCGACCGCTACGCCGGTGCCCTCGCCGCCCGCCTGGTCCGCGAGGGCGTCCGCCCCGGCGACCACGTCGGCCTGTTCGCCCGCCGCTCCATCCCGATGCTGGTCGGCCTGTTCGCCGTCCTCAAGGCGGGCGCCGCCTACGTCCCGCAGGACATCGGCCGCACACCCCCGGCCCAGCTCGCCCACGTCATCCGCACCGCCGGCACCCGGGTGATCCTCACCCAGAAGGAACACGCCCCGCGCGTCCCCCTCCCCGGCGGCCACCGGCTGATCGCCCTCGACGACCCGGCGCCCCACGATCCCGGCCCCGTGCCGCTGCTGCCGCCGCACCCCGACGACGGCTGCTGTGTCCTCTTCGTCCCCGGTACCACCGGCCGCCGCCACGGCGTGAAGCTCACCCACCGCAACATCGCCAACCTGCTGCTCACCGAACCCGGCGGGCTCTGCATCCGCCCCGGCGACCGGGTCGCCCAACTCCTCGGCATCGCCTCCGACATGGCCGCCTGGGAGATCCTCGGCTGCCTCACCCACGGCGCCACCCTGACCATCGGCGGCAGGGACACCGACGCCGCGGCCCGCACCGCGACCGTCCTGATCACCACCCCGGCCCTGCTGTCCGGCATCGACCCCGACGAATGCCCGCGCGTCCGCGCGGTCGCCGTCGCCGGGGGATCCTGCCCGCGCCCGCTCGCCGACCGCTGGTCGAGCCGGGCCGCCCTCTTCCACTGCCGGGGGTCGGCCGAGGCGACCGTCGTCACCACCATGGGCCGCCACGCGCCGGTCGCCGGGCGGCCGGCCACCGGCCGTCCCACCCCCAACAGCACGGTGTACGTCCTCGGCGCCGACCGCCGCCCGCTGCCCATGGGCGAGGCAGGCGAGGTGTGGGTGGGCGGCGACTGCGTCTCGGCCGGCTACCTCGGCGACGACGCACTGAACGCCGAGCGGTACGCCCTCGACCCGTTCCTCGGCGAGGGCCGCGCCATGTTCCGCACCCGCGACCTCGGGCGCTGGACCCCCGACGGCGGCCTCGAACACCTCGCCCGCGCCGCCTACCGGCCCGGGTTTCCCGACGCGCGGGCGCTGCTGCGGCTCGCCGGGGAACGCACGGTGGGCACGGCCGCGGTCACCCGCTGAGGACGACGGCGCGGCGCTCCTGAGCGTTCCGCTGGAAGCGCCGCGATCTGCCGTCTGCCCTGCCGTCTGCCGTCTGCCGTCTGCGGCGCCGTCGTGGCTGGTCGCGCAGTTCCTCCCCCAGCCTTCGGCCGGGGGTACCCCCAGCGCCCCTTACTGGGCACTGCCCGCTCGGTGCGCCGCCGCCAGGGCCTCAGCCACCCCCGGTTCCTTCTTCCCCAGGAACTGGGGGTTCGGCTCGAAGATCGCGTCCAGGGCCGCCTTCCCCGCCGCGAAGACCTCCCGGGTCCCGCCGTAGTACCAGGTGGCGTCGTGCTTGGCGTCGACGCCGATCCCGTACGACGTCACCCCGGCCGCCTCGCACAGCGCGACCGCCCGCCGGATGTGGAACCCCTGGCTGATCAGCACCGCCCGGTCCACGCCGAAGATCTTCTTCGCGCGGACGCAGGAGTCCCAGGTGTCGAAGCCGGCGTAGTCGCTGACGATGCGTTTGCCGGGGACGCCGTGCGCGGTCAGGTAGGTGCGCATGGCGTCCGGCTCGTCGTAGTCCTTGCGGCTGTTGTCGCCGGTGACGAGGACCACCTTGATACGGCCCTCCTTGTAGAGGGTGGCCGCAGCGTTCAGGCGGTTGGCGAGGTACGGCGACGGCTCCCCGTCCCACAGGCCCGCGCCGAAGACGACGGCGACGTCGGTGCGGGGCACGTCCGCCACCGTGCGCAGCCGGCCCTCCGTCGAGACGTACAGCCAGGTGGCCGGCAGCAGCGCCAGCACGCATCCGGCCATCACACCCTGCACCAGGCGCCGCCGACCGGCACGGGTCCGCGGCAGTCGCGGCCGGCGGATCTTCATACGCGTGTTCCCCCCTGTGGGCTTCGACCTTGGAGGACGCAGCGCGGGACGCTCCGGTTCGCTCACAGCGTGCTGGTTCGTGCCGTGATGCGCCCGAAAAGACTCGTGACGGTCAGGCAACGGGCGTGCAACCTCTCCCGGCGAGGATCCTCGCATGACGGTGACCGACCTCTCCCCGCGCCCCGGCCCGCCCGCCCTGGTCCTGGTGGCCCACGGCAGCCGCGACCCGCGCGCGCTCAGCACCGTGCGGACGCTCATGGACCGGGTGCGCGCGCTGCGCCCCGGGCTGTCCGTGCACCTCGGTCACATCGAACTGAACGAGCCGCTGCTCCCGGACACCCTCGCCGCCCTCGGGAACACCGAGGCCGTCCTCGTCCCGCTCCTCCTCGGCCGTGGCTACCACGTCAAGCGGGACATCCCGGAGCTGGCGGCCGCCGCCGACGCCCGGACGCGCATCGCCGCCCCGCTGGGCCCGCACCCTCTCCTGGCCGACGTCCTGCACGCCCGCCTGCTGGAGGCGGGCTGGCGTCCCCGCCCCGCGAGCGCCGTGGTCCTGGCGGCGGCCGGCTCCCGCGACCCCGACGCCAGGGTCGACACCAGCCGCATGGCCGACCTCCTCGCCGCCCGCCTGGGCGTCCCGGTCCTCCCGGCCTACGCCTCCGCGGCCGCGCCGACGGTCCAGGAAGCGGTCACCACTCTGCGTGCGCGGGGCCGCCACCGCATCGCCCTCGCCTCCTACTTCACGGCCCCGGGCCGCTTCGCGACGGAGTGCGCGGCACACGCCCCGTGGATCGCGGCGGCCCCGCTGGGAGCCCACGACGCGATGGCCGAGCTGATCCTCCACCGCTACGAGCGGGCACTGGGAACGCCGGTGACGGTAGCCGCCTAGGGGTGCGTTTGCGGCTGCGGGTCCGTGGGGGCTTGTCGCGCAGTTCCCCGCGCCCCCAAGAAGGTGGGTCCACTGGGCCGACCTAAAAGGGGCGCGGGGAACTATGCGATCAACCACAACGCACCCGCACCCGCACCCGCAACCCAACCCGGCAGACGGGTAGGCCCACCAAACACCCATTTGTCACTACCGCCCCGTACTGTCGAACCATGGCAGTCCCCGCACCCGCACCCTCTTCGGCCTACGACCCGGCGTCAGCCGACCGCTGGGCCCCCGAACCCGACAAACGCCCCGGCCGCACCGCCTTCCAGCGCGACCGCGCCCGCATCCTGCACTCCGCCGCCCTGAGAAGGCTCGCCGGCAAGACCCAGGTCGTCACCCCCGGCACCCCCGCCCAGGCATGGGACGCCAGCCCCCGCACCCGCCTCACCCACTCCCTCGAATGCGCCCAGGTCGGCCGGGAGCTGGGCGCCGCCCTCGGCTGCGACCCCGACCTCGTGGAGGCCGCCTGCCTCTCCCACGACCTCGGCCACCCGCCCTTCGGCCACAACGGCGAACAGGCGCTGAACGAGTTCGCGGACGACTGCGGCGGCTTCGAGGGCAACGCCCAGTCCCTGCGGCTCCTCACCCGCATCGAGCCCAAGCGGTTCACCCCCGAGGGCTCCGTCGGCCTCAACCTCACCCGCGCCGCCCTGGACGCCGCCACCAAGTACCCGTGGCCGCGCGGCGCGCACCCCACCGCGCCGGCCTCGCCCAAGTTCGGTGTGTACGAGGACGACCGGCCGGTCTTCGACTGGGTCCGCAAGGAGGCCCCCGGCACCCGGACCTGCTTCGAGGCCCAGGTCATGGACTGGTCGGACGACGTCGCGTACTCCGTGCACGACGTCGAGGACGGCCTGCACGCCGGTCACATCGACCCCGACTGCCTGCACGCGGAGCCGGAACGGCAGGCGGTGTTCGCCGTCGCCGTCGGCCTGTACGTGCCCGCCGACACCGACCCCGCCGAACTCGCCGCCGCCCTCGACCGGCTCCAGGACGAGGAGTGGTGGCCGCACGGCTACGACGGCACCGCGGTCGCCCAGGCCCGCCTCAAGGACGCCACCAGCCAGCTCATCGGCCGGTTCTGCCTGGCCGCGGAGGGCGCCACCCGCGAGGCCTACGGCACCGGCCGGCTCACCCGGTACGGCGCGGAACTCGTCGTACCGCGCGAGACCAGAATGGAGTGCGCGGTACTCAAGGCCATCGCCCACCGGTACGTCATGCAGCGCGCCGAGCAGGAGCGGCTCCGTGCCGACCAGCGGGTCGTCGTCGCCGAACTCGCCGAGGCGCTCACCGCCCGCGCGCCGGACGGGCTCGACCCGCAGTTCCGGACGCTGTTCGACGCGGCCGGTGACGACCACGCCCGCAAGCGGGTGATCGTCGATCAGATCGCGTCGCTCACCGACGCCTCCGCGCAGTCGCTGCACGCGCGACTGACGGGACGTATGTGAACACTTTGTGACTCTCTGCGACCCTCGGTGGCCTGATCGGGGCAAGATCGCGTCAGCGGGGGTCATTCCCTCTTCCCGCATCACGCTGCGTGCGGGAGGCTCACAGTGCGGCGCATGTGGGCGGCATATGTGGCGGCACCCTTACGAGGAGGCATCAAGTGGTCGACGCGGACCAGACTTTCGTCATCGTCGGAGGCGGACTCGCCGGCGCGAAGGCGGCCGAGACGCTCCGAGCCGAGGGCTTCAGCGGCCGGGTGATACTGATCTGCGACGAACGCGACCACCCGTACGAGCGCCCGCCGCTCTCCAAGGGATACCTGCTCGGCAAGGAGGAACGCGACAGCGTCTTCGTGCACGAGCCCGCCTGGTACGCGCAGCACGACATCGAACTGCACCTCGGCCAGACCGTCGACCGCATCGACCGCGCCGCGAAGACCGTCCGGTTCGGCGACGACGGCACGCTGGTCCGCTACGACAAGCTGCTGCTCGCCACCGGAGCGGAGCCCCGCCGCCTCGACATCCCCGGCACCGACCTGGCCGGCGTCCACCACCTGCGCCGCCTCGCGCACGCCGAGCGCCTCAAGGGCGTCCTCGCCGCCCTCGGCCGGGACAACGGGCACCTGGTCATCGCGGGCGCCGGCTGGATCGGCCTGGAGGTCGCGGCGGCGGCCCGGACGTACGGTGCCGAGGCCACCGTCATCGAGCACGGGCAGACTCCGCTGCACAGCGTCCTCGGACCCGAACTGGGCAACGTCTTCGCGCAGCTGCACGAGGAGCACGGGGTCCGGTTCCGCTTCGGGGTGCGGCTCACCGAGATCGTCGGCCAGGACGGCATGGTGCTCGCCGCGCGCACCGACGACGGCGAGGAGCACCCGGCCCACGACGTGCTCGCCGCGATCGGCGCCGCGCCGCGGGTCGGGCTGGCCGAGGCGGCCGGGCTGGAGCTGGCCGACCGGGCGCAGGGCGGGGGCGTCGTCGTCGACGAACGGCTGCGGACCTCCGACCCGGACATCTACGCGGCCGGCGACGTGGCCGCCTTCCCGCACGCGCTGTTCGGCACGAGGCTCCGCGTGGAGCACTGGGCCAACGCGCTGAACGGCGGCCCGGCGGCGGCCCGCTCGATGCTGGGGCAGGACGTCGCGTACGACCGGGTGCCCTACTTCTTCACCGACCAGTACGACCTGGGCATGGAGTACAGCGGGTGGGCGCCGCCGGGGTCGTACGACCAGGTGGTGATCCGGGGGGACGCGGGGAAGCGGGAGTTCATCGCGTTCTGGGTGAAGGAGGGGCGGGTGCTGGCCGGGATGAACGTGAACGTGTGGGATGTCACAGAGCCGATCCAGAAGCTGATCACTTCGGGGGCTGTGGTGGACACGGACGCGTTGGCGGATCCGCATGTGCCGTTGGAATCGCTCGTCTAAAGGGTTGCCGGGGTCTGTCGTCTCGCGGGTGCGGGTGCGTGGGGGGCTGGTCGCGCAGTTCCCCGCGCCCCTTTGGGGCGCTTCGGTGACCGTAGAATTCATCCGTGGCCGGACGGATCAATGACGAGGATGTGAAGGCGGTACGGGACGCGGTCCCGATCGACGCCGTCGTGTCCGAGTACCTCCAGCTGCGCAACGCGGGCGGCGGGAACCTCAAGGGACTGTGCCCGTTCCACGACGAGAAGTCGCCGTCCTTCCAGGTCAGCCCGAGCAAGGGACTCTTCCACTGCTTCGGCTGCCAGGAGGGCGGCGACACCCTCACCTTCGTCATGAAGGTGGACCACCTCTCCTTCTCTGAGGCGGTGGAGCGGCTGGCCGGCCTGGCCGGCATCACCCTGCGCTACGAGGAGGGCGGGTACAACCCGGCCCACCAGCGCGGCGAGCGGATCCGGCTGGTCGAGGCGCACAAGATCGCCGCGGTCTGGTACGCGGAGCAGCTCGCCACCAGCCCCGAGGCCGAGACCGGCCGGCTCTTCCTCGCCGAGCGCGGCTTCGACCAGGCCGCCGCCGTCCACTTCGGCGTCGGCTACAGCCCGCAGGGCTGGGACCACCTCACCCGCTATCTGCGCGGCCAGGGCTTCACCGACAAGGAACTGTTGCTGTCCGGGCTGTCGCAGGAAGGGCGGCGCGGGCCCATCGACCGGTTCCGGGGCCGCCTGATGTGGCCGATCCGGGACATCGGCGGCGAGGTCGTCGGCTTCGGCGCCCGCAAGCTGTACGAGGCGGACAACGGGCCCAAGTACCTCAACACGCCCGAGACCGCGATCTACAAGAAGTCCCAGGTCCTCTACGGCATCGACCTCGCCAAGCAGCACATCGCGAAGGCCAGCCGCGCGGTCGTGGTCGAGGGCTACACCGACGTCATGGCCTGCCACCTGGCCGGGGTGACGACCGCGATCGCCACCTGCGGCACGGCGTTCGGCGGCGAGCACATCAAGATCCTGCGGCGCCTGCTGATGGACAACGGCTCGGCCCGCGTGATCTTCACCTTCGACGGTGACGCGGCCGGGCAGAAGGCGGCCCTGCGCGCCTTCGAGGACGACCAGAAGTTCGCCGCCGAGACGTACATCGCCATCGCCCCCGACGGCATGGACCCCTGCGAGCTGCGCCTCGCCAAGGGCGACGAGGCGGTCGCCGACCTGGCCGAACCCCGCACCCCGCTCTTCGAGTTCGCGCTCCGCCAGATCGTGGCCCGCTACGACCTCGACACGCCCGCGGGTCGCGCGGCCGCCCTTGACGAGGCGGCGCCGATCGTCGCCCGGATCAAGAACAGCGGTGCCCAGCACGAGGTCGCCGTCCAGCTGGCCGGCATGCTCGGCATCCTCGACACCCAGTTCGTGGTGAAGAGAGTGGCCCAGCTGGCCCGTTGGGCCCGCGAGAAGGGCGGCGGCAGGACCTCCGCCCCGGGGCGCGGCCCGCAGCAGCCGTCATATGACACCGGCGGCTCCCGCCCGGCCGTCTCCGGCCCGGCCCTCAACCTCCGCAACGCCGTCTTCGCCACCGAGCGCGAGCTGCTGAAGCTCGCCCTCCAGCGCCCCGAGCTGGTCTCCCCGGCCTTCGACGCGTACGGCATCGACGAGTTCACCGCCGAGCCCTACGCGGCCGTACGCCAGACCATCATGGAGGCGGGCGGCGCCGAGTACGGCGTGCAGGATCCGCAGGAGTACCTGGTCCGGGTCCGCGAGGCGGCCGCCGACGACGCGGTCCGGGCGATGGTCACCGAGCTCGCCGTCGAGGCGATCATGCGCCGCACCGTCGACGAGAACTACGCGGGCGAACAACTCGTGACCGTCCGCCGCCGGGCCGTGGACCGCCGCATCCACGAGATCCAGATCACCCTCACCCGCCTCGGCAACGGCGGCGACCCCGCCCAACTCACCTCCGTGCAGAACGAGTTGTGGGTCCTCCAGCAGTACGGGCAGGCGCTGCGCGAGCAGGGCCCGGCCGCCCTCTGAGCCCCGCTCGGCCGACGGGATAACCGCGCGGTCACGGACCGGACGCAAAAAGTCACCGCACGCCCCTCGTGGCGGCGATGTGTCTTCCCCCACACTGGGGGCGGTGCCTGAGTCCTCGGAGCGCGGCCGGCCCGTCCCGGACGGGTCCCACACCCCCGCCGTTCCACTCATCGCGTACGGGACGGACAGCGGCGAGGCCGTCGTCTCCGCTCCCGAAGTACCGCTGCCGTACCCCCTGGCAGCGATCATCCTGGAGGTCGCCCCCGTGCAGACCCAGACCCTGACCCAGACAGACAGCAGCAGCACGCTCACGGACGATCCGGAAGCCGACAGCGGCGGCTATGCCGGCGTACCGCCGCAGAGCCGGGCCGCGCTGCACCCCGAGACCGAGCCGGAGGGCCCGGCTCCGGAGGAGCTCACGGCCGACGCCCCCGACGCTCCCGACACGGAGTCCGAGCCCGAGCCCGAGCCCGCCGCGTCGCGCGCCGCCGCCCGCGCCGACACCGCCGGCCCCTCCTCGGACCTGTTCCGCCAGTATCTGCGCGAGATCGGCCGTATCCCGCTGCTCACCGCCGCCGAGGAGGTCGAACTCGCCCGCCGCGTCGAGGCCGGCCTGTTCGCCGAGGAGAAGCTGGCCGGCGCCCCCGACCTCGACAGCGAACTGGCGCTGGACCTGGACCGGCTGGTCGTCATGGGCCGCATGGCCAAGCGCCGCCTCATCGAGGCGAACCTGCGGCTGGTCGTGTCGGTCGCGAAGCGGTACGTCGGCCGGGGCCTGACCATGCTCGACCTGGTGCAGGAGGGCAACCTCGGGCTGATCCGCGCCGTCGAGAAGTTCGACTACGCCCGCGGCTACAAGTTCTCGACGTACGCCACCTGGTGGATCCGCCAGGCCATGTCCCGTGCCCTGGCCGACCAGGCCCGCACCATCCGGGTCCCCGTGCACGTGGTGGAGCTGATCAACCGGGTCGTCCGCGTCCAGCGCCGGATGCTGCAGGAGCGGGGCTACGAGCCGACACCCGACGAGGTCGCCGCGCACCTGGACCTGGCGCCGGAACGGGTGGGCGAGGTGCTGCGGCTGGCGCAGGAGCCGGTGTCCCTGCACGCCCCGGTGGGCGAGGAGGACGACGTCGCCCTCGGCGACCTCATCGAGGACGGCGACGCTGCGAGCCCGGTGGAGTCGGCGGCGTTCCTGCTGCTGCGGGAGCACCTGGAGGCGGTGCTGTCCACGCTCGGGGAGCGGGAGCGGAAGGTCGTCCAGCTGCGGTACGGCTTGGCCGACGGCCGGCCACGCACGCTGGAGGAGATAGGGCGGATCTTCGGGGTGACGCGGGAGCGGATCCGGCAGATCGAGTCGAAGACTCTGAACAAGCTGCGGGATCACGCCTTTGCGGACCAGCTGAGGGGCTATCTGGACTGACGCCGGGTGCGGGTGCGTGGGGGTTGCTCGCGCAGTTCCCCGCGCCCCTCACGGGGCACGACCTGGCTGCGGGCAGGCGCGCCGCAGGGCGGCACGGGTGGGCGCCGCGGCACCCTGCAAGCGCCGGTAAGCGTCCCCACCCGTGCCGCACCCGCTCAGTCCACCTCCGCCACCGCCTGCGCGAACTGCGCCTTGTACAGCCGGGCGTACGCCCCGTCCGCCGCCAGCAGCTCCGCGTGCGCGCCCTGCTCGACGATCGAGCCGTTCTCCATCACCAGGATGGTGTCCGCGTCCCGGATCGTCGACAGCCGGTGGGCGATGACGAACGACGTCCGCCCGTCCGCCAGTTTGGCCATCGCCTTCTGGATCAGCACCTCGGTACGGGTGTCGACGGACGACGTCGCCTCGTCGAGGACGAGGATCGTCGGGTCGGACAGGAACGCCCGCGCGATGGTGATGAGCTGCTTCTCACCGGCGCTGACGCCCGTGCCCTCGTCGTCGATGACGGTGTCGTAGCCCTCGGGGAGGGTGCGCACGAACCGGTCCGCGTGGGCCGCCCGCGCCGCCTCCTCGATCTCGCCCCGGGTGACCTCGCGAGAGGCGCCGTACGCGATGTTCTCCGCGATCGAGCCGCCGAACAGCCAGGTGTCCTGGAGCACCATGCCGATCCCGGCGCGGAGTTCGTCCCGGGACATGCGGGTGATGTCGACGCCGTCGAGGGTGATCCGGCCGCCGGAGACGTCGTAGAACCGCATGAGGAGGTTCACCAGCGTGGTCTTGCCGGCGCCCGTCGGGCCGACGATCGCGACCGTGTGGCCGGGCTCGACCGTGAGGGAGAGGTCCTCGATCAGGGGCTTCTCCGGGTCGTAGCGGAAGGACACGTGCTCCAGGGCCACCCGGCCGCGCAGCTCGGCGGGGCGCTCGCCCGGCACCGGGTCGGCCGTCTGCTCCTCCGCGTCGAGGAGTTCGAAGATCCGCTCGGCGGAGGCGACACCGGACTGCACCAGGTTGGCCATGGAGGCGACCTGGGTCAGCGGCATCGAGAACTGCCGGGAGTACTGGATGAAGGCCTGCACGTCACCGATGGACAGGGCGCCGGACGCGACCCGCAGGCCGCCCACCACCGCCACCAGCACGTAGTTCAGGTTCGACACGAACATCATCAGCGGCTGCATCACACCGCTGTTGAACTGCGCCTTGAACCCGGCCTCGTACAGCGCCTCGTTCTGCTCGGCGAACTGCTGCGCCGACTCCTCCTGCCGGCCGAACACCTTCACCAGGGTGTGCCCGGTGTACATCTCCTCGACGTGGGCGTTCAGCTTGCCGGTGGTCCGCCACTGCTGCACGAAGTGCGGCTGCGAGCGCTTGCCGATGCGGGTGGCGACCAGGAAGGACAGCGGCACGGTGGCCAGGGCCACCAGCGCGAGGATCCAGGACACCCAGAACATCACCGCGAGCACGCCGACGATGGTGAGCAGCGAGTTGATGAGCTGGCCCATCGACTGCTGGAGCGTCTGGCCGATGTTGTCGATGTCGTTGGTGGCGCGGGAGAGCACCTCGCCGCGCTGCCGCTTGTCGAAGTAGGAGAGCGGGAGCCGGGACAGCTTCGACTGGACGTCCTCGCGCATCCGGTACATCGTGCGGTTGACGGCCCGGTTGACCATCCGGGTCGCCACCGCCATCAGCAGGCCGGCGACGAGGTACGTGCAGAGCGCGAAGAGCAGGACGTCGCCGACCTGGCCGAAGTCGATGCCCTTGCCCGGGGTGAAGTCGGTGCTCCTGAGCATGTCGGCGACGGTGTCCTGACCGCGCTCGTGCATGCCCTGGAGCACCTGCTCCTTGGTGGTGCCGGCCGGCATCTGCTTGCCGATGACACCGGCGAAGACCAGGTCGGTGGCCTTGCCGAGGATCTTGGGGCCGATCACGTTGAGGGTGACGCTCACGACCACGCAGAACAGCAGCAGGTAGATCGTGAACTGTTCGGGTTTGAACCGGGCGAGGAGCCGTTTGCCCGAGTTCTTGAAGTCCATCGAGCGCTGGTCGGGGCCGCCCCCGGCCATCATGCGTCCCATGGGCCCGGCCATCAGGCAGCCTCCGCTTCCGTCAGCTGGGAGAGCACGATCTCCCGGTAGGTCTCGTTGCCGTCCATCAGTTCGTGGTGGCGGCCGGTGCCGACGACACGTCCCTCGTCGAGGACGACGATCCGGTCGGCGTCTCTGATGGTCGCCACCCGCTGGGCGACGATGACGACGGTCGCCTCGGCCGTCTCCTGGGCGAGCGCGGCGCGCAGGGCGGCGTCGGTCGCGTAGTCGAGGGCGGAGAAGGAGTCGTCGAAGAGGTAGATCTCCGGGCGCTGCACGAGCGTGCGGGCGATGGCGAGCCGCTGCCGCTGGCCGCCGGACACGTTCGTACCGCCCTGGGCGATGGGCGCGTTCAGCCCGCCCTCCAGGTCGGAGACGAAGCCCTTGGCCTGCGCCACCTCCAGCGCCTGCCACAGCTCCTCGTCGGTGGCGTCCGGATTGCCGTACCGCAGGTTGGTCGCCACCGTCCCCGCGAACAGGTACGGCTTCTGCGGGACCAGGCCGACGGTCTTCGCGAGCAGCTTCGGTTCGAGGCCGGAGACGTCCTCCCCGTCCACCAGGACCTGGCCGTCGGTGGCGTCGAAGAGGCGCGCCACCAGGCCGAGCAGGGTGGACTTGCCGCTGCCGGTGGAGCCGATCACGGCGGTCACCTCGCCGGGCCGGGCCACCAGGTCGACGGCCTTGAGCACCGGCTCCTCGGCACCCGGGTAGCAGAAGCCCGCGGCCCGGATCTCCAGATGGCCGTGCCGGCGCAGCTCGGTGACCGGCGCGAGCGGCGGGACGACGCTGGACTCGGTGTCCAGGACCTCCTCGATGCGCTCGGCGCAGACCTCCGCGCGCGGCACCATCATGAACATGAAGGTGGCCATCATCACGGACATCACGATCTGCATGAGGTAGGCGAGGAAGGCGGTCAGGTCACCGATCGCCATCTGGCCGCTGTCGATCCGGTGGGCACCGAACCACACCACGGCGATCGAGGACACGTTCACGGTCGTCATGACGATCGGGAACATCAGCGCGAGCATGTTGCCGGTGGCCAGCTGCATGTCGGTCAGGTCCTTGTTGGCCTTCCCGAACCGGCCCTGCTCGTACTCGTCGCGCACGAACGCGCGGATCACCCGGTTGCCGGTGATCTGCTCGCGCAGCACCCGGTTCACCGTGTCGAGCCGCACCTGCATGGCCCGGAACAGCGGCCGCAGCCGGCGCACGATCAGCGCCACGGAGATGCCGAGGACGGGGACCACCGCGACCAGTACCCCGGACAGCGGAACGTCCAGGCCGAGGGCGAGCACGATGCCGCCGACACACATGATGGGCGCCGACGCCATCAGCGTGAACGCCATCAGGACCAGCATCTGGACCTGCTGTACGTCGTTCGTCGTACGGGTGATGAGCGAGGGCGCCCCGAAGTGACCCACCTCACGTGACGAGAAGGACTGCACCCGGTCGAAGACCGCGGCCCGCACGTCCCGGCCGAGCGCCGACGCGGTCCGGGCGCCGTAGTACACCGCACCGATGTTGCACACGACCTGTGCGAGCGAGATGCCGATCATCAGGGCGCCGAAGGACAGGATGTAGTCCGTGTCGCCCTTCACGACGCCGTTGTCGATGATGTGTGCGTTGAGCGTGGGCAGGTAGAGGGTGGCGCAGGTCTGCAGGAACTGCAGCAGCACCAGGATGGAGATGGGTTTCCTGTAGGGCCTGAGATAGGTCCGCAGAAGTCGTATGAGCACGCTACGTCTCTCGGAGTCGGCGGTGGGGGCGGGGTCGCTGGCCCGGAAAAAGGCGGGTCGCTTGCCCTAGGCCCCTATCGTCCGACACTCCACCCGCGTTACCTCAACCGATTAACCCGACAGCGGACGTACGCGGGCGCACACAGGCGTGCGCTTCGTGGTGTTTACGACCGGAACGCCCCTGGATGGGTCTGCTCCCGCACCGAGACGTACTGCTGCCGGACCGCCTGCCCGACGGCCAGCTCGTCACCGGGCTCCAGGACCTGCGCCGCCGCGCCCTGCCACACGGGCGGCGTACGCGGGTCCAGGGTCCCCTGCGAGACCCCGAGCGCCCAGGCCGCCTGCCGGGCCGCCCCGATCGCCGCGTAGTCCGCGGGCTGCGGTACGACGACCTGCGCGCCGAACAGCATCGGCGCCGCCGCCTGTACGGCCGGCAGCTCGGCGGCCTGCCCCAGCAGGAAGATCCGCCGCACCTCGACACCCCGGTTGCGCAGCACGTCCAGCGCGTCGGCGAGTCCGCACAGCATGCCCTCGAAGGAGGCCCGCGCGAGATGCTCGGCCCTCATCGACTCCCGGCGCAGCCCGGCCAGCGTCCCGGCGGTGTGCGGCAGGTTCGGCGTCCGCTCGCCCTCCAGGTACGGCAGCATGACCAGCCCGTGCGAGCCCGGCGTCGACTTCATCGCCAGGTCGGAGAGGCTCTCCAGGTCGGACAGCCCGAGCAGCTCGGCGGTGCCGCGCAGGGCCCGTACCGCGTTGAGCGTGGTGACGACCGGCAGGTGCATGCCGGTGGCGTCGGCGAGCGAGGTGATCATCCCGGAGGTGTCGGCGAGCGCCTCCGTGTGCACGGCCATGACCGACCCCGAGGCGCCCAGCGACACCACGGCGTCCCCGAACCCGAGCCCGAGGCCGAAGGCGGCGGCCATGGTCTCGCCGGTCCCCGCGGAGATCAGCAGCCCCTCCGGGGTGGTGCCGGCCGCGTCGGAGGGCCCGATCACCTCGGGCAGCATCGTCTGGTGCCCCAGGGCGAGTTCGACGAGGTCGGGCCGGTAGCCGCCGGTGGCGGCCGACCAGTACCCGGTCCCGGACGCCCCGCCCCGGTCGGTCGTCCTGCGCACCGGCCGCCCGAGCAGCTGCCACACCAGCCAGTCGTGGGCCTGCAGCAGTACGGCGGTCCGCCGGGCGTTCTCCGGCTCGGTCTTCGCCAGCCAGCGCAGCTTGGTGACGGGCTGCGCGGCCTGCGGCACGCACCCGACCGCCTGCGCCCAGGCCTCCCGGCCGCCCAGCGCGTCGATGAGATCGGCGGCCGCGACCTGGGCGCGCTTGTCGCCGCCGACCATCGCCGGACGGACGGTGTTGCCCTGCGCGTCCAGCGGGACCAGCGCGTTCTGCTGCGCGGACACGCCGATCGCCTGCACGCCCTCCAGGAGCCCGCCCCCGGCGGCCTCGCCGAGGGAGAGCAGCCAGGCCTGCGGGTCGACGTCACTGGGGCGCGCCGCGCCGTCCGGCGTGTCGACCGGGTGCGGTGCGTATCCCTGGCGGAGCACCGCACCGGTGTCCGCGTCGCAGACCACGATGCGAGTGAAATCGGGTGAGCTGTCCAACCCGGCGACTATCCCCATGCCCGAAATTCTGCCGCACGCTCCGCCGTGGTTCGGCCGACGGGCGCCGTTGGGGTGAGGGCCGGCTGTCGGGTGCGGGTGCGTGGGGGCCGTTCGCGCCCACGCGGCGGAGCCGCATATCGGACACGGCCCGCGCCCCTAGGGGGTTGTAGCCGGGCGCGTCGAAAAGTGGGCCTACGTGTTGCTCGTGCCCCAGTCGTCCTCGGCTACGCCGTTGGTGTTGCGGTCGCGCAGGGAGCGGACCCGGGCCGCCACCGAGTCGGGCATGTGGTCGCCGACCTTCACGCTGACCGTGTGGAAGGCCTTGCCGGCGTAGACGCGGCCCTGCTGGGCGGCGGTCTCGGCGGTGTTGCGGACGGCCGGGTTCTGGGCGACCTGCCGGGCCGACTTCTTCAGCTGCTCGTATCGCTCCCGTCCGGCCCTGGTACCGAGCACGTAACCCAGAGCGAGCCCGACGACGAACGTGAGCTTGTAGCGCATGACGGCCACCCTTCCCTCGTGGGGGATTCTCGTGGGGAGTACCGATTGGCGGAGCACCCCCCTGCTTGCGCTAATGTATGTGTCGCAGCGAGCGCCCGCCCCCTGGCGAATACCCAGGTGGGTACGTTCGATGCAACGAGGCATTCCTCCGTAGCTCAATTGGCAGAGCAGCCGGCTGTTAACCGGCAGGTTACTGGTTCGAGTCCAGTCGGGGGAGCTCGGTCCTCCGTAGCTCAATTGGCAGAGCAGCCGGCTGTTAACCGGCAGGTTACTGGTTCGAGTCCAGTCGGGGGAGCATGCTGAACGAGGGCCCCTGATGGGGTCCTTTTTCATGTCCGTCCCGTGCCCGCGGGAACCGCCGGGCCTGCACGGATGTCCTCAAGGTCATGAACGTCGCAGTTCGCCGACCAGCCGAGGCAGGAGATCGTATGAGCGGCTATGCTGCGGCAGACGGCGCGCACACATGTACGCGACACGCCGCTATGGGGCGGTAGCTCAGCCGGTTAGAGCAGCGGACTCATAATCCGTCGGCCGTGGGTTCGAGTCCCACCCGCCCCACCTGTGCAGGTCCCTGACCTGCGAAAACGCTCATTTTTGAGTGCTGGTTCGTCAGCTTTGCCTGAACGGACTGAATCCGCTGCGCGGGGGTTTGGGGTCCGGTGGCGCTCGGGGGAGTCCGAACCTCTCTGACCTGCGGTGGAGTGAGTGATCGAGGTTGTCGCTCGCTGTCCCGGCGACTGGCCCGAGGGCCGATGCCAAGGCCCAGGGGCCGTACAGGGCCGTACAGGGGCCGGGGGCGCAGTTGTGCCCAGGCTGACGGTGTGGACGGGCCGATTCGTTGTCACATCTGGTGACTGCGCGGCGTGGGCTGCCTTCCACGGCGCGGCCGGTCGAGTGCCGGGTCGCGCGCCAACGGCCCATTTCGGCAAGGTCCTCGACACCCGGCGGACCTGGGCCACGGGGACCTCGGCAACATCGTCGGCCAGCCCCAGCCCCAGCCCCAGCCGCGGAGTGTCCAGGATCCGGCACCACGAGATGCGGCCCGATGCCGGCGCGGCGACGAACGAGCAGAGCCAGGGCGCCCCCCCCGGCTCCTGGTGGCAACGCGAGTCGCCGCGCGAGCGGGCACAGGGGACCGGCGTCTTCCCCGCCGCCGCTGAACGGCGTCGGCGCCCCGTCACATCGGGCGGTCCTCGGGCGGGTTGCCCGTCGAATCCAGGGCGGGGGCGACCTTGTAGCGGGGCAGGTACGCCGCCGCCAGGGCCTGGAGGGTCGCGGTGGTGGGGATGGCGATGATGGCACCGACTGCGCCGAGCAGGGCCGCTCCGGCGAGTACGGAGCCGAAGGCCACGGCGGGATGGACGTCGACCGTGCGGGCGGTGATACGCGGCTGCAGGGCGTAGTTCTCCACCTGCTGGTACGCCGTCGCGAAGACGATCACCCACAGGGCGTCCATGGGCTCGACCGTCAGCGCCACCAGCGTCGGCAGGGCCGCGGCCACGTACGTTCCGACTGTGGGCACGAACTGCGAGATGACGCCCACCCATATACCCAGCGCCACCGGGTACGGGATGCCGAGGACCATGAAGGCCACCGTGTGGGCGAGCGTGGAGAACAGGGCGAGCAGGGCCCTTGAGTACATGTAGCCGCCGGTCTTGGCCAAGGCGACGGTCCAGGCACGGTGCGCGGCCGGCTGCCGTTGCGGAGGGAGCAGCGACAGGGCTGAGCGGCGCAGGCGGGGGCCGTCGGCGGTGAAGTAGTACGCGAAGAGCCCGACGGTGAGCAGGTCGAAGACCCCGCCGACGACGGTGGTGGACAGCCCCCAGAGGTGGTCGGCGGCCTGCCGGGCGTACGTCTCGACGGTTCCCGTGTCGTCGGTCAGGCGGTCGGTGGTGAGGCTCGTGCCGAAGGTGTCGTTGATCCGTTCGACAAAGGTGGCGAGCAGTGCCGGCAGTCGGTGCGAGACCTCGGCCGTCTGGTCGATCAGCAGGGTGAGCACGGCGGTGGCGAAACCGGCGAGCGAGGCCACGGTCACCGCGAACACGAGCAGGGTCGCGGCGGCCCGGCCCATGCCGCGGGCCTGGAGGCGCGACACAGCCGGCTCCATCACCATCGACAGGAAGAAGGAGACCAGCAGCAGCACTCCGAGGCCGACGAGCTGCCGGGCGGCCCAGACCGTCATCTCGAACACCGCCGTGAGGACGAGAGCGACGGCGATCGCTCTGGGCAGCCAGGCCGGCATCGGCGTCGGGGCCGGGGCGTTGGACTTGGACACGGTGGTGTGGCGTTCCTGTCTCTGGAGGCCGTGGGGTCGAGCCGCCGCTCACACCCTTCGGGGCGAGAGCGGCGGGCGGGATCCCGTCAGGCGAAGCGGTGGACGAACGTCAGGGCCGTTTCCGCGACTTCCTGCCAGCCGCTGTCGATGGTGAGGGCGTGGCCCCGGTTCGGGATCTCGGTGATCTCGGTGACGCCGGGGTTGTGCAGCTGCTGCTTGTAGGACGCGTTGGCGATGGCCCACGGAACGGTGTGGTCCTTCTCGCCGGAGATGATCAGCAGCGGGCCGCGGTCGGGGTTCTCGGTGTCGACCTTCGCCTCCGTCCAGGGGTTGAGGTTGGCGGTGGCGGCCTGGAAGATCGGGGCGCCGGGCGCCGGGACGGCGAACGTCTCGAAGAGCTCCTTGGCCTCTTCCTCGCTGACCGCGTTGGCGAAGGCGTAGCGGAACTGCTCGAAGGTGAGCGGGACCGCCCGGTGCCGGTTGGCCGGGTTGCTCAGTACCGGCGCGGACGAGCGGAGCGCGGACACGGGCAGGGGCAGGACGCCGCGGAAGGGGGCCGGGTCGATGGCGACCGAGGCGGCGGACAGGCCGCGGCCGGCGAGTATCTGGGTGAGCAGGCCGCCGAAGGAGTGGCCGACGACGGCGGGCTTGCGGTCGAGGCGGCCGATCAGGGCCGCCAGATGGTCGGCGACCTGCCCGACGGTCTTGCCGGCGAACACCTCGGGGTGGCTGTTGGCCTCCGCCACGGTCTCCGGGTCGTCGGGCCAGGAGAGCGAGACGGCGGCGTAACCCGCCTGGTCGAAGTACTCCACCCAGCGGTCCCAGCTGCTGGGCAGCAGCCACAGCCCGTGGACGAATACCACGGGTGTCCTGCCGGAGTCGTTGGCGGCCTGGATCTGCTGTTCATCGTGTGCGGACATGGCGGCAGGCTAGGAAGCGCGGGACGCGGGTCGCGACCGTCAGATGACGGGTCTGTCGACGTATTCGACGTATTCTCCGCCGCACTCCGCCCGGACCTGGGCTCCGAGGGCGTCGCGCAGCGCCGCGCGGGAGCGGATGCCCAGCTTCGGGAAGATGTTGTACAGGTGGGTGCTGACCGTGCGCGGGGAGATGTACAGCCGGGCGCCTATCTCCTTGTTGCTGAGTCCGGTGGCCGCCAGGTCGGCGATCTGGAGTTCCTGGGGGGTCAACAGGCCTTCCTCGCCGAGTGGTTCCGGCTCCGCCGGCGGCGTCAGGGCGGCGAGCTCCGTACCGGCCGCGGAGGCCCAGGGCGCGGCGCCCAGCTCCTCCAGCGTGTGCAGTGCGGCCGTCAGGTGCTCGCGGGCGGCCTCCGGGTCGCGGCCGTGGGCGCGCAGCCAACGGCCGAAGGCGAGCTGGACCCGGGCCCGGTCGAAGGGGGCGTGGACGTCGGCGACCGCCAGCGCCCGCCGGAATCCGGCCTCGGCCGTCTCCACCGGACCGGCGAGGGCCGCCGCCGCGTGTGTCAACAGCGCAAGCCGAGGCGAGAGTTCACCGAGACACGCGCTCCGCGCCATCGCGACGTGGACGCGTGCCTCGGCGGTCCTGCCCGTGTACACGGCCGCCTCCACCAGGTCGTACACCGACCAGATCGCGCGCGGGTTGAGCGGGGGGAGGGTTCCGGGCGGGCTGACCAGCGCGCAGTCGCGGTACGCCGTCTCGTAGTCCCCCTGCCCCAGGGCGAGCAGCGCGCGGGCCTGCCGGGCCGATACCTGGAGCAGGCCCAGCCGGCGCGGTTCGCTCCAGGCGAGGATGGTGCGGGTGAGCGTGCCGACGGTCTCGGCGTCGCCCCGGACGGCCGCCACCAGGGCGAGCTGGGAGGCAAGCCGGAACCCCGCGAGGCGGTGCCCCAGCTCCTCCGCCATCGCCAGGCCCTCCCGGGCCAGCGCCTCGGCCTCGGTGAAACGGCCGGCGAAGAAGGCCTCGTGACCGAGGAGGATGGTGCCGTAGGACCACTGCACGAAGGTGCCGCCCTCCCGGGAGCGCCGGGCGACCCGCATCCAGTGCTCGCGGTACTCGGAGGCCTCGTCGAAGTAGACGCTGAGCATGGAGAGCTGGGTGACCGGCCGGGGGCCCGCGTCGGGCGGGAGGGCGGCGAACGCCCGCCGGATCCGCCGCCGGACCTCCGGCGCCCGCTCCTGCGGGGCGTCGAAGGCCAGGCAGTAGAGCCGCACCTGGTCGGGGGCGTCCTGGCAGCGTTCCAGCACCTCCGGCCACAGGTCGGTCCGCTGGGCGTAGAACGCCACCAGCGTGAGCAGGAACTGCAGTTCGCCGACGACCTCGCGGACCGCAGCGGGCGACGGCTGCGGCTCGGCACCACCGGTCTCGGCGCCGTCCGTCCCGGCGGCGAGCAGTCCGTCGATCACACCGGTCAGCAGCCGGTGCGCGGCCGTCGCGTCCCCATCCGTCTCCAGTAGCGCGTACACCCTGGCCAGGGTGGCGCGCGCGGTGTCCTGGGGCGAGGCCCGCTCCCAGTACCCGTCATCGACGAGGACCGCGGTGACGTCGAGGGCGCCGGACTGGGCTGCGGCGTACGCCGCGTGCGCCAGCCGTCGGCTGCGCTCGGCCGGCTCCGGGCTGAGCTCCGCGGCCCGGCGCAGCGCGGTCACCGCGAGGGTGGCGCTGCCGCGCCCCAGCGCCGCGTGCCCCGCCTGCTCCAGATCGGCCGCGAGGTGCTCCTCGGGCCCCAAGGAGGCGGCGACCAGGTGCCCGATCCGGCGTTCCGGGTCCCGCTCCAGTGCTTCGGCCAGAGCGCGGTGCGCCGCCCGCCGTCGACCGGGCCGGCAGGTGCGTACGACGGCCGAGCGGACCAGCGGATGCCGGAAGACCAGTCGGCCGGCCCGTGCGTCCACCCGCACCAGGCCTGCCTCCTCGGCGGCCAGGAGCGCGGCGTCGGCCTCTTCCATCCCGCCCGGATACGCCGCCCAGATCGTGCGTAGTCCGCCGGTCCCCTCCAGCGCGGCGACCAGCAGCAACTCCAAGGTGGCCGCGGGTAGTTCACGGAGCCGCGGAGCGAAGAGCGCCTCCAGCCGGTCGTCCACGGGCAGGGACAGCGGCAGCGGGGCGGCACCGGTGAACTGCTCCCGGGTCAGCAGGGCCGGCAGCTCCAGCAGCGCCAAGGGATTGCCCGCGGCCTCTTGGAGCAGCCGTTCGGAGGCGTGCGGGGCCAGCCCGGGGTGGGCCGCCCGCAGCAGGGCAGCGGCGGACCGCTCGTCCAGTGTCTCGACTCGCCGGCGCAGCAGTCCGTGCCGATCGAGCGCGTGCGCATGGCCCGCCCGGCCCGCAACCAGCAGGTCCACCGGAAGCCCGGACAGTCGGCGCGCCACGAACTCCAGGACGTCGCCGCTCGCCCGGTCGAGCCATTGGACGTCGTCGATCACGACGAGGACCGGATCGTCCTCCGCCGTGCGCCGCAGGGCTTCGACTACGGCGACGGAGGCCGCGAAACGCTCCGGCGGTGCCTGGGCCACCGAGCTGCCGAGGATCCCCTCCAGTACCGCGCGCTGCCCCGGCGGCAGCCGGTCGAAGCCGTCACGCATGCCGAAGAGCAGCTGGTGCAGGCCGGAGTAGGCCAGCGTGACCTCGGACTCCACGCCGGCGAAACGCAGCACCCGGAACCCCGAGGCCCGTGCGCCGCCCGCGGCGGCCTCCAGCAGCGCGGTCTTCCCCACGCCGGCCGGGCCCTCCAGCAGGACAGCCGTCCCCGCGCCCCCGTCCGCCAGCCGCCGACGCAGCTCCGCGAAGAACTCCAGGTCCGCCGATCGCCCCAGTAGCCCGACGGCATCCCCGCCGACGGGCCCGGGCCCGGACGACTGCTCGATGGACATGCAGGCTCCTCACCATGCTCAGTGGCCGCCGGGAAGGCGACGGCGGACAGACCGTCAGGTGACGTATGGCCCGACGCGGTCGCCGGGCCCTGGAATGGCTCCCGGTGCGCCGGTCCCGGTGCACCGGAGCGGCTACGAAAGGCGGCAGGGCGCCGAGATGATCTCCAACCTGACCCGGATGCGGGCCATCGACGACGCGTGGAACGAACGCGACTGGGATGCGTACGAAGCGCTCCTCGCCCCGGACCTGACGGCCTGGGCGGCCGGTGACGAAGACCCGCACGGACGGGCCGAACACGTCGTCCGGGCACGCGAGTTCTGCACCCTCTTCCCGGAGAACCACGTGGTCACCCAGCCCTACGTGGCCGCGTTCGGACACGGTGACCAGACCTGCACCGTCGCCCGGCTGCGCGGGCGCGTGACGCGGCCGGTACGGCTCCCCGACGGGACCGAGGCGGCGGCGACCGGCCGGACCTTCGACGTCGCGTTCACCACGGTCTGCCGCTGGCAGGCCGGGGCGATCGTCGAGCAGTACGAGTTCATCGACCAGGAGTCCCTGCGGCGGGCCCTGGGTGTCGGGTCGTGAACGGCGGGCCCGTACCGCGCATGGTGATCCCTTCGTCGGGGAAGCCGGAGCAAGCCGGAAGAGGCATGTGCCGTCACCGTAGGTCCCGGGCCGGGCCCGCCGAATCCTTGAGACCCGTAGTCCGCCCGTCCTACGGCCCCCGGGCCCCGGACCCGGCCGCGTCGCCCGGATCACCCCCGGCACCCCCGTCACCCCCGGCACCCCTGTCTACGAGTGCCGCCAGCGCGTCCCGCAGTTGTCCTCGGGCCGTCACGCCCAGCTTCCGGAAGGTCTTGCGCAGGTGGTACTCGACGGTGCTGGGGCTGAGGAACAACTGCGCCGCGATGTCCCGGTTCGGGGCGCCCGCGGCGGCCAGCCGGGCGATCCGCGCCTCCTGCGGAGTGAGATGGACGGCGGATTCCACCGGACGGTGCCGCAACCGCGCGCCCGTGGCGGCCAGTTCGGTCCGGGCGCGCCGGATGTAGAACTCGGCGCCCATGGCCTCGAACAGGGCGAGAGCGGTCCGCAGACTGTCCCGCGCCTCCCGCCGCCGGCGCCGCCGGCGCAGCCACTCGCCGTAGACGAGGTGCGCGCGGGCAGTCTGCGGCCGGGCCGCGGACGCCTCCAGGTGCGCGATCGCCTCCAGGTACAGCTTCTCGGCCTCGTCGTCGTCCGCGACCAGCGCGCGCGAGCGGGCCAGCAGGCCCAGGGCCATGGGGGTGCCGCTGGCGGTCGCGACGGTGTGCAGTCGGGTCAGCGCGGCCTGCGCGGTCTCCGGGTCCCCGGACCGCTGGGCGGCCTCGACCAGTTCCGGTAGGACGTTCGCGCTGGTCGGCCCGGGGGTGTCGGCGGCGAACACCCGCCGTCCATGGGTCAGCGCGGCCGGGTAGTCGCCCAGCGCCACCTCCAGCTGGCACAGGGCCAGGTGCGGGACGAGGGCGCCGTAATGCTCCCGGCCCGCGGCCGTCGCCTCTCGGATATGGGCCCCGGCCGCCTCCCTCGCGGCCCGCTCGGGCCCGGTCACGCAGTACAGCAACTCGGCACCGCCGCCCGTACGCCCCTGCTGCCGTGTCGTCAGATCGGACAGGTCGGCCGCGGCCCGGCCGAACTCCGCCGCCGCCGTGAAGTTGCCGCGCCACAGCTCGGGTATGGCCCGCAGCAGCAGCGCCAGCGACAGGGCGCCGTGCGCGTCCCGGGCCCGGGCCAGTTCGACCCAGCGTGAGGTGAGCGCCAGCAGGCCCTCCAGGTCCCACATCTCGCCGGCGAGCACACTGCCCAGGTTGAAACCGCGCAGATCCTCGCTGCCGAGCAGGCTCCGCACGCAACGCCGGTAGAGAGGGTAGGCGGCCTCGGGACCGTCGAGCAGTCGGGCGGTCAGCGCCGCGCTGATCAGGTCGGTCGGAGAGGCGGAGTCCGCAGAGGCGGAGTCCGGGGCGGCGGATGTCAGCGCGCGTACGGCCCGTGCCACCGTCGTCATGTCGGCCTTGCCGGTCCAGGTGGCCGCCTCCAGCGCCTGGAACAGCGTGTCGCGGGCCGCCCGTTCGTCGCCCGGGAGCAGCAGTTCCGCCGCCTCCAGCAGCAGTGGGACCGTCTCCCGTACCTGCCCCTGGGCGAACCGGATCGCGGCGAGCAGCCGTAGCCGCTCCGCCCGTCCGGACCCGGCCCGAGGCAGCGGAGCGACCTGCCGGAGCATGGCCTCGGCGGCGACCGGGTTGCCGGTCTCCAGGGTCGCGCGCGCCGCCGCCAGCAGTCTGCCGGGCCGGCGCGCCTCGTCCGTGGTCAGTTCCACGGCCCGGCCCAGCAGCCGCGCCGAGGCGGCGTAGCCACCGCGGTCCACCGCCCGCCGCGCCGACTGTTCCAGGTCATGGGCGAGGTCCTCGTCGGGGTGGACCGCGGCCAGCGCCCGGTGCCAGATCCGGCGGTCCGGGTCGCCCTCCTCGGCGGCCAGCGCCTCGTGGGCCAGCCGGCGTTCCTCGGCCGACGCACCGTGGTACACCGCCGAGCGCAGCAGCGGATGCCGGAACCCGACCCCCTGCCCGAGCACCAGGAGCCCCCGCTCCTCGGCCACCACGGCCGCCGCCCGCCCGGCACCCATCCGGCCCGCGGCCCGCCATACGAGGTGGGCGTTCCCGGAGGTCTCGGCGGCGGCCACCAGCAACAGGGTCCTGGTGGCGGCCGGGACCGCTGCCACCCTGCGCCGGAAGACCTCTTCGAGACGGCGCCCCACCGGCAGTGGGTCCGGGAGCGCCGCCGCGCCCGCCAGCTGCTCGGCCGACAGTTCCCGGGCCAGTTCCAGCAGGGCCAGCGGATTGCCGCGGGTGCCCGAGACCAGCCGCTCGGCGACCCGGTCGTCGATGTGCGCACCGCTGATCAGGTCTCTGGCGATGTCCGCCGGGAGCCCCTCCAGGCGGAGCTCCGGCAGCCCGGCGAAGACCGGGCCGCCGTCGCCGTCGGGGTCACGGATGCCGAACAGCAGGGCGATACGGCCGGCTCCGGCGCGGCGGGCCACGAAGGCCAGGGTGTCCGCGGACTCCCTGTCCAGCCACTGGGCGTCGTCCACGACGCAGACGACGGTCTGCCCGGCCGCCGCCTCATCCAGCAGGCCCAGCGTGGCGAGGCCGACCAGGAAACGCTGCGGCGCGGGACCGGACTCCAGGCCGAACGCGGTGCCGAGCGCCCGACGCTGCGGCTCGGGCAGGGCGGGCAGACCGGCCATGAACGGCGACAGCAGCAGCTGCAGTCCCGCGTACTGCAGGTCCGACTCGGACTCGATCGCCGCGATGTGGCTCACCCGGGCGGAGCCGGCCAAGGCCACCGCGGTCCGCAACAGCGACGTCTTGCCGACGCCGGGCTCACCGCGCACCGTCAGCACCCCGCCGTCGCCGCCGTCCGCCCGCGCGACGACATCCCGCACCGCGGCCAGTTCGGCGGTACGGCCGAGGAACCGGGTGCCGGCCGGGGACAGCTCGTGAGACATGTCGTGGCACGTGTCGTGAGACATGGCACTCCTTCCGCCTGTCCGGCTGCTCAGGTCCGGGTGCCGTCGCCCGGGTGGTGCCGCGCGCGCCATTCGCCCGGCGAGATGCCGTAGGCCTCCTTGAACAGCCGCCCGAAGTGACTGGCGTCGGCGAAGCCGCGACCGCGGGCCACGGAGGCGACTGTATGCCGGAGCTTGTGCGGGTCGGCCAGGTCGGCGCGGCACGCCTCCAGCCGGCGGGCGCGGATCCACTCGCCCAGCTCGATGCCCGAGCGGGCGAGGACGGCATACAGGTGCCGGACGGAGATGCCGAACTCCCCAGCGATCCGCGCCGCGCTCAGCGCGGGATCGTCGGCATGGAACCGTACGTGCTCCATGATCCGCAGCGCCAGCGTGTCGTCCAGCGGACCGCGGGCCAGATCCGCCGCACCCAGCTGGGTGGTGATCACCGCCCGGACCAGTTCGACGGTCGACCGGTCCAGCCGCTGCGCGGCGGGACTCTCCGGCAGCGCGCGTGAGTCGGCCAGTCGCGAGAGATGGGCCGCCGCCAGGGCGGCCACGGGGTTGGCCGGCCCGAGCCGGGTCGCCGTGATCTGCCCGAGCAGCCGGTCGGGCAGGGCGAGACGGGCACGCGGCACGCAGAAGTAGTGGTGGTGGGTTCCGTTCGCGTTGACGGCGGTGAAGGGCCGCGAGCTGTCCACGAGGACCAGGTCGCCGGGGCGGACGACCGCCTGACGGCCGTACTGTGCGACCGTGGCGGTGCCCGACCGCTGCACGGCCAGGATCAGCCGCGCCTCGGAGCCGTCCCGGGTCTGCCGGGCGGTGCGCCGGATCGTCAGGGGAGTGGTCCGGGCGGAGAACTGGGTGAGCCCGCCGACCCGGCGGATCAGGCCCCGCGCGGCGATGGCGCCGATGGCGGGGTGGTGGTCGACGTCGACCCACAGGACCGAGGGGCCGACGGCGGCACGGAGCGCCTCGGCCCGATCCATCGGGGCCAGATCCCGTACGTCGAAGGTCACGGCCGTCATGATCGGTTCCTCTGGGCTGCTCGAACGGTCGACGTCGGCCACGGCAGGCGCGGCCCGCCCCGAGAATAGGCGCCCGGCGCGGCACGGAAACCGGTGTTGCGTGCACGGCCGTCTGCGTGCCGTGCACACCGGCTCCCCGCCCGCGCGCACGGGCCTTTCTGCCCGTCACCCCGGTCGGTTACGCTCCCGGCCAGGCATGAAGTCGCATTGGAGCACCTCGACGTACACCGTCGACGACCGGGCCGAGGCGATACGGCAGACGATCCGGGACCGCGTCGTACCGGTGCACATCGCGCTGCCCGAGCGGCCCGAGGACGTGTACTGCGAGGTGTCGATCACCGGCATCGGACGCGTCCAGCTCAGCACCGTCCGGGCCAGCCCGGCGACCGTCGAGCGGTCCCTGCGGCTGGCCATGGCCGACTGGGAGCCCTGCCTCTTTCTCAGCCTCCAGCACGCCGGGACCAGCAGCGTCGTCCAGGACGGCAGGGCGGCCACCATCCGGCCCGGCACCCTCGGCTTCTACGACACCCGGCGCCCGTACACCCTGCTCTTCGACGGCGGGGTGGACACGCACTTCTTCCGGATACCGGTGGCCGAACTGGGCCTGCCGGAGGCCGTGCTCGGCGATGTCACCGCGCGCGTGCTCGGCGGCGGCGACTCGGTCGCGGCACTCGGCGCCTCCTACCTCTCCCGGCTGGCGGCCGCCCCCGACCTGCACACCGGCCCGGCGGCGGAGCACCTGGCCGCGACCACCCTGGAGATGGTCCGGGCCGTGATCGCCGACGCCTGTGACCTGGAGGTGGCGGCCCGCGCGGCCCGCGAGGAGACCCTCGGCCCACGCATCCTGGAGTACCTGCGCCGCCATCTGACCGACCGTGACCTCACACCGGGCGCGGTGGCGAAGGCCCACCACATCTCCCTGCGCCACCTCTACGCCGTACTCGCCCGCGAGGGCGTCAGCCCAGGCGAGTGGATCCGCCGGCAGCGCCTCGAAGGGGCCCGCCGGGAACTGGCCGCGCCGGGGGCCCGTCGCGACACCATCGCCGCCGTGGCCCACCGCTGGGGCTTCACCGACGCCTCCCGGTTCGGCCGGTCCTTCAAGGAGGCGTACGGCATGACCCCGCGCGAGTACCGGGACCGGCCGCACACGCCCTGACGGGTGTCCGCCCCCCCCGTCCGCCGCGCGGGGCACTCTCCGGCGCATCCCATCCTCCCCGATCCGCGCCCCGCCCGCCTCGGTCATCCGACGATGCCGTGCCCGCGGCGGAGCCGTCGCAGCTCATCGTCATTTGACGCATCCGGACGGCGGCCGTCGCGGCCCACGATGAGGGCGTTCCCAGCGACATCGGAAGGTGCCCATGGCGCAACTCAGCCAGTACGACCACGCGGAAGCCCTGGTCGACGGAGCCCACGAAGTCTTCGGCTTCCATCCCGGATACCGTGCCCTGCACGCCGACGGCCGGATCTACCGCGGCGCCTTCCGCGCCCTGCCGGCCGCCCGTCACTACACCCGCGCCGCCCACCTCCAGGGCGACCTGATCCCGGCCTCGGTGCGCTTCTCCAAGGGCGGCGGCCGCCCGGACGCGCCGTTCGGCGCCACCGTCGGCATGGCCACCCGCTTCTACCTGCCCAACGGCCGCACCACCAACCTGGTGATGCTCAGCCAGCTCCTGTTCCCGGCCCGCAGCCCCGAGGACCTCCTCGAAGCCATCGCACTGGCGGCGCCTCCGGAGCCCGGCGGCCCGCTCGACAAGGCTGCCCTGCGGCCCTTCCTGGCGAAGCACCCCGAGGTCGCGAACGTCCTGCGGATGCGTGCCGCCTCGCTGGCCCCGACCAGCTTCGCGCACAGCGAGTTCCACGCCGTGCACGTCTTCCGCTACCTCAACGAGGACGACGTCCTCACCAACGTCCGGTGCCACTGGATCCCGCGGGCCGGGGTCGAGGGCCGGCCCGTCGAGGAGCTGGCGGCGATGTCCCGCGAGGTCCTCCTGGACGAGTTCGACGAGCGCCTGGCGACCGGCCCGGTCGGCTTCGACCTGGTCCTGGAGATCGGCCAGGACGGCGACCCCCTCGACGACCCGACCGCCCTGTGGCCCGAGGACCGGGAGCGGGTCACCGTCGGCACCCTGCAGATCACCGCTCCCGTCACACCCGAAGAACTCGGCGACCCCGTGATGAACCACGACCCGACCAAGGTCACCGATGGCATCGAGCTCAACGACGACCCCATCCTCCAGGCCCGTCGCGGGGTCTACGAGGTCTCCGCCGCCTACCGGACCGGCGGCTGGCACACCTGCCCGTTCGCCAGGCACCACGAGTGACACGCCCATGAAAAAAGTGACCCGGACCCTCCACGTATCACGACTGAGAACAGCCTTCGAGGAGAAGCACGCCATGACCGACACCACCACCGCCACCACGGACGAGCGTTACGCGCACGCCCAGCCCATCAGCGACCAGCCCGACGGACCGGGCCGCCGCATCGGCAAGAAGGGCGAGCTCACGATCATCACGCCGCTGACCCCGAACGGGGGCAAGATCTTCCGCGAGCGGGTGGCGAGCATCCAGGCCCAGGCCGGCTACTGGGAGACCAAGGTCGGCACGGTCGACAACTTCCGCATCCTGCTCTTCGACAACGACACCCGGATGCTCATCACCCTCGTCTACGACGGCGACTTCAAGCCCTACCTCGCCGACATCGGCCGCGCCCAGCCCTGGCTGGACGAGATCTTCGGCGAGATCGTCGAGGGCTACAACGGCTACGACGACCCGGGCACCCCGGAGCTGGTGATCTCCCGCTCCTACTCGGCGGACCTGTACTTCCACGCCACCTCGGACAGCAGCGTCCACGACGTGAAGCGCATGAAGCGTCTCAACGACGCCCTCTCCGAGGTTCTCGATGCGGCCAACTGACGCCGTCGGTGCCCTGGATCTGGACCGGATCCAGGGCACCATCCTCCGCGAACGGCCGCTGCCCTACTTCGGCTCCTACCTGCTGTACGAGGTCGGCGACGCCGCAGAGGGCCGTGCCATGCTGCGCCGGCTGCTGCCCCACGTGACCACGGCCGCCGGCTGGGAGCACCCGGCCCAGGACGCCTGGCTCAACGTCGTCCTCACCCACCCGGGTCTGGCCCGCATCGGGCTGCCGCGCGAGATCCTCGAAGGCTTCCCCCGCGAGCTGCGCGAGCCGATGCGCACCCGCAAGGAGTTCCTGGGCGACATCGGCGAGAGCGACCCGGCCAACTGGGACATGCCCGAGCACGGCTCCTTCGACATAGGGGTGCTGCTCATGGCCCCGGACGAGACCGCGTTCGCCGAGAAACTGGCCATCGGCCACGGCGCCCAGGAGGACCTGCCCTCCGTGCGCCGGGTGAGCCGCCTCGACATCCGCACCCCGGACAACCTGCGCGAGCACTTCGGTTACGCCGACGGCATCAGCCGCCCGTACATCGAGGGTCAGGGCGGCACCCCGAGGCGCGGCCAGAGCCTCGCGAAACCGGGGGAGTTCGTCCTCGGCTACGTCAACGAACTGGGCCGGACCGCCACCGGCCCCGGCCCCGAGGCGCTGTGGCGCAACGGCACGTATCTGTCCATTCGCAAACTCCACCAGAAGGTCGCGGAGTTCCGCCGCTTCCTGACGGCGCGGTCCGAGGACGAGTACGGCGCCGAACTGCTCGCCGCGAAGATGGCCGGCCGCTGGCGCAGCGGCTGCCCGCTGGCCCTGTCGCCCGACAAGGACGTGCCCGTCGACCCCGAGCGGCTCAACGACTTCGCCTACTACGACGACGACCCGCGCGGCCTGCGGACCCCGATCGCCTCCCACATCCGCCGGGTCAACCCACGGGACGCGCTCAAGGACACCATCGTCGACGTCCGCCTCCACCAGCTCCTGCGCCGGGGGGCCGCCTACGGGCCGATGCTCCCCGAGGGCGTCCTGGAGGACGACGGCGTCGACCGGGGCGTGGTCCTGGCCTTCGCCAACGCCGATCCGGCCCGGCAGTTCGAGTTCGTCCAGTCCCAGTGGGTCAACGACGGCGACTTCATCTCGGCCGGCGCCGACCAGGACCCGCTCGCGGGCAACCACGTCACCGACGCCGACTTCAGCTACGCGGCGAAGCCGGTGCGGCGCCGACTGCGTGGCTTGCCTGCCTTCGTCGTGACCAAGGGCGGCGAACACGTCTTCCTGCCCGGCGTCAACGGCCTGCAGTACCTGGCCGACGGCCGCTGGTGAGATCCGTCGCTTCATCCGCCAGTCCAGTCATGAATCCCACGAGGAGAAGAAACGTGTGGTCATCCCCCTACGCCTGGAGAGGCGTCGTGGCCGTCGTCCTCGGCCTGACCGCGGTCGTCTGGCCGGCCATCACCATCGGCGCCCTGGTGATCCTGTTCGCCGTGAACTGTTTCATGAGCGCCGGGAACGACGCCGCCGTCGCGTTCCGCGGTGACCGCGCCGGCCCCGTCGTCGGCCGTCTCCTGCTGGCGTTCATCTCGCTCGCCGCCGGAGTGACCGCGCTCGTGTGGCCCGGCATCACCGCCCTGGCGCTCGCCGTGTGGATCGCGATCTGGGCGGTCGTCGCCGGTCTGTTCGAGGTCGGGTTCGCCTTCCGGCGCGGCGCGCCCGCAGGCAACCGCGCGATGTGGATCCTGAGCGGCCTGGCCACCCTGGCCTTCGGTGTCGTCCTCGCCGTCCGTCCCGACGTCGGCGTTCTCACCCTCGCCACCCTCTTCGGCTTCTACACGATCGTCTACGGCGTCTCCGCCCTGGTGACGGCCGCGCACACCGCACCCCGTGCACAGCCCGACCGGAACCAGGACGAAAGAAGCCCGCAGTGGACGTGAACGGGAAGACCATCGTCGTGACCGGCGGCGCCAGTGGCATCGGTCAGGGCCTCGCGACCCGGTTCGCGGCCGAGGGGGCGCGGGTGGTCGTCTCCGATCTCGCGGCGCAGACCCCGGCCGGGACCGGACTCCGATACGTCCAGGCCGACGTCAGCAGGGAAGCCGACATCGAACGACTCGTCGCCGACGTCCTCGCCCACGAGGGCCGTATCGACCTGTTCTGCTCCAACGCCGGGATCGGCCACGAGATGGACCCGATGACCCCCCAGGGGGTCTGGGACAAGGTGTTCGCCGTCAACGTGATGAGCCATGTCTGGGCGGCCCGGCACGCCCTGCCGCACATGCTGGAGCGGGGCGAGGGCTATCTCCTCAACACGGCCTCGGCCTCCGGACTGCTCACCGAACTCACCAGCCCCGGTTACGCGGCCTCCAAGCACGCGGCGGTGGGGTTCGCCGAATGGCTCGCGTTCACCTACGCCGACCAGGGCATCCGCACCTCGGTGATCTGCCCCGAGGCGGTCAGGACCCCGATCCTCGACGCGGCGCCGTACCTGCTGAGCAACGCGATCACCGTCGAGGAGGTGGCGGAGACCGTCCTCCAGGCCATCCGGGACGAGCGGTTCATGATCTACACCCACCCGACCACACCGGGCCGCTTCCAGCAGAAGGCCGCGGACTACGAGGCGTACATCGCCGAGTTGCGCGTACGACGAACAGCGGCGACCCGGGACGCGCGCTGAGGACGGCACGGCCTGCCGTGCGCCGGAGAGGAAATGCCCGGCAGACGAACTCGTCAGGGATGGTGCTCCACCCTGGACAGGAGGGGAGCATCATCTCGCCGGTAAGGGCATCCGCTGCGCGAAGGTTCTGTCTTTTCGGCTGAACTGGGTGGACGCGGCGGTTGCTCCGGCCAGCGCCCGCCTCGAAGACCCTCAGGGGCCATTGAGGGGCCACAAGGACTCGGGCGAGGCGGTGGTGGTCGCGGTAGGTCGCGAGCGGACGAGCGTGGGGATGGCGGCACGAGGTGCAGGGCGTGGCCGACGGCTCGGTCTGACGCGGGAGAAGGTGATCGCTGCGGCGGTGACGATGATCGAGCGGGCCGGGCCCGACGCGTTCTCCCTGCGGAGACCGGCCACCGGGCTCGACATCGAGAACATGTCGCTCCACGACCACGTGCCGAACAAGGAAGCCCTGCTCGACGGCGTCGCCGAAGCGATCCTCGCCCGGATCGACTTCCCGGACCTGAGTGTTGGCACGCGGCAGGACCGCATCCGGGCCCACGCCGTCGCCTTCCGGGCCGTGGCCGAGCGGCACCCAAGACGTTCCCGCTGCCCCTACCTGGCGGTCATCGACCATGATGTCGAGTTCTACTACGGACTGTGGAACTGCTGATCTCCGGGCTGGCGGCCCCGGCCGGAGTTCCCTACGAGGGTGGCCCGTCCCTGGGCCGTTCCTGAGGAATGTGGTTCTCGTTGCCCACACGGCCAGCCACGATGGCTGTCCGACAGGGCTCTTCTGGGGGCCGCTCGGCGACTGTCCGTCTTCCGAATCGGCGCCACAGTGGCGCCTGGCATCGCAGGGCACAGCATGAGCCCCGATACGCCGGTCGCCGGCGGGGCGTATATGACGTTGATTGTCATGTATCTATACGATGCTTGAGATATGAAGTCGGATCGGTTGCTCTCCATCCTGCTGTTGCTGCAGACCCATGGGCAGATGTCCGCCAGCGAGCTGGCGTCGCGCCTGGAAGTGTCGGTGCGCACGATCTTCCGGGATGTCGAGGCGTTGTCGGCCGCAGGGGTGCCCGTGTACACGGAGCGTGGCAGCAAGGGGGGCATCGCCTTGCTGCCGGGTTATCGGACCGATGTCACCGGACTGACCGCCGACGAGGCCCGTGCCCTGTTCGTTCTGGTCACCGAGCAGGCCCATGCCGATCTGGGGTTGGGGCAGGCCATCGGTTCGGCGTTGCGGAAGGTGATGGTGGCGCTGCCGGCGCCGTTTCGCGGGGACGCCGATCTGGCAAGCAAGCGGATCATGATCGACCCAGTGCGCTGGCGCAGCAGCCCGCGGCCTTCGGCGGTCGATCTCGGTGTGCTGCAGGCGGCGGTGTTCAACGACCGTCGGCTGCGGCTGCGCTACCGGCACGGCCGTGACGCCCAGGTGCGCTCGTACACGCTGGATCCGTACGGGCTTGTGAGCAAGGCGGGAGCCTGGTACCTGGTGGCGGACCACAGGGGGCAGCCGATGATGTTCCGCCTCGATCGGATGCTGTCGGCGTCGCTCCTGGAGGAGTCGGTGCGCCGTCGCGACGGGGTGGAGTTGGCGGCGGTATGGGACGCGCTGCGGCAGCGCGTCGACGCGATCCCAGCCCCGGTGCGTGTGGTCGTGAAGGTGCAGCGGTCGGTGCTGGCCCGGTTCCTGCGCTATCACGAAGCCGAGCTGACCGGTCCCGCGCCGGACTTGGCGCAGGCCGAGGCAGAGGCGGGGAGCGCGGGAGAGCGGGTGGAGCTGGTCTTGCGCTTCCCTGCGCTGCGGTCGGCCGAGCAGCTGCTGGCGTTCGGCCCCGCTGTCGAGGTGGTGGAGCCGGCCGAACTGCGTGATGCCTTGGTCCGCAACGCCCGGCAGACCCTCGCCCTGTACAGCGACGCCACGGGCGACTGACGACGAGGGTGCGACGACCGCGGGAGCACGGAAACAAAGCGCCCGGAAAGCGGAAAAGATACATGACGCTTCTTGTCATGTATCTCTGGCCATGATGAGGCACGACCTTACGGCCCCGCTCCTGTGGGCCGGTGCCTCTGACGTGCGGCCCACTCGCGCCCATGCGAGTTTGTCGTACGCAGGGGGAAAGAATCCCGGAAGGAATACCCCCCATGACCGCCACCATCGGAACCGCTCAGAAGATCGCTGACGAGTTCGTCCGCGCCTGGCTCGCCGGCGACGTCGAGAAGGCGCTGGCCTTCCTCGCCGACGACATCGTGTGCGAGGCCCCCAACGGCCGCTTCGAGGGGCTGGACCGCTACCGCCAGTTCCTGGAGCCCTTCGCGAGCGGCATCATCAGCGCCACGGTCATCGACGTACTGGGCAACGACACCCACGCCACCACCGTCTACACCACCGACGTGCCCTTCGCGAAGGACTTCCGCGGCGTCGACTACATCACCGTCAAGGACGACAAGATCAACCACATCATCAGCGTCTTCGACCTCTCCCCGATGATCCAGGCCGGCGGCAACCCCCAGCACTGACCAGCCCGCAAGCCGGACCCGCCGCCCTTCAACCGGCGGCGGGCCCGTCACACCCTCTGCCCCCACACACCAACGAAGGCGACATGGCGGATACTGCCGCAGCACTCGGCGAGGCACGAGAGGACAAGATCTACTTCCCCGAGCCTCTGACCCCGGCCGCCGTCATCCGGCGCCCCAACCGATTCATCATCGACGTCGACATCGAGGGAAAGTCAGTCGCCTGCCACTGCCCGACCACTGGCCGCATCGGCAACCTCGTCGTGGACGGCCTGCCCTGCCTGCTGTCGCGCAGCCACAGCAGCACCCGCAAAACCTCCTACACGGTCGAGGCCCTCAGCGTCGATCCGCCCGGCACCCCGCGCCCCGCCTGGATCGGCATCAACCAGACCGCGGCCAACCGCTACGTCGAACAGGCGCTCCGCAGCGGGCTTCTGCCACGGATCGTCACCGCGGAATCCGTACGGCGCGAGGTCCGCCTCGGTGCTTCACGCCTCGACTTCCTCGTCAACAACGACACGTACGTCGAGGTGAAGACCCCCCTGGACAACCTCCAGGTGACCCTCGGCGAACACATCCGCACCCGGCCTCGCCCACCGCTGGCTGCGACTGACCGGCTCGTGAAGCACATCGGTGAGCTGGGCCGCAGCCTCGAAGCCCACGAGCGTGCGATCCTCCTGATCTGCTTCCTCTATGACAACCCCGGCTTCCGAGTGCAGCAGAGCAGCCACCACGCCGACGTCGAAGCCAAGGTCGCCCAGGCCGTGAACCGCGGCGTCGAGATCTGGCAGATCAACTTCGAACTCGACCACTCCGGCGTGCGCGTGAGCCGCCAGCATGAGCTGACTCCGCAATTCCTCGGTTGACAGCCTTCATCGGCTCGCTGCCGCGTGTCCCACGCCCCTGCCCCGGACACGTCCGTTGGCCCAACTGCGGAGCGAGAGCGTTGACCGCTGACACCCGTCCTTGTCCGCTGGACGGAGCGTGCCCCGTGCCCAGGAGACGCGCCCATGAGCAGTGCCGACCTTCCCGAGCCCGTTCTTCACTCTCCAGATGCGTTGCTGAACTTGATCGGGTGGTGGGTGAGGATGCTCTCCTCGAAGTCCGTCCGGGGGTTCCACCGGCCGCCGGTCGACCCCTCCACCATCGGACGCTGCCAACCACACCCGGATCGGCCCGAACAGACAAACGGGGCCGGTCGACCGAGAGGGGCGACCGGCTCCGTCCGGCGTGCGGGGATGGGATCAGCTCATGTGGACGACGGTTGTCCCCTCGGCGTGCTGCTGCTTCTTCATGTCGATGGCGGTGGTGGTGACAGCCAGGGCGGCGAGGAACATGACCGCGGTAGCGGCGAAGGCCATGGTGTAGCCATGGGTGAGGGCGTCGCCGGCCTTTGCGATCAGGATCTGGTTCCTGGTGGCGAGACCCTGGTAGAGGGTGGCCGCGGCGTTGGGGAGCCGGTCGTCGGCGGCGTTGGTGGAGAGGGTCGACAGGACCGCCAGGCCGAGGGCGCCGCCGATCTGCTGGGCGGTGTTGAGGAGCGCGGAGGCGATGCCCGTTTCCTGGTGTGCGACGGAGTGGACCGCGCCGAGGGTCATGGGCACGAAGCTCATGCCCAGGCCGAGGGCGGTGACGAACATCGCGGGCATGAGGTGGGCCGGGTAGGAGGAGTCCGGGGCGAGCGTGGTGAACCAGAACATGCCCGCGGCGGCCACCAACAGGCCCGGAGCGGCGACCACGCGCGGGGCGACGTGAGTGACGAGCTTGGAGCTGACGCCGGCGGCGGTGGCCATGCCGATGCTGAAGGGCAGGTAGGCGAAGCCGGTCTTGATGGCGCTGTAGCCGAGGATGAGCTGCATGTAGAGGGTGAGGAAGTAGAAGAAGGCGATCATTCCGGCGCCGACGAACAGCATGGTGGCGTAACTGCCGGATCGCGTGCGGTTGCTGAACAGGTGCAGCGGCATCGTCGGGTGTACGGCTCGCTGTTGGACGATCAGGAAGACCAGCAGGAGTACGGCGGCAGAAGAGAAGGACACGAGGGTGAGGCTGTCGGTCCAGCCCTGCTCGCCGCCGCGGGTGATGCCGTAGACCAGTGCGAGCAGGCCGCCGGTGCCGGTCGCCGTGCCGGGGATGTCCAGGTGGCCGGGGTGGCGCCCGGCTTCGACGAGCATGCGGGTGCCGGTCAGGATGGCGACGCCTATGGGGATGTTGACGAAGAACACCCAGCGCCAGTCCAGGGCGTCGGTCAGGATGCCGCCGAGCAGCAGACCGACCGTGGCGCCCAGGCCGCCCATCGCTGCGTAGACGCCCATCGCTCTGTTGCGCTGGTGGCCGGCCGGGAACGTCGTGGTGATCAGGGCCAGCGCGCTGGGCGCGGCGAGTGCCGCACCGACGCCCTGCAGGACGCGGGCCAGGATGAGCAGGCCCTCGTTCGGGGCGAGGCCGCCGAGCAGCGAGGCCAGGGTGAAGACAGCGATGCCGACCCGGAAGACGCGGCGCCGGCCGTACAGGTCGCCGGCCCGGCCGCCGAGCAGCAGCAGTCCGCCGAAGGTCAGCGCGTAGGCGTTGACGACCCAGGCGAGGTTGGCGTCGGACACGCCGAGGTCGGTCTGGATGCTGGGCAGGGCGATGTTCGTGATCGTGGCGTCGAGGATCAGCATCAGTTGCGCGGCGGCGATCACGACCAGGGCGAAGCCCAGATGGCGTCCGCCGGGCGAGCCGGTAGGCGTGCCCGCGTCAGCCGTGGCGGTGACAGTCGAACTGTCGGAAGACATGGAAGAACTCCACGAGTGGTGAGTGATTGCATTCCCGAGAGCGTCGGATGGGGAAGATGGCCCGCTAATCCGTGGGAATGGGAAGACATGAGAGTAGCACCGCATGCAATACAGGCGGGACCTGGAAAACGATGCGGGCGGGTGTGGTAATTCTCGCGCTTGCATTCTTGTGCATGATGTGGGCAACGCCGCTTCGAATAGCGACTTGCCCACAGTCTCGCGGAGTTTGCAAATAAAGCTGCGTTCTACATTTGATTGCTCATCGGATACGGTTCGTAAAATCCGTCCCTGCACCGATGTGATGCCATGAATTCTCCGGTGAGATTCGCTCCGGCATCCTGGCCGGCTCCGCAGGCCCGTCCTGAGACCCGGCTCCCCCGGCTACGACGAGACCAGTGCGATGCGCAACGGCCCGGGCTGACCGCCAGTCGGCACTGACCGCAGTACGGTGCCCACGGACGCCCGGTGGTTGTCCCCGCGATCCAGGCGTTCGCCGTGTTGGTCCTGGACGGCCTGGTGGCCGCATGCGTACGGCTACCGCTTGCTTCAAGTCGCCTGCCGAAACACGGCGCATACGACGTCCACAACTGCCGTGCCGCACAAAGCATCCCCTACCGACGGACAACGAACGGCGTGGACTGCGAAGGCGTTCAGTCTCTTTCCTTCAGTCCTGTCGCCCGCCCCTGATCATCCCAGTCCACCTCCAGCACGAGTTCGACCGCGTCCCGGTTGAGAGGGCCAAACACATGAGGGAACAGGGTGCTCTCGGGGACCCCTGGCGGCGGGACCGGAACCGCTGGCTCCCACTCGCATGTCGCGGTGAGCCGGTCCACGTCGAGAACGAGCGTCAGCAACGGTCTTGGCGCGTCCAGGTAGAAGGCGTTGACGATGGCGATCGTGGTCTCCACGTCGGGTGAGCAGTGGACGAACCCGTCCTCCGAGAGCGACCCGGGCGCGTACGGGCTGTCGGGGTGGGCGTTCCAGCCATCGAGTGAGACCACATGCTGGATCGTGGCACGGCTGGACATGTTGGCTGTGGCCTCCTCCAAATGGGGGCGCGGGGCCTCGGACCGCGAAACCCCGCGGTTGAATACAGCTGCCTTTGGCAGGCCACTCGGTCACCGTCGACACGCATCAATAGGGGCGGTGTCGTAGCAAGCTCATCCTGGCGGATTCACTCCTCCGGTAATCGCGGACGTACGAGAGATCCTTGGCGCTGATGAAAAGAAAGGGGTGATGTCTAATGGCTTCCTGGGTCGGGGGTGAGAGAGGCAGATCTTTCACCCCCTTGTTCCGCGAGGTGTGGCGGTCTCCGTCAAGGTGTCTTTGTTCGTGGGCTCGGGTGCGCGGCGGGTCCGGCTTGCGGGCTGGTCAGTGCTGGGGGTTGCCGCCGGCCTGGATCATCGGGGAGAGGTCGAAGACGCTGATGATGTGGTTGATCTTGTCGTCCTTGACGGTGATGTGGTCGACGCCGCGGAAGTCCTTCGCGAAGGGCACGTCGGTGGTGTAGACGGTGGTGGCGTGGGTGTCGTTGCCCAGTACGTCGATGACCGTGGCGCTGATGATGCCGCTCGCGAAGGGCTCCAGGAACTGGCGGTAGCGGTCCAGCCCCTCGAAGCGGCCGTTGGGGGCCTCGCACACGATGTCGTCGGCGAGGAAGGCCAGCGCCTTCTCGACGTCGCCGGCGAGCCAGGCGCGGACGAACTCGTCAGCGATCTTCTGAGCGGTTCCGATGGTGGCGGTCATGGGGGGTATTCCTTTCGGGATTCTTCATCGTTATGCGTGTCACATATGGCGTAATGCGAGGTCGCTCACCGGGAGATCCGAGCTGGATCGGTTGGTCGGCCTCCCGGAGGTTCCTGTCTCATCCTGGCGGGGGATACATGACATGAGGCGTCATGTATTCCAGAAGTCTTTTGGCGATTCCGCAGGGTCCTCCAGCGCGGGAGTGTTCAGGTCACAAGGCCCTGAGCTGGGCGGCTACGACGTCTGCCAGCGGGGTGGCGGGCCGTCCGATGAGCTGTTCGAGGTCGGTGCTGGGCGTGTACCAGTCGCCGTGTGCGATGGCGAGGCTGGTGTCGGCCAGCAGGTCGGCGAACGCCTGCGGCACGCCCTGAGCGGTAAGGGCCTGGGCGTACCGGTCGGCGGGCAGGTCTTGGTAGACCAGTGGTCTGCCGGACTGCCGGGAGACCTCGGCGGCGACGTCCGCGAGGGTGAAGGGGGTGCCCCCGAGTTCGTAGACGCGGCCGTTGCCTTCCGGCCCGTAGGCATTTCCGGGATGCCCTTGGCCGGTCAGGACCACTGCCGCTGCGGCGGCGAGGTCGGCTCGAGTGGCTCCCGAGACCTGGCCGTCCGCCCCGCAGCCGTACGTCACCCCTGAGTCCAGGGCCGGAGCCAGGTCACCGAGCTCGCCCGTGTAGAGCTCGGTGTAGCCGCCGTTGCGCAGGAAGGCGAACGGGATACCGGACCGGAGGATGTACGTCTCGGCCTGCTTGTGCTCGTCGGCCAGACGGAGGGTGCTGGTGGGGGTGTTGACGAAGCCTGCGTAGGCGATGAGGGGGATGTGTGCGGCGATCGCCGCGTCGACCGCGTTCTTCATCTGCGGGAATCGCTGACCGTACTCGGCGGACGGTATCAGCAGCAGCCGGTCCGCTCCCGTGAAGGCGGCCGCGAGGGTGTGCGGTCGGGTGTAGTCCGCCTGGCGGACCTGCACACCCAGCTCAGTGAGGTCGGCGGCCTTCTGCGGAGAGCGCACGGCCGCCGTGATCTGATCTGAGGGCACACCGCGTTGGAGCAGTTCCGCGACGACGAGGCGGCCGAGTCGGCCGGTCGCAGCAGTGACGGTGATCATTCTCGGGGACTCCTCGTGGGTAGCGGCAAGGGACTCGCAGGCCAGGTGCCCGGCCGCGGTGAGCAGGACTGTGCCCTCAGAGACAGGGCGGTACGTGATTGGGCCTGGTGCGCTCATCATTCCCGCCCATACATGGCACATTGCGTCATGTATGGGACACGGGAAGCGGACGATCGCCTGCTTTCGGGCAGGTATCTCCCCGGCCGAAACATGTACGCAGATATATGACGGAATATGTCATGTATGGCTGAATACGTTGGCTGGGCAACGAAACGCAGCGGCGCCCGCGCCCCGATCCTCCGATGCCCTCCCCTAGGTGCGGCGCAGCGGTGGAGCCTGGTTCGGCCTGCTCGCGTGACCCCGCTCGGCAGTCGAGCATCCCCCAGGAGACACACATGCGCAGGATTCAGTACCACACCTACGGCGGCCCCGAGACGATGCGGCTGGAGGAGTTCCGGATTGCCGCCCCGGCAAACGGGCAGGTGGCCGTCACGGTCAGGGCCACGTCGGTGAACCCGATCGACTGGAAGCTGCGGCAAGGCGAGTTGAAGATGATGACCGGCCGCTCCTTCCCGCGCGCGATGGGCTCGGACTTCTCCGGCGTCGTCAGCGCCGTGGGCCCGGACGTCACCCGGTTCAAGCCCGGCGACGAGGTTTTCGGCATCGCGCGGCTGAAGGAGAGCGGAGCGTTCGCCGAGGCCGTCGTCACGCTGGAGTCCTACCTGGCCGTCAAGCCCGCCGAACTGTCCTTCGAGCAGGCTGCGGCGCTGCCGACCGGCGGGGTGATGGCCTGGAACGGGCTGGTCGAACGGGCCCGGCTGCGCTCGGGGCAGCGCGTGTTCGTCGCCGGCGCCACGGGCGGAGTCGGCGAGGCCGTCGTGCAGGTGGCCCGGATGCTCGGTGCACGCGTCGCCGGCAGCACCGGCGCGGCGTCCGTGGAACGCGCCCACGACCTCGCTGTCGAGCCGGTCTTCGACTACGCGCGCACCGACCTGGAGCAGCACGACGACCTGCACGGCGCATTCGACGTGGTCTTCGACACCTCTGGATCCCTCCCGGTGGGGACCGCGATGCGCATGCTGAAGAAGGACGGTGTCTTCCTGGACATCAACGCCACCCCGGCCAAGTTCCTCCACGCCGCCCTGATCCGGCGCCACAAGATCTTCTTCTGTAAGCCGACCACGCAGATCCTCACCGACGCAGCCCGGGCGGCCGTTGGCGGCCACCTGCGGATGTCGATCGGTGAGACCGTTCCGTTCGACTCCGCCATCGACCTGATCACAAGCCTGGAGAAGGGCCGCAAGATCCCCGGCAAGGGACTCGTCGTCGTGGACCCACGACCCTGAGCAAGTTTTCTTCGCGCCTCATCTCCCGCCAGGTACGCCAGTTCGGCGGCCTATCTGTCGGAGGTGAGGCAGATCCATGGCCACGGCGGCCTGCACGTCGCTGCACTCTGGGCGCTTGCTTCGGCCGCCGAGCTGTCTGAAGCGGGTGAACCGGCCTTCACGGGCGGCTGTCGCCGGTGTGGGCTCTTCGGTACCGGCCGGGCGATGTTGCGTACTCGCGCCCGAAGGCTTTGACGAACGAGAACTCCGTGGCGTACCCGGTCTGTTGTGCGATGGCGCGGAGCGGATCGAGCGCCCCCCGGCCAACCGGCCATGCCGAACCAGAACCACCCCCGAAGCGCGGTGCGCAGGTGCAGCGGCCTCTGACGGGGTTCAAGCGAGATGACCACCGACACCAGCGGCGGCGGCACTCCCGGATACCGCACCGTCCCCTCCCACGCACTCGACGGCACCCGCCAAGGCACCGTGGACTGGACCGACTGGGGCACCGACGCGGACGCCGCCCCCGCGGCCCTCGCCCCGATGACCGCCGCCCTGTCGCCCGGCACGTCGCCGAACGCGAGCCTGCCGCGACCCTGCCGGTCGTCGGCGCAGGTGAATCCGAGGGCATCAGGGCCTCGGGCTCATCCCGTTACTCCTTCGGCGCGGATCTCGGTCCCACCGCGCCTAAGCTGCGGGCGTGGATTACAGCGAACTTGAGGCGGAGATTCTCCGGCTGATCGTCGGAGCCACCGAGGGCAGTGTTCGTGCCTTCGGAGAGGAGACGGTCACCCGTCTGGTGCGGCCGGAGCTGCTGCGCGGTGCGGCCGAGGACGAACTCACGGATGAGGCCCGGGCGGCACTGACCACCGCGTGCGCGAACGTCCTGACGATCAGCGCCGCCGAGTTGCACGACGAGCTTGCGACGATCTATGACGGCATCCTGGTCGACGACGGTCTGGACCTCGGAGTCCTCACCGTCATCAGCGCGTTGGCGCACTGGCAGAGCTACCTGGAGCAGAACCGGCGCGGCGAGGTCTACGAACTCGCCATCCGTTCCATCGAGGACATCGACCAGGAGGTGTCCGCGGATCTCGACGACTTCCTCGCCACACCGGAGATGGCGGCCGAGTACGAGCGCATCCGGCGGCTGCTGGCCCCAGACGCGAAGTAGGGGCGCCCGGCGGAAGCCGACAGCGCACGGACGGTTCGGTACCACCACCGAAGTTCGCCGCGGGCGGTCTGCCGGGCAGTCAGTCCCCGGCCCGCACGAGCCCGCTCTCGTAGGCGAAGATCACTGCGTGGATACGGTCGCGGAGGCCGAGTTTGGTCAGGATCCGGCCGAGGTGGGTCTTCACGGTCGTCTCCCCGACGAAGAGGCGGTCGGCGATCTCGCCGTTGGCCAGTCCCCGGGCGACCAGGGCGAGGACTTCCCGTTCCCGCTCGGTGAGCGCGGCCAGGCGGCTGCGCTGGGCGGGCGCGGACGTGGGGGATTGCAGGACGAAGCGTTCGACCAGGCGCCGGGTGAGTGAGGGCGCCACCATGACCTCGCCCCGCAGCACCGCACGGACGGTCACCAGGATCTCCTCGGCGGGGGCGTCCTTGACGAGGAAGCCGTTCGCGCCGGCACGCAGGGCGGCGTAGGCGTACTCGTCGAGGTCGAAGGTGGTGACGACGAGGATCCGGGGTCCATGCGGCTGCGCGCAGAGGTGTTCGGTCGCGGCGAGCCCGTCCAGACCGGGCATGCGTACGTCCATCAGGACGAGGTCCGGCTCCAGGGCGGCCACGCCCGTGATCGCCGCGTCGCCGTCGGTGGCCTCGCCGACCACGGTGAGGTCGGGCTGGCTGTCGATGACCATGCGCAGTCCCATCCGGATCAGTTCCTGGTCGTCGCAGATCAGCACCCGGGACGATGACGGGCCCTGGCCGGTCATGGGGTCGCCGTGGTGGGCTCGGGCTCGGTGGGGCGCAGGGTGGCGGCAACCCGGTAGCCCCCGTCGAGTGTGGGTCCGGCGTCGACGCTCCCGCCGTACAGGGCGGTGCGTTCGCGCATGCCGGTGAGTCCGTGCCCGCTGGAGAGCAGCGGGGCGGGGTGCTCCGGGACGGTTCCCGCTCCGGCTCCGGCTCCCGCTCCGGCCGAGTTCTCCACCCGGACGCGGACCAGCCGTCCGGGCCCCTCCTCGGTAGTACCGGTGTCGACCCGAACGTGGATCGTGGCGTTCGGCGGCGCGTGCTTGACGACGTTGGTGAGCGCCTCCTGCACGATGCGGTACGTCTGCACGGTGAGATCCGCCGGAAGGCCGCCCGGCTCTCCGCGAAGGTCCAGCCGGGCGCGCGTGCCGTTCGTGTTGAGGCGCCCGACCAGCCGCCGCAGATCCGCCGAGAGGGACTCGCGGGCCTCACCGTTATCGGGTCCGAGTCCGGGGCTGGGACCGAGTCCGAGTCCGAGTCCGGGTCCGGGGCCGCCGGCTGAGGCGTCCGCGTCGGGGGTGCGCAGCACCTCCAGCAGCCGGCGCAGTTCGTCCAGGGCCTCGCGGCCGGTCGCACTGATCACACCGAGGGTGCGGTCGACGACCGTGGGGTCGGTGTGCCGCATCAGCCTGCCGCCCTCGGCGTTCAGCACCATCACGCTCACGCCGTGTGCGAGGACGTCGTGGATCTCGCGGGCGATGCGCGCCCGCTCCTCGGCCACGGCGACCCGGGCCAGGGCGATGCGCTCCGACTCGGCGAGCGCGACCCGTCGCTCGAACTCGGCGATATAGGCGCGCCGGGCCCGGACGTACTCGCCGAACACCCAGGCCCCGGCCAGCAGGAGCCCCACGGCGAGCGGGGTGAGCCAGGCACCGCGGGCACCCGGGCCCCCGTAGTCCCGCTGCCAGGCGGGGATCCACAGCACCACGCAGCCGACGGCACAGATCACCGTCCCCGCGGCAGCCCGGCGCAGGCCGCGTACCGTGAGGGTGGCCAGGACCGCGGCCAGGGCGACGGCGCCGCGTCCCGGTTCCTGTCCCCACACCTGCCCGAGAAACTGCACCCAGAACCCGGCCGTCACCAGGGCCGCGACCAGCACCGGCCGACGGCGGCGCCACAACAGGGGCAGTACCAGGGCGGCGTACACGCCCGTCTGTACCCAGACGGGCCGCCAGCCCGGCTGGGGGCGGATCACCGGGGGCACGGCAACCAGCACGACCAGCAGCAGGTCCGTCAGCCACGGATGTCCGCGCCGCAGGCGGGGCAGGGTCTCAATCAGCCGTCGCACCGCCTCACGCTACGGCCGGGGCCCGCTCCCCGGCATCGTCCTGGCGGGCGTCACGGGGTCCTCCCGCAGTCGTACGGACACCGGCCGGGGATACGACGTGCGGCCACCCGGGGCGTTTCCACCATGGCCGCCATGTCGATCACCACCGAGTTCCTCAGACGGCCCCTCATGACCGGTGCCGTGGCGGCCAGTTCACGACGACTGGCGTACGCGATGACCGAGGGTGTCGGCCTGGAGCAAGCCCGGACCGTTGCCGAGCTGGGCCCGGGGACCGGGGTGTTCACCGACGCGATCCTCGCCCGGCTGGCCTCCGACGCACGGCTCGTCGCCGTCGAGCTCAACCCGGTGCTCGCCGCCCGGCTGACGGCCACCCGGCGCGACACCCGCCTGACCGTGGTGCAGGGGTCGGCGGCCGATCTGGCCGCCACGGTCGGCGAACCGGTCGACGCGGTGGTCTCCGGGCTGCCGTGGACCGTCATGCCGCAGAACCAGCGCGGGTACATCCTGGATGCCGTGACCGAAGTCCTCGCGCCCGGCGGCCGGTTCACCACCTTCGCCTACCTGCACGCGGCCTGGACCCCGCCCGCCCGTCAACTCACCGCCGAACTGGCCCGCCGTTTCGATCAGTTGGAACGCTCGAGGACGGTGTGGGCGAACCTGCCGCCCGCTTTCGTGCACCGGGCCACCCGGAGGCCGTGACCGCGGGCAGACCGGCGAGAGCGAGGAACACGACCGGGAAGACCAGGGCGCGCCGTCGCCCGTATCTCTCGGCAGGGCGCAGAAGTGGCCGCCGCCGGTGGAGGAGATGTGGTCGACGAGGGATTCGTCGATCGGCCGGGTCCGCGTGGCCGCGAACTGCCGTTCGGCGTCCTGCTGGTGGCAGCAGAACACCAGGTCCATGCGCACTTCGGTGGACGAACTCGTCAGGGATGATGCTCCACCCGGGACAAGGGGTAAAGGCATCATCTCGTCGGCATTGAGGGGTCACAAGGACAGGAGCACGTCGACAAGCACCACACAGAACTGACCCGGATCAGCATGTCCGACCTGAGAAAACGACAAGGATGAGCGTTGATCGGCAAGGACCGCCAAGATCGCCCAAGGACTCATGATCCGTCGGCCGTGGGTTCGAGTCCCCCCGCGCCACCACTCGCTGCGCGAGAGAAACCTTCTGAGCTGCGGCTCTGTTGTTCCCTCGCGCGGGGGGCAAGGCCTAGCCGGCGTCGCCGAAGCCGGCGATCGACAGGTGGGTGCCGCCGCGCAGATAGTGGCCGAGGGCGATGCCCGTCGTGGGCACGATGGTCTCCGGGATGGCGTCGGTGCCGGTCCAGCGGACCTGTACATGCTTGGCCGGTTCGGCGTTGACCGGCTCGCCGGTCCACTCGTGGGTGGCGAAGACGACGGTGAGGAAGCCGCCCGGTGCCTCGGCACCCCAGGCGCCGTGGATGAGGTGGGCTACGCGCAGCGACTCCGGATCGACGACCAGCCCGGTCTCCTCCCGTAGTTCACGCACGGCCGTCTCGGTGACGGGCTCGCCGGGGTCGCTCTTGCCGGCCGGAAGGTCCCACAGACCGTTCCCGTACTTGGCGCCCGGGCCGCGCTGCAGGAGGACGACCCGGTCGTTCTCCTTGTCGTGGACGATGACGGCGGCCGCCAGGAGGGTCATCGATTCCACCGCGGGCCGCAGGGCCGGTGGTCTGTCGCCGGTGCGCCGGTCCGCCACGGGTCTCCCTTCGTAGATGGGCTCGCTCGGCATGCTAGGGGAGGGTCGTCCGGCCGCGGTGCGGAATCGGTCCCGACGGCCCGCGGACGCCGTCGGCCGCTACACCGAAATGCTGATTGACACGCACAAACCACCGCCCTTGAGTGGACGCCAGGCAGAACCGCAGGGGGAGACGTCATGCCTGGTCACAGCAACTCATCCGCGCCGCAGCCGCCGCTGCAACCACCACTGCCCGGAGTCCCGAACGACCGGCTCTGCCGTGAGTTACTGGGGGCGAGCGACGCCGCCGCCGACACCGGCGACCTGGCGACCGCCGCCGCCCATGCCCGTACCGCGGCGATGCTGGCCGCCTCCGCAGGGCTGACGACCCACCTGCGGGCCGCCCAACTACGCCAGGGACGCCTGGCCCTGCTGGCCGGGGACCGCGAGGCCGCCGCCGACTGGTTCCGGCAGGCCGGGTCGTCGGACGCGGACCGGCCCCCACCGCGCCCATCGGACGACACGGCCCAGGCCGACCCCGGCCCCCGGCTCTGGGGGCGGCTGCGCAACACCTGGCGCGCTCCGGAACCGCAACGGTCTCCCGACCCGGCGACCGGGCCTGCCGCGGACCTCGCGCCGCATCTCGCGCCGCATCTCGCGCCGCACCTCGCGCCACAGTTGGCGATCGCCCTGCTCGGCTCGCTCAGCGTCAGCGTCCACGGCGTCCCCGCGGAGGGCTGGAACGGCCACCGCACCCGCTCACTGCTCGCCTTCCTGGCCACCCACCGCGACCCCTGGCCGCACCGGGAGGCCCTGATGGACGCCTTCTGGCCGGACTCCGCCCCCGAGGCCGCCCGCAACAGCCTCGGTGTCGCACTGCACCAGCTGCGCCAGACCCTGCGCACCGCCACCGGCGACCCCGTGGTCGTCTTCCGCTGCGGCACCTACCGGCTCTGCCCGGGCCTCGGCCTGTGGCTGGACTGCGACGAGTTCGAGCTGCGGCTGCACACCGCCCGCGACGCGGAGGACCGCGGCGACAAGACCGTCGCGGTGACGGACTACGAACAGGCGCTCGCCCTCTACCGGGGCGAGTTCCTCGCCGAATCCCCGTACGAGGAGTGGAGCGCCCTCTACCGGGAGCGGCTGCGCCTGGCCCACCTCGACGCCCTCGCCAGGCTCAGCGAACTGCACTTCACCACCGGACGCTACGTCCCCTGCGCCGAGCTCTGCCGCCGGCTGGTCGAACTGGACCCGTGCCGGGAGAGCGCCCACCGCCGCCTGATGCGCTGCCTGAGCCGGATCGGCCAACCCCACCTGGCCATCCTCCAGTTCCGCTCCTGCGCCAAGGCCCTGCGGGCCGAACTCGGCATACCGCCACAGCGCGAGACGGCGGCACTGTACGACCGGCTCCGCGCCGACCTTCCGGTGTGAGCGCCGCTTAACGCGTGGCTTAACTCGCCGGGCCGCGCGATTAAGCGGTGCCGGGCGAGGCGGTTAAGCGGCGTCCGGAATAACCGGTGCCATGGCCGGTGGCACCCCGCCGCCGAGCCGACCGCTCACGTCTCAGGGGGAGACCAGCATGACCGGACAACCCGAACTCAACAATCCCGGCTTCGGAGTCGACGCCAGGAACATCCGGGTGAAGGACAACGATTCCATTCCGTCCAGCCTGATCCTCACCGCTTCCCTGCCGATCACGGTCAGCGTGACCTTCGAGGCTCGTGGGTCCCTGCTGGGACTGATGGGCACGGTGCAGTACCGGGTGACCTACGCCTTCGCCTCGCTCTCGGGCACCAGCGACGTCACGCGGTCCGTCGACCGCCCGTTGATCACGGGCCCGACGTCGCCGCCCACGCAGGTGGTGCACAGCGGCACCGCCACCGAAGTGACTCTGCCGGTGGGCACGTTGGCGCCCGGGCTCTACCAGGTCTCGGCCCTGGTCCAGTTCCCCGGGGTCAACAGCATCGGAGCGTTCACCACGCTGCCGGTGATCGAGGTCATCAAGTAGCCGTGACCGAGGAGCTGACCCGCATCGACGGCGTCGGTGCGTCCACCGCGCGCAGACTGGCCGCCGCCGGAATACGTACCTGCGCCGAGCTGTCCGCCGCGTCCACGGACGAGGTGCTGGCCGCCGTGCACGACCTGCACGGCATGTCCGTGAACCGGGTCGAGCGATGGCGCAAGAACGCGGCGGAACTCGCTGCGGCGGAACCCGGGCCGGAGCCGGCCGACGAGGAGGAGTCAGTGACCTTCGTCCTGCGGGTCCGGCTCGACCAGGGCCGGGTCCGCGCGACGGAGATCCGCAGACTACGCACCGGGGAGACCCGGCACTGGCCCGAGTGGGACGCCCAGGCACTGCTGGCCTGCGTCCTGGGCCGACCGGTCCCACCGGAGGTCGACGCACAGCCGGAGCCGGAGCCGGAGCCGGAGCCGGAGCCAGAGCGGGAGTCGGAGACAGCGGTGGCGCCGGCGGCAGCCGGCGAGTCCGAGGCTCGCCCCGTGCCGCCGACGCCGACCGTCATGCTGGCCGAGCCCCGGCTGTCGATCGGGGACGGCGGCACCGTACAGGCTGGGGCGCCGTTCGCCTTGGACGTCACGCTCGAACTGCCGCCGTCGGGCGACCCGGAGCAGCGTTTCGCGTACTACGCGGCCGTCACCGAGACCCTGACCGGCGCCGGACGGCGGATGCTGGCCGAAGGCCGGGGCGTGGTGGCCGCCGGACACCCCGTCATCCGGCTGCCGTTGCCCGGCCTGCCGCCCGGCACCCACAGCCTGGGCGTCGCGGTCAGCCTCCGCGAACCCGGTGGGCTCCACCCGAGCGCGCTGGCGGCCACGGTGAGCGGGCTCGTGCTCAGCCTGTGACGGTGACGGTGACGGTGACGGTGACGGGCACCGGGCCACGCCTCACGCGGCGGAGCCCGAGTCCGGGCCCGCCTCGTCGTCCCAGGCGATGCCGATCTCCCGCAGCCAGCGGCTGTCCTCCGGCCTCGGCCCGGAGGGCATGGCCGACGGCTGCGGGACGGTCGGCGCGGTGGACACGTCGGTCCGTACGATCGACAGGCCGCCCTTCCCTCCCGTATGGGTGACGCTCTCGTCGCCGCGCTCCAGCACCACCAGTTCGTAGCGGGGCGGCCACTGCATCAGTATCCGGCGCCGGCAACTCGGGCAGAACCACTCCTCGGCGCCCGATGCCAACGTGTTGACCAGCTGCATTTCATGGGTCGTGCTCATGGCATCTCTCCGTACCGGCACGGAACAGGGAAAGTGGGATCGGGAACCGGATCGGCCGCGAGGTGGAGCGGCCGTACGCCCTTATCCGGTTCATGCCCATTGCACGCTGATCGCCAATCAACTTTCCGCGGATCGCCGGGGTCGGGCCGATGGCGTCGCCGCCTCGCGGGTCAGAGGAAGGCGGCCAGGCCGTCGAGGAACCGGTCCACGTCGTCGGTGGTGTTGTAGGGGGCCAGGCCCGCTCGCAGGGCGGGGTCTTCGAGCTTCAGCGCGGTGAAGGGCTCGTGCGCGTAGAACGATCCCGCGGGTGCCACCACGTTGCGCGCGGCCAGGTGTGTCTGGGCCTCGCGGGCGTCGCGGCCTGCGAAGGTCATCAGGAGGGTAGGGGTGCGGTCGGGAGCCTTCGAGTGCAGGGTGACGGCGTCACCCAGGGCGTCGAGGCCCTCCTGGAGCCTCGTCCGCAGCGACTGCTCGTGCTCGTGCAGGGAGGTCAGGGACCGCGTCAGACGCTCCCTGCGTGACGTCTGTGTGGCGGACGTACCGGGATCCATCGTGGCGAGGAAGTCGACGGCCGCGGTGGCGCCGGCAAGGATCTCGTAGGGGAGCGTGCCGAACTCGAAGCGTTCGGGGACGGTGTCCGGGGAGGGCAGGAGCTTGTCCGGGCGCAGGGTTTCGAGGAGTTCGGGGGCTGCCGCGAGCACTCCGCAGTGCGGTCCGAGGAACTTGTACGGCGAGCAGACGAACAGGTCGACCCCGAGGGCGGGTACGTCCACGAGGTGGTGCGCGGCGTAGTGGACGCCGTCGGTGTACACCAGGGCGCCGGCCGCGTGGGCCCGGTCGGCGATGGCGCGGACGGGTGGCTTGGTGCCCAGCACGTTGGAGGCGGCCGTGACCGCGACCAGCCGGGTCCGTGGGGAGAGGGCCCGCTCGTACGAGTCGAGGTCCAGCTGCGTGGTGTCGGCGTCGATCTCGATCCAGCGGACGGTCACTCCGGCGCGCTCGGCCGCCTGGATCCAGGGGCGGACGTTGGCGTCGTGGTCCAGGCGGCTGAGGATGATCTCATCGCCGGCCTTCCAGGTCTTGGCCAGGTGGCGTGAGAAGTCGTAGGTGAGCTGGGTGGCGCTGCGGCCGTGGACGACGCCGTTCGCGGGCATGCGGAGCAGGTCGGCGTAGGCGGTGCGGAAGTCCGCGACCGCGCGTTCGGCGTTGAGCTCGGACGGGCTGACGGTTCCCCGGTTGGACAGCGGGCCGGTCAGCGTCGCGGCGATGGCGTCGGCGACGGGGCGGGGGGTCTGCGTTCCGCCCGGACCGTCGAAGTAGGCGAGGCCGGTGGCGAGGGAGGGGAAGTGGGCCCGCAGGGCGGTGAGATCGAGAGCCATGGTCTCGGCTTTCTGTCGGGCGGAGCGCCGGGCGTCGGGGTGCCTTTACTCTGACGTCGACCTTGCGACACGTAAAGCGATGGATTCCGAAGCGAGAGTTCATGAACCGTGAAGTCCCAGCCGGATCTGAAGCTCCTGGCCACCTTCCTGGCCGTGCTGCGCCGGGGGTCGATGACCGAGGCCGCGGCCGAACTCGGCTATGTGCCGTCGGCGGTGTCCCAGCACATCGCCGCGCTGGAACGTGACATGGCCGTCGAACTGATCGTCCGCCGCCCCGGCAGCCGGCTGGTCCTCACGGCGGCCGGCCGCGCCCTCGCCCAGGCGACCGAGACGCTCTTCGACGTCACGGGGGCGGAGCCGGGACGCCGCCGCCCGGGGGCACGCCGCTCCACCGGGAGATCCTCGCCGTCAGCGGACCCGGCCCCCGTCCTCCGGCCGTCGACGAACTGGTCACGCTCCTGGCCGGCGCGGTGGAGAGTGTGGTCGGCAGGGGGTTCTCAAACTCCGGTGACCAGATCTGTGGATCGGAGTAGTCGGCTGTGGACATGACGCTTCGAAGGATTTCCGCCGTGGACGCGGAGAGCGGGTTCCGGCATGTCGTATCCGGATTCTCGGGTGAACGCAGCGGTGTGGAGAGTGAGTGCTTTCTCGGCCGGGAGTGGGAGGTCCTGGAGCAGGTCCTGCTGGCTCAGGGGCCTGAGGAGATCAGCGGGCTTCCCCTCACCATGGGCGACCTCCTCGGCGACGACGACCTCGGCACCGCCTGCTTCTACCTCCCGCCGGACGAGGTGGCGGTCGCAGCCCGTTTCCTGGCCGCCGTCGATGCCGAACGGTCCGTCGCCGACCACGCCGACGAGATCGCGAGGACGTTTCGCCACGGTGATGTCCCGGCCGGCTACCCGGAGATCCTCGCCCGTTTCCTGGAGAAGATCCGTGATCTCTACAGCGCGGCCGATCAGGCAGGTGAAGGCGTTGCCAAGCTCGTCCAGGGCTGAGAGCCGCCGCCGACCCCGGCCACGGCAAGGGCCGGGGTTGATCGGCAAGACCCCGTACCCACCGGCGGCAGACGAACCGGCGTTTCGACCCAGCCATGTGTCCGCCGGTGAGCGTGACTACGGCGTCCTGGGCCGGGCCGGGGCCGCTGTCCATGCGTCGGGCTGCTGAACGCCGAAGGGTTGTGCGGCCTTGACGCTCCGAGGAAGCATCAGTGCCGAGTCCGCGTGGAGGGTGATGCGCACCGGCGTGAGTTCCTCGGCATCGAGCGGCGGTTCCCCGGTACCGGGATTCCGGGCATAGCGCGGATGGGCGCCTCCGCTGATCTGCCAGCGAATACGGTGACCGGCGGCGAAGCGGTAGGCGGTGGCGCTCATCGGTACGGTGACCTGCGAAGGTGCCTGCCCAACCGTCCTCAGCCGAGCGAGCCCGTCGCAGACGTTGGTGGAACGGCCTTGTGCGTCCACGTCGCACAGGCGGGTGAAGACGTCGGCGTGTCCGGTGTCCGTGGAGATGCTCAGCCGGGCGGAGACCGGGCCGAGGATGTCCACGGGCTCGGTCAGCGGCGGACCGGTGAACGTCAGAACGTCCTCGCGGGCCTCCAGCGCGCTGTTGTCACGAGGTCCGGCAGCAGGGGAGAGCAGCGGGCCGCCCAGTGACGGGGTGGGAGCCGCCGGGTCGTAGCGGAAGGACGTCAGCGGTGCGGAGTCCGTGGCGGGCTGCTGGGTGAGGTACCCGCCCGGGGCGGGGAACCATGGTGTGGCGGCCGGGGACGGCGGCCAGTCGTCGAGGTCCCGCCACGCGTCTTCGCCGCCGACGTGGACACGCACTGCGGTGGGGCGCAGGCCGGAAGAGTCCGCACACAGATGCGCACGCAGCCAGGCGAGACTCTCGGCGAACACCTCGGGCCAGCCCCGTTGAAGCGCGGAGGTGTGTGTCCAGGGGCCGACGAGCAGGGCGGTCTCGCAGCCGGCCCGACGCAGCCGGCCGTACTGTTCGAAGGTCTGGTCGGCCAGCGCATCGTGCCACCCGGTGATCAGACCGGTGGGCACGCTCAGCCGCTCTGCCGCCCTTCCCGGGGACGCGCCGTCCCAGTACGGGTCGTCGGCATCCGGGTGTGTCATCACGTCGTCCAGCCAGGGCACTTCGCGCCCAAGGGCGGACATGTGCGCCCCGCGCAGGGGCCGCGCGGCGATGATTCCGCGCAGCCGGCGCCGCAGACGCAGCATCGCCCTCACGAACGATGCCGTCCCCCGGTGCTGGTACGTCATGCCGACGCCGACGAGCAGGGCGTTCTCCAGGTGAAGCGCACCGTCTGTGTGGAACAGGGCGTAGGGATCGTGCAGACCCACCTGCACCACCATCGCCTTCAGCTCGGGCGGCGGGTCCAGAGCGAGCGCCCACTGCACATAACCCAGATAGCTGGGGCCGACCGTGCCCAGTGTGCCGTTGAACCAGGGCTGCTCTCTCAGCCAGGACACCGTGGCCTGACCGTCGGCGGCCTCGTTGCGCCACAGATCGAAGCGACCGCCGGACCCGCCGGTGCCGCGGCAGCTCTGCAGGACGACGTGGAAACCCTGCTCGGCGAAGAGCATGCCGTACATGGGCGACCACGGCAGGCCCCGGCCGTACGGCGAGCGCACGACAAGGGTGGGGAAGTCGCCCTCCGCGCGAGGAAAGTAGTGATCCGTGATCAACGGACTGCCGTCGGCGGCCGGCGCCACCAGCCCGGATTCCCGACCGGCTTCGTGCCGCTTGGCCGGGAGATCGCGCCAGATCGCTCTCATCAGCCGCGAGGACCACGGCGGCTTCCCGGAAGGCGGTGTCCAGGCCGGGTTCGACGTGGCGTGGTGCGTGGGCGATGCCATCATTCCCCTCCACTATTCTCGTACGGCGTACGAGAATAGTGGATGCTTGGATGACCCTCGCAAGGGCCGCAGCAAGGGCCGCAGCAAAGGAGAAGGGGACTGCGAAGATCGTGACCCGTGACGGAGCGTCCGGCGCCAGGGGCGTCGACCCCCAACAGCTCTGGCTGGGGTCCACAGGACCCCGCAGGGGGCGCAGGCCCGCCTTCAGCCGCGAGGCGATCACGGTGGCGGCCGTCGCCCTGGCGGATGCCGAAGGGCTTGAGGCGGTCACCATGCGGCGGGTCGCCGCACAGGTCGGAGCCGGTGTCATGTCGCTCTACAGCTACGCCCCCGACAAGGAGACCCTGCTGGAGCTGATGGTCGACCACGTCAGCGGCGAACTGCCGACGACGGACGCGCCCACCGGCGACTGGCGTGCCGACCTCAAAACCATTGCCCGTCTCCAGCGTGCCCTGATGCTGCGACACCCCTGGCTGCCCGGCGCCCTGTCCACCCGCCGGACACCCGGCCCCAACACACTGGCCTTCCTGGAACGAGCACTTGCCGCCCTGCGGCCCACCGGACTGGACGGCGCGGCGAACCTGGAGGTCTTCGCCCAGCTCACCGCGTTCGTAGCAGGGCACGTCACCTACGAGATCACGCAGGCCGCAGCCGCACAGTCGTCCGACCGGGCCGCAGCCGAGGCCCGCTATCTGGCCGCTGTCGCATCGGACGGCCACCATCCAGAGCTGGCCGCAGCCCTCGCCTCGCCCGGGCGCCCCCTCACCCCCGAAGCCACGTTCGACCGCTTCCTCGGCCGCCTGGTCGACGGCCTCGACTCCGGCTGATCCGGGGTGCACACCACCGGCCTCGCCCGTGACTTCAACGCCCGAGGCACCTCCGACACGCGAAAGAAGCCCCGATGCCGGACATGACGCGCCCGGAGCGCGAACGGCGACTGCCCGTCGCGCTTGTGGTGCTGACGTGCTGTGTGTTCTTGCTGGTCGCCGGGGCGGTCCTCGCGGCACCACTCGGGTTCTTCGGGTTCAAGGACAACGCGCTGCCGAAGGCCTCGCCGGAGAGACACGGGATCCCCGGCGACGCGCTCCAGAAGACCTTCCGGATCGCCGTGCCGGCCGGTGCCCGGGACGCCTCCTACCTGGTGGTCCCGGGCGACGGCAGCGCGGAGAGCGGCCAGGACATCTATCTGCGTTTCCGTACCACCCCGGCGGGCCTCAAGGAGTTCGTCACGTCCCTGGGCAAAACCACCGGGGACCTGGCGGCCGGTGACGCCGTCCTGGACCAGGACGACATCGACTCCGTCGGGCTGCCCTGGAAGACCGAGGCCAAGGGGCACCACATCGCCGGCCTCTACGCGGACATCCCCGAACCGGGCGACACGGTCGGCACGGGCCTTGTCACCGTCGACGAGACCGACGCCTCCGCGCCCCTGGTCTACGCCCATGTGACCGTCTAGCCCGGATTCCGCGGCCGGCAGGGCGGCAGGGCGGCAGGGCGGCAAGGTAACGGCAAGGTTCCGGCAAGGCCTCCTGCCCATCGTCGTCATGTGCACCGAGGCGACCACGCCGGCCACCGGCGCGGAAGGTGCCGACGGCGCACGTCATCGCACATCCGCGCACAGGGGAGGAAAAGTGAACACGAACTTCAGCTCCAGGCTGGCGAGGCACGGTCTCGTATCCGCCGCAGTGGCCGCACTCGCCGTTCCGGCGGCCGTGGTCGGACTGGCCGCGCCCGCGTCCGCGAACGCGGCCTGCGGTGTGGTCGGCTCCAACCTCGACGGGAGCGCCTACGTGAGGCAGACGGCGGGCGTCGCCGCGAACATGCGCTCAGGATCCAGCACCTCGTGCGGTATCACCGGCTACGCGGACAACCAGAACGCGCTGAACTACTACTGCTTCACCTACAACACCTCCGGGGCTTCCTGGACGTACCTCAAGAACGAAACCGACGGCACGTACGGGTGGGTGAGCGACTCCCTGCTGCCGAAGGACGCGGGCGGGGTCAGGGGCTCCAGGTACTACTGCGGCTTCTGACCCGGAGCACTCCGGCCCCGGCCGTCGCTCGGTGCGTCTGCCTGTCCTCCGGGGCCGGCCGGCAGGCCGAGGCGGTGCAGTCGGGCGCGGACGCCGTCCGAGTCCGGGACGCCCAGCTCGTCGAGGATGTCCGCCGCGCGCCGGGCGGCCCGCCGTGCCGCCGGGGTCTCACCGGCCGCCAGGTGGCTCTCGCTGAGGTGGGCCAGCACGTCGGCCTCGAAGTAGCGGTCTCCGAGATCGTGGAACAGCGCGACGGCGTTGCCGTAGCAGTCCGCGGCCCGGCGGTGGTCGCCGAGGTGCTGGTGGGCGTAGCCGAGGCTGTCCCAGGTGTCCGCCTGCCCGTCGCGGACGCCGAGTTCGGTGAAGAGCTCCAGCGCCTGCCCGCAGAACACGAGGCACTGGCGGTGGTCGCCGAGCTGTGCGTGGTACCAGCCGACCGAGTTCAAGGCCCGGGCCTGCCCGGTCCGATGGCCCAGGGAGGTGTACTGGGCAAGGGCCTCCTCGGCACAGGCCAGCGCTTCGGGGTAGGCGTCCCGCCGGGCGTGCAGGCGGGCCAGGTCGAGGTGGGTGTGGGCCAGCTCGGTACGGTCGCCGAGGGCCTTGTGCAGATCCAGGGCGCGGGTGAGGTGGGTGAGCGCGTCGTCCAGCCGCGTCAGGCGGGTGCGGGCACGGCCGAGGCCGCTGTGGGCGTCGGCCTCCCCGGCCGCGTCGGCCGAGCGCAGGGCGGCGGCCAGCGCGGCCTCCTGGGCGGTGGCCCAGTCGGACCAGTGGCCGCGCCGCTGCAGGAACGTGGTCAGGGCGCGGGTCAGCTGCCAGATCGGGGCACCCGGTGCCCGCGTGGTGGTGCCCCACCGGTGCACCACCGCGAGGAGCACGGGGTGCTCGGCGGTGAACCAGGAAAGGGCTGCTCCGTGGTCCGCGGCGTGCTCGGGGGAGACGCCGGGGACCACGGGCGGCAGCGCGATCGGGTCGCGGTGCGGATCCAGCATGCGGTCGGCGGCGTGGGCGGAGTGCAGGTAGTGGCCGAACACTCGGTCCTCGGCCGCTCGCGTCTCGTCGGCCGCTCGCGTCTTGTCGGCGGCGGGTGCGTTGTCGTCGGCGGGTGCGTCGGCGGCGGATGCGCCGGCGGTGTGTGCGGTGCCGGCGAGTTCGGCCGCGTACATCCGCAGCAGGTCGTGGAGTACGTATCTGCCGCGCGAGTACTCCGTGACCAGGTGGCTGTCGGCCAGCACCGTCAGCAGCCGGCCGGCGTGCTCGACGGGGAGCCCGGCCAGGCTCGCGGCGGCGGCCACGCTGATGTCCGGGCCGGGGTGCACGCCGAGCAGCCGGAACATCCGGGCGGCCTGCGGGCTCAGGGCGCCGTACGACCAGGAGAACACGGCCCGGATGTCCGCCCGCGCGTCCTCGTCGCCGAAGCTGTCCAGCCCGTCGGGGGAGTGCTGGGCGTCCCGGAGTTCGGCGGCGAGCCGGGCCAGGCCGAGCCGCGGCTCGATCGCCGCGCGCGCCGCCACGATCACCAGGGCCAGCGGCAGCCGCGCGCAGCGGCTCACGATCTCGTCCACCGCCAGTGGTTCGGACAGCACGCGCTCGGCCCCCAGCCGGCGCGCGAGCAGTCGCCGGCACTCCGCGGCGGGCAGCACGTCCAGGGCAAGGCTCCGGGCGCCTTCCAGGGCGATCAGGCCGGAGAGCCGGTTCCGGCTGGTCACCAGGGTGAAGCATCCTGCACTGCCGGGCAGGAACGCCCGCACCTGTTCGGCGTCGCGGGCGTTGTCGAGCATCACCAGCATCCGCCGTCCCGCCAGCATGCCGCGGTACAGGGCGGTCTGTGCGTCCAGGCTCACCGGCATGTGCTGGGGCAGCACGCCCAATGCCTCCAGCAGCCGGGGCAGTGCTTCCGCCGGGGTCACGGGTGGCCGCGAAGGCTCGAAACCACGGAGGTTCAGGTAGATCTGGCCGTCCTCGAACCAGTCGGCCACCCGGTGCGCCCAGTGGACGGCCACAGCCGTCTTCCCGACGCCCGCGGTTCCGGAGAGGGTCGAGACCACCGCCACCGCAGGGGCGCCGATGCCCTCCGCGAGGATGCTGTCGAGCTGGGCCAGCTCCTCCTCCCGGCCGGTGAAACCCCGTACGTCCAGGGGCAGACGTGCCAGGGCCGGCGTGGACCGCCGCCGTGCCCGAGGCGGCGGTTCCGCGGCCTCGGCCGGCTTCGACGCCCCCTGCAGGATCGCCTGGTGGAGCCGCCGGAGCTCGGTCCCCGGATCGGCGCCCAGCTCCTCGGCCAGCCGCTTGCGGGCCTCGGCGAAGCACTCCAGGGCCTCGGAACCGCGTCCCGCCTCGTACAGCGCCCGCATCAGCACGGCCACCAGCGGCTCCACGAGCGGGTTTTCGCCGATCAGCTCGGGCACCCGGCCGATCACCACCGCGTGGTTGCCCACCGCCGTCTCCGCGTCGGCCCACGCCGTGACCGCGTCCAGCCGCTGCCGCTGCCAGGTGTCGCGCATCCGCGACACCCACTCCCCGGACAGTCCCGTGAGCGGCTCCCCGCGCCACAGGTCCAGAGCCTCACGGAGCATCGTCACCTGCCCGGCGCCACCCCGGCCGGCTCTGCGGGCATCGGCGACCAGACGGTGGAACCGGTGGAGGTCCACCTCTTCCGCGTCGGTGTCCAGCACGTACCCACCGCCCCGCCGAAGCAGGCCCGGCGTGCGAGCGGCTCCGGTGGCTGCCAACACCCGGCGGATGCGGGCCACATGTGCGTACAGCGCCTGCCGCGCACCCTCCGGCGGATCCTCACCCCACACCCGTCTCATCAGGGTGTCGAGCGGCACGGCCCGGCCGGCGTCCACCGCGAGCGCCGCCAGCACGCTCCGCCGCTGCGGAGGACCCACGTCGACGGGGCCGCGGCCCACCAACTCGACGGGCCCGAGAAGTCTGAACGTCACCACGACAACCCCCGGCGATCGGACGCGCACACCGTCCGCACTCTCGCCTGGCCGGTCAGCCCTTTCACCGGCGTCGCCCTGTCGACACCTCCCAGGCACCAGGCCCACCAGACGCTACGCGCGCGCAAGAGAGACCGACAAGGCTCCGGCCAGCCAGGTCCTCTCCGGCGCCGGCCAGGTCCTCTCCGGTGTCGGGCGGGCGCTCTCCGGCGCCGGGCAGGGCCACGGCCGTCGGACCGACGCCGGCCGCACCGGAAAATCGGCGGCGGCAGGCGGCGACTTCGTCGAGGATCTCGTCTGCGGTCTTCGTTCCACGTCTTGATCCAGGTGCGGGGATCCGTTCGATCAAGATGCGGGGAACCGTCGGAAGGGCCCGGAGGACGCGGCCCGAACGGCCGGACACCGGGCGGTCCGTTTCGGAGCGGGGCCGGGTGGCGTGTTCTGTTCTTCCGGGGCCCGAGCGGGGCCCGAGCGGGGGCGGGTGCGCCGGTGGCGAGCCCGGACAGGTTCGCCCGCCGGCATGAGCGTGACGAGAGACCGAGGAAACGGCTGTGGCGAAAGAGCGAGTGACGGTGTGCGTCCCGCCGTGCGACCCGGGGGACGTCGTCCGGGCCATCGGCGCGGCGATGGCGCCGTTCGACTACAACCGTGATGTCGGAGTCGGCGGTCCGGACGTCGAGACCTGGTGGGACTACTGGCAGATCGACGGCGGGGGCTGCGAGTTCCTGGTCGTCCCGGGACACGAGGACGACCCGCGCCTTGTCCGGGGTGCCGAGACCCTGTCCGGAGAGCCGCGCAACGTTCCGCCGGGACTGTGCGACGGCGGCCCGCGAGCACTGCTGGACCTCGAAACGCCGCGGGTGCGGGTGGCCGCCGAGGCCCGCCAGGCCTTCGAAGCGTGGCAGGACTTCGCCAAGGCCTACCCGCCCGGCCGCGCCTTCGGTGCCTTCCGGGCCCGGCACCTCGCCGACCCCGAGAACTATTCACAGATACAGGCCGTGGAGGACTACCGCGCGCAGCCGGTCATCGCGGCGTTCCTGGACAACCCGGAACTGGAGGACGTCGTGGGCGGCGACCCCATCGCCCGCCTGAGCGACGGCCTTGACGCCCTGGTACGCCATGCCGTGGACGCCGCCTTGCCCTCGAACGCCCTGCTGACCCTGGACGGACGCTGGCTGGACGTCGCGAACGCCGAGCGGCGCCACCACTTCACCGAGTACCTCGACGCCCTTCCGGGCGACGCGTACGCCGTGCGCGTGCTCTACCACGGATGAGGTCCGCGTCCGTGATGAGGCTTCTTCGCTTCGGTTCGGCGCCGCTTGACAAAACGGGACGCTGTTCCGGATAGTAATCGGGACAGTGTTCCGTTTCGTTCGGTCGTGGCCGGGCGCGCCCGGTCGCCGACGCACGGGACGCAGAAGGGAACCGCTCACCATGAGTGCATCCACCGACGTCACCGACATCGCCGACATCACTGATGCCGCCGACGCCACCGACATCGCCGACATCTTCGGCCCGCCCGCTCCCGTGCTGTCGTACAGCCCGGTGACGCTGTCCGTGCCCGGACGGCCCGTGGAGCTCCAGGTCCGGGTCTCCGTGCCCGCGACCGGGACCGACCTGCCCGTCGTCCTGTTCTCGCACGGCCACGGCGGCTCCAACAACCTCTCCTCGCTGAACGGCTACGCGCCCCTCGTCAACCTCTGGGCGGCAGCCGGATTCACCGTCGTACAGCCCACCCACCTCAGCTCCCGGACCCTGAGCCGACGACTCGCCGGTACCCCCGGAGGCCCCTTCTTCTGGCGCTCGCGCGTCGAGGACATGAGCCATGTCCTGGACCGGCTCGACGAGATCGAGAACGCCGTGCCGGGGCTCGCCGGGCGCCTCGACCACGACCGGATCGCGGTCGCCGGGCACTCCCTCGGTGGACACACCGCGAGCCTGCTGCTGGGCGCCCGGACCACCGACCCCGACACCGGGACGGACGTGGACCTGAGCGAGCCCCGGATCAAGGCGGGCGTGCTGCTCGCCGCACCCGGCAGAGGCGGCGACATCCTCAACGGACCGATGGCCGACATGGTGCCGTTCTTCCACGCCACCGACTTCTCCACGATGACCACGCCCACCCTGGTCGTCGTCGGCGACAAGGACGACTCCCGGCACTTCACCGACATCGGCCCCGACTGGCATGCCGACCCCTACCGCCTCGCCCCCACCCCCAAGACCCTGCTCACCCTGTTCGGCGCCGAGCACCTGCTCGGCGGCATCTCCGGATACGACGCCGACGAGACCACCGACGAGAACCCTGCGCGCGTCGCCGCCCTCGGCCACCTCGCCGCGGCCTACCTGCGCAGCCAGTTCCTGCCCGACCGCCACGCCTGGCAGGCGGCGTGCGAGGCGCTGACGACCGGGACCGCCCCGGCCGGACGAGTCGAGTGCAAGTAGGCCATGCGGGGAGAGGTGGCGGGATTGGCTGACGTAGTTGACGCATTGTCAAATATCGTTGTGAGAAAGGTCATTGTCGGTCACATCATGGCAATGGAAGGGCGTACGCGGTCCATTCCCGCGGTGTAGCTTCTACCCGTCAGTAGAGGCTTGAGCAACGGGGGACGCGTGGTTGCCTCTCCGCATACCGAGAAGTTCGCCGCCCGCCTTCGGATGCTGAAGGACCGCAGCGGCCGGGGGTACGACCGCCTCGGCAAGGAAGCGGGCGTCAGCGGTTCCAGTCTGCATCGCTACTGCTCCGGTCTCAGCGTCCCGGCCGACTACCGGGTGGTGCATGCCTTCGCCAAGGTGTGCGGCGCCAGTGCGGAGGAGCTTCGCGAACTCCACCGGCTGTGGGCACTGGCGGACACCGACCGGGATGCGCCGGCCGCGGCCGCCGAAGCGAGCCCGAAGCCGGAGGCGGAGCCGGAGCCCGAGCCGAAGTCTGAGCCGAAGTCTCAGTCGGCGCCGGAGTCGGAGTCGGCGTCGGAGGCGGGCGAACCTGCCGGGCTCGTGCCGGCGGGTGCCGTACCGGATGGCGTCACCCCGCCGGAGACCAGGAGGCCGCAGCGGTTCCGGGTGCCCGAAAAGCCGTCCCCCCGTTTCGCGGTCCTGGCCGCCGTGGTCGCGGTCGTGCTGGTGGCCGGCTTCGTCTGGCTGCCCGGCAGCAGCTCCGACGATGCCGCGCCGGCGGCCGGCGGCAGACTGCTGGACTCCACGGCGTGCAGGACCGTGAGCATGGGGCAGCACGACGCCTGCGTGCGCGAGGTCCAGACCCTGCTGGCGCGGGCGAAGGGCAAGCTCGCCGTCGACGGCGACTTCGGGCCGGAGACCCTGCGCAGAGTGACCGCGTTCCAGGTGCTGGCGGGTCTGCCGGCCACCAACGTGGTCGACGACGCCACCAAGAAGGCGCTCTACGAGCACAAGGTGAGCATGACGACCTGGGCGCCGGCCCGGGTGGCGAACCGGATCCGTGAGGTGTTCGTCGAGGATCCCGGCACCGCCGTCGCCGTCGCCCGCTGCGCGTCGTTCCTCGACCCGCTGTACGTGCTCCCGAACACCAACGGCAGCCGCAACTGGGGCGTGTTCCAGATCTCCGACGCCCGGCTGCAGGACCTCGGCGGCACACCGCTGCGGGCGTTCGACCCGGACTGGAACATCAGGGCGGCCCACCGGCTGTGGAGCGTCCGGCACGACTTCCACGACTGGCCCTCCTGCGAGGCGGCGCTGGAGAGCACACCGAAGAGCACGCCGAAGAGCACCCCGAAGAAATGAAGCCCGGAGCTCCGGGTACCGAAGCGGCGGTACCCGGAGCTCCGCTCCCCGTCAGCGGCATCAGACCGTGCCGTTCTCCCACCACCAGTCACGGCCGAGGTCGGCCCTGCTGTCGACGTGCTGGTGGTCGACGGTGTACGTCTCCAGCCCGGAGAACCCGCAGGTCTCGGCCTTCTGGTAGACGGTCTTGGTGGCCACCCCGGGCACGTCGAGGTCGGCCGCGGTGCCGTACAGGTGCATGCTGTCGCTGGCCCCGCCGATCTCGGCGTTGTGCGCGATGCTGCGGAAGCCGGAGTTGACCGTGATCGGCTTGTCGCCCAGCTTCTTGCGCAGCGCCTCCAGCTTGTACATGCAGCGCCGGACGTTCTCCTTCACCTGCGACGCGCTCAGCTTGCCGCCGTTGAAGGTGCCGTCCGTCTGGTTGTAGAACTCGGTCCAGTTGAAGTGGAGCGTGGAGCCGTCCGACTGCTCCAGCGCGTTCAGCTTCGCCTGGGTGTTGGGGCCGACACTGGCGTCGGCGGTGAGGCCGTACGCGGCCTGGAACCGGCGTACGGCCGCCGCCGTACCGGAGCCGAAGTCCCCGTCGATGCTCACCCGGCTGTGGCTTGCGCTGTCCGCGGCCCAGCCCGCGATCCGGATCTGCAGTTCGGTCACGTCGGCGCCGGTGGCGCCCTGTTCCAGGGTGCGCGACCAGGAATAGGCCTGTGCGGTGCCCGAGAACAGCAGCTGGCCGAAGGCTATGCCGGCGCCGGCGGCCAGCGTGCCACGCAGCATGGAGCGGCGGTCCAGGGGACGGGAGGAGGAGGTCATGGTCGTCCTTTCGAGCTTTTCAGGAGGTCAGTAGGCGATCTGGAACGTCACGTTCTGCGCGTCGATGTCGTAGGCGTGCACGCGCACGACGAAGTGGGTGCCGTCCAGGACGTCGGTGGCGACGGTTCCCCACTCGGTACCGTGCGTGGTGTACGCGTCGCCGTTGTTGCACTTGCTGGTGTGGTCGACGAACACCACGCAGGCGTCCAGGTACACCCCGGGCTCGTCCGTGATGAGCCGCAGGTTGATGTCGTTGCACCGCGACGACGTGGTGTAGGTGCCGTACTCCTTGGCGGCCGCCTGGTAGTGGTACGTCAGGGTCTTCGCGCCGCCGTAGCAGCTGGTGGCGGCGGCCGAGGCGGTCGACGTCTGCGCGGCGGCGGGCGCGACGCCCACGCCCAGCAGCGCGGCCGCGGTGCACAGAACCGAGGCGAGCGCTCTGCTTCTGGTCATGGTGGTCTCCGTTCGGGCGAGGGGGTCAGAAGGCGATCTGGATGGTGGCGGAACTGCCTTCCAGGTCCACGCCGTTGGGCACGGTGAACCTGGTCCCGTCCAGGACGTCGGTGGCGATGGTCGTCCAGCTCCAGCCGACCTTGGTCCAGCGGTTGCAGACGCCGGTCTTCTCGAACTTCACGCAGGCGACGACGTACTCCGCGTCGCCGCCGACGACGCGCATGTTGATGTCGTTGCAGCGGCTCGTGGTCAGGTACGGGCCGAAGTCGCGCACCTCCCCGTAGTGCACCGTGACGGCCCCGCCGTAGCAGCTCGTCGCGGCCGCGGCGGCCGGCACGGAGGCGGGCGCCGCGGCGGTGAGACTGGTGCTGCGGTTGGCCAGCCGGTCCAGGTCGGCCTGGGTGCCGTTGAACACGTCCGCGGTCGCCGGGGCCTTGATGCCCGGGAACAGCGCGGCGTCGGTGTACTGCCACATCGCCCAGGTCGTCGAGCCGGCCGGCAGCGGGGGCTGGGTGATCGACTGCCGGTAGTCGGCGAGTTGCAGCGGATACCGGGAGAAGGCGGTGGTCGAACCCAGGCAGTCGTCCAGGAAGGACTTCTGGGTGTAGATGATCGGGACGCGGCCGAAGGCCGCCTCCACCTTGTCGAGCCAGGCCTTGGCGTCGGCCACCGTGCCGTAGGTGGGGCAGCGTCCGGTGCCGTCGTCCATACGCTCCAGGTCGAACACCGGCGGCAGGTCGCCGGCGCGCTGCCCGGTGTAGCCGGTCGCCTTCACCGCGGCGATGAACCGGTCGGCCTGCGCGGCGCCCGTGTCGGCCGCGGTCCCCGTGTAGAAGTGGTAGGGCGCGACGGCCAGGCCGGCCGCCCGGGCCGCCGGCAGGTCGGTGGCGAGGTACTCGTCGGTGACGTTCAGGCCGCGGGTGGCCTTGACCGTCGCGAACTCGACACCCGAGGCCTTCACGGCCTTCCAGTCGATCGGCGCGCCGTTCGGGTGCTGGTACTTGGCCGTGTCCAGGCCGTCGATCGGGTAGCCGGCGGGGCGCGGTGGCGTGCAGTACGTGTTACGGGCGGACCAGTCCACCAGCTTCGCCCAGGTGTTGGGGCCCACGACGCCGTCGGCGCTGAGGCCCGCGCAGTGCTGGAGTTCGACGACCCGGGACTCGGTGCCGCCCCCGAAGTCGCCGTCGATCGTCAGCGGCGGGTAGTGGAGCGGCTCCATGGCCAGGTTGAGCCGGCACTGCACTTCTTTGACCTCGACGCTGTTCGCGCCCTTGCGCAGGGTCGGTCGGGTGTCGGTGTGGCCGCACACGGTCGCCTGCGCCGTGGCCGACGTGCCCTGGGTGGCGCAGGTGTGCGGCTGGGCGGCCCAGGTGTTGAGCGCCGCCCAGGTCTGCGGGCCGAGCACACCGTCCACGCTCAGCCCGGCACACGCCTGGAACTCCTTGACCCGCGTCTCCGTCGCGGGTCCGAACGAGCCGTCCGCCGCGATCGGCGTGTACCGGCTCGGCTTCGTCGCGAGATCGAGTTCGCACTGCGCCTCGACCGTCGGGTCCCCTGTCGATCCCCGCTGCAGCGTGGGCTGTTCACTGGTGTGCCCGCAGACCGCGACGGCGGTGGCCGCGGCCTGCGCCGCGTGCACCGCCGTGGGCCCGTACAGGGGCAGGACCGCTGCCACGGCGAGGGTCAGACCCCGCAGAAGCGTCCTCCGTCCCATCTGTGTTCCCCCTCTGTGAGTGACCGGGAGCTCCCGGCGGGGGACATGCTGGCAGCGGCCGACCCCAAGTCCGGCTCCGCCGGCCCGGATCGGGACACCGGGATGGTCGGGCGCCGCTGACCTGCGGGGACGGGGCGCCGCTGGGACGGGGGTGGGACACGGGCCGCGGCGGCCGGCAGGGAGGGGGCGCGGAGGGGTACGAGGCGTACACCGCCGAGTTGCGCGCAGGACGCCGACGCGCACGGGGGCTCCGTGCGCGTCGGCGTCGTATGCGGGGCCTGGCGACGCGTCAGCCGATCGCCAGCTTGTTCTTCCAGCCGATGCCGTCGCCGTTGCCGACGATCTCCGTACCGGAGCCGCTGAGTGCCGTGCGGCTGCCCGAGTAGAAGCGCACGGTGCCGTCCACTCTGAGGGTCCAGATGTCGGGGATGTCGTCCCCGTTGGCGTCCGGGGTGCCGAAGAGGAACCGGATGCTGGAGCTGCCCCAGCCGGAGGCGCCGTACTCGGTGTCCACGCCGCCGGAGGAGGCGGCCGCCGAGGCGAGCGAACCGGTGTCGACCCCGCCGGTCGCGGTGTCCTTGATGCCCTTGCGCAACAGCAGCCGTCCGCTGGCGTCCGAACGGTAGACGAAGTCGGTGACGCCGTCGCCGGAGACGTCCTGCGCGGTGACGAGGTCACGGTCGGTCCAGGCCGACGCGGACAGTCGCCGGGCCTCGTCCACGGTGGCGCCGTTGTACCCGATCAGCGCCCACAACGCGTCGCCCACCGTGAGGAAGAAGTCGGGCTTGCCGTCGCCCGTGGCATCGCCGGCCGAGACGATCTGGGTGATCGTCGAGGGATCCGGAGCACCGGCCGGCAGCAGGATCGCCTGCCGCCTGCCGATGTCGACGGCACCGTAGCCGTCGCCCGGGTACACCCACAGCTTGCCCGCGCGCACCGCGATCAGATCCTGCAGGCCGTCGCCGCCGTAGACGTCGCCGAGGTGGGCGATGAGGGTGTTCTTCCAGTAGCCGGAGGACGGACGGGAGTACAGCGGCAGGTCGTCACCGTTCGGGTCCTTGTCGCTGTTCTCCTGGTAGGCGCCGGACATGGAGTAGCCGAGGGCGCCGGTGCCCTTGGAGCCGTCCACGGTGCCCTTGTCCGGGTACATGCGCAGGTTGCCGTTGGCGTCCACGACCATGAGGTCGGGGAAGCCGTCGCCGGTGAAGTCTCCCGGCGCGTCGGCCGTGTCGCGAGGGGTGACGTAGAAGAAGTACTTCCGCGGGTCCGACACGTTCCCGGCGTCGTCCACGGCCCGTACGTAGAGCACGTTCGGCCCGGCCAGCGGAGGCTTCGCGCCGGAGTAGGTGCTCAGGGTGGAGGTGGCAGCGCCGTTCGTCCGTGACACGGAACCGGTGTACGAGGCGGAGTTGAAGCCGTACTCGTACTTGACCACGTCGGTCTGCGAGGCCTTGAAGGTGAACGAGCCCGCCGTGCCGAACTTGACGGTGGACCAGGTGGAGTCCTCGTCCGCGTTGCCGAAGCCGTCGTCCTTCGCGTCGGCGTCGGGGAACGTCGTGGAGGTGACCACGGGCGGCGTGGGCCGGGAGCTGTCGAAGACGAACCGGCACGGCGTCTTCGACGGCGCGTAGGCGGAGGTCGCCCCGCGCTTGTCCACCGCCTTGACCCGCCAGGAGTACTTGACGCCGTTCTTCAGGCCGCTGGTGGAGAACGGGTCGGTGTGCACACGGGCCGAGTCGGTCTGGCTGCCGACCGTGACCTTGGCCTTGCCGCCCAGCAGGTTCCCGCTGCCGCCGGTCGGCCACAGTTCGAACTGCAGGGAGGCCAGGTTGGCGTCCTTGTCGCTGCTGTTCGCCCAGAAGGTGATCGAATCGGCGCCGACGTTGACGTAGGGAGAGGTGGTGTCGCAGGACAGGTCCGGGTCGAGGTCCAGGTGCGAAGGGGCGGCCGGCGGGCGGTTGTAGACCAGCTCGACGTACGGGTCGTTGCCGCCGTCCGCCTGGAACTTCTTCCACGAGTACGCCGAGTCCTCGTCACCGGCCCGCAAGCCGATGGTGAGGGTGGACCAGCCGTGCGCGATCGCCTTCTGGGCGGCCGCCCTGACGTCGAACGCCTCGTAGTCGTCGGGGCAGCTCGAGGACCGGTAGCCGTGCGCGAAGCTCTTGCTCGCGAGCTTGTTGCCCGCCGTCATCTTCGGTGCGTTGCGCCAGGTCGTCTTGTTGCTGATCGCCCCGGTCAGATACACGTTCATGGTGCGGGCGCTGCACGACCACGAGTAGGTCTCCAGCGCGTGCAGTTTGGCGGTGATGACGGTGGCGCCCTTGAGGTCCGGGTTCCAGTCGATGCTGAAGAACGACCGCGAGGTCCCCCAGGTGTCCGACTCGAAGCCCACGCGCGCCTCGTGCGTGCCCTTGTTGAAGTTGCGCCCGTTGTAGAAGTTCGCGTTGGGATGGCGGCTGTAGGCGGTGGTCCAGTCGTTGGTGTGCTTGCTGACCGACGGGTCGATGAAGACCGGGTAGACCGTGCCGGGGTCGGTCAGGAAGTCCTGGTCCGGCGTCAGGGACCAGGTGGAGCCGTCGAGGTCGGCCGTCACCAGCGTGCCACGGGAGTCGGGCTGCGGGCCGGCCAGCGAGGGCAGGTCCAGGGTGGTGGCCGCCCCCGTGTGGGTCGGCTCGGGCGAGGACTCGGCGGGCACGGACGGCGCGGCGCTCTCGCTCTCCCCGGCGGAGGCGTCGGGAGCCTCGTCGGTGGCGTCGGGCAGCACCTCGTCGTCGACGTCTCCGTCGTCGCTGTCGTCGACGGAGTCGCTGGGCTCGGGCGAGGCGGTGGGTGACTCCGAGTCGTCCGGAGCGGCACTGGCGTCGCCGGACAGGCTCTCCGCGGCGGTCGGTGACGCGCTCGTGCCCGCCTGGCCGTCGGTCAGAGCGGGAGTTCCGGAGCTGTCCCACATCAGCGGCGTCGGCGAGACCGCCGCCTCCTCGCCGTCGGCGTCCCGGCCGCTGACGATGCCGGTGGTGGGGTCGAGACTGAAGGTCAGGTCGGGGGAGGTCAGCCCGTAGGTCAGCTGCGCCACCCGTGGATCGGCCGCCGCCTGCCGGGTCTTGACCACCAGCAGCTGGGCGAAGCCCCCGTCGTCCGCCGTCAGCACCAGGTCGGCGCCCGGGATGATCTCCGGGTACAGCGCGCGCGAGCCGTCGATCACCGGCGTGGGGATGGTCCCCGGCCAGGTCAGCTGGACGGTGTGCGCCCCGGTGGTGAGCGTCACCAGGGCGGTACCGGTGCCGGCGGTCGCGGTGAGCAGCGAGACTCTGCGCGCCCCGGCCCCGCGGTCGGCACGCGCGGAGGCGGTGCGGGAGCCCGCCGAGAACGTGAGACCGACGTTGGTGGCGCGGGGCGACCAACCGTCTCCGGTGCGGACCAGGGTGGTGTCGATCGGCTGCCAGCGACCGCGGACCTTGGCACGGACCGGCGTGGCGTGCACGCGCCGCTGCAGCAGCCCGTCGGGCCGCGCCCAGGTGGTCTCGTACGCCGTGCGCAGCGCCGTCACCTCGACCGGCTTGCCGGACCTCGCCGCACGCGAGGCGGCCTCGGCCTCGGCGACCGGTGCGGCCGCGCGGGCCGGGTGGCCGCCGCCGTGGTGCCGGTCCCCGCCGGTGCCGGTCAGCCCGGCGTACGTCAGGCCGCCGACCGTGGCCAGGGCCACGACGGCCGCGGCCGCGGCCCGGCGGGCGCGCAGGCGCCGCCACTTGCTGGTCATGAGCGAGTCTTCCTTCCCCCTCGGACAACGGCTGCAGATCATGACCTACGGGAAGGCGCCCGTCACGCCTGTGTCCTGAACCGATGGGCGTGGGAGAGCTCTCGGGACGTCGGAGCATCCCGATTGACGCTCCTTTGACTGTTACATGACGTGATCATTGCCACATGATCACAGGGAACTCTGGATTTCTTCATGGCATGGACACAGAATCTGGCCGATCTTGAAGTGGCTTCACCTGCGGTCAACCCAGGCGCCACTCCACCTTGTTTCGGGTCGACCGGGGGATTTTCGCCGTGCCCTTCTTCCTGTCCGCGCACCGGCGCAGACGCCGTTCCGCCGTGCTCGCGCCGGTGGCCGCGGCAGTGGCGCTCGCCCTGCTGCCCACCCAGGCGTTCGCCTCGCCGCCGGACCCCACCACCGCCGACGCCCCGCGCGAGGACGTCGACCTGGTGAAGCTCGCCGACGACGAGGCTGTCGCCGGTACCACCCGGGACCCCGGCCTCGACAGCATCCGCACGGACCAGCCCACCGACCAGACCGAGGCGCCGTCCGGCACCACCACCCCGGCCCCGGCCGGCACCGCCCCGGTCAGCTTCGGCACCGGCACCACCCAGACCGCCCTGCGCACCGGGGGCTCCGCCACCGCCACGCAGACCGACTACGTGCCCGCCGGCCCCCTCCCGGTCAAGCTGGGCCAGGCCCCCGACGCGCCCGCCCCCAGCGGCACCTGGCAGGTCGGGGTCTTCGACCACGCCGCCCCCGAGGCCCAGGGCGTGGACGGCACCCTCGTCAAGGTGACCGCGCCGACGACGGGCTCGGTGCCGGTCTCGGTCCAGCTGAGCTACCAGAAGTACGAGAACCTCTACGGTGCCGACTGGGCCTCCCGGCTGCAGTTCGTCCAGTTCCCCGAGTGCTACCTGACCACCCCGGACATCGAGGCGTGCCGCCAGTACACCGAGCTGGACACCGTCAACGACCCGCACGCCAAGACCGTGACGGCCACCGTCGACACCGCGGCCGACGGCACGGTCGGCCAGGCCGCCGCGAGCGGTTCCGCCCCCTCCGTCTCCGGCGTCGTGCAGGCCTCCTACGCACAGCCGGCCGCGGCGAGCGGTGACAGCGCCGTCGTCGGAGCCGTCGACTCCGGGTCCGGCCCGGCCGGCACCTTCAAGGCCACGCCGCTGACCACCGACGGCAAGTGGGCCTCGGGCAGTTCCTCCGGCGCCTTCACCTGGTCCTACCCGCTCCAGGTGCCGCCGGCGCCCGCCGGGCCCCGGCCGGAGATCTCCTTCGACTACAACTCGCAGACGGTGGACGGCAGAACGGCCACCTCCTCACCCCAGTCGTCCTGGATCGGCGAGGGCTGGAACTACGACCCCGGGCACATCGAGCGCCGCTACCGCACCTGCAAGGACGACCGCGAGGACACCGCCGCCGGTGCGCCCAACAACAAGGACAAGAAGTACAAGACGTCCGACCTGTGCTGGGTGTCGTACAACGCCGTGCTGTCGCTCGGCGGCACGACCACCCAGCTGGTGCGGGTCGGCGAGACCGACAGCTACCGGCTGGAGAAGGACGACGGCACCCGGGTCCAGCTGAGGACCGGCGGCGACAACGGCGACGACAACGGCGAGTACTGGGTCGTCACCACCACCGACGGCACGCAGTACTACTACGGCCTGAACAAGGTCGGCGGCGGCCACGCCGACACCGACTCCGTCTTCACCGTCCCCGTCTTCGGCAACCACCCGGGCGAGCCCTGCCACAAGGACGCCTTCGCCGACTCCCGCTGCACCGCGAGCGACGGCACCAAGCAGCAGCAGGCGTGGAGCTGGGGCCTGGACAAGGTCGTCGACGTGCACGGCAACACCATGGTCGTCACCTGGCACAAGTCGACCAACTACTACGCCGTCAACAAGAAGTTCACGACGCCCGAGAAGTACGTCCGCGGCGGCTACCCGGACACCATCGAGTACGGGATGCGTCCCGACAACCTCACCAGCCCCGCCGCGAAAATCGTCTTCGACGCCGTACAGCGCTGCGTGGAGACCGACGGCTCCTGCGCCGCCGACAAGTTCGACGACACCAAGAACCCCGCCTCCTACCGCCCCTGGTGGGACAGCCCCGGCAACCTCAACTGCAAGTCCGACTCCAAACTGTGCCCGGCCTTCCCGTCGTTCTGGATCCGGATGCGGCTGGGCAGCGTGACCACCTACGCCGCCCGCCCCGGCGGCAGCGGCCTGGCGCGCGTCGACACCTACACGCTCCACCATTCCTTCCCGCGCGACTGGTACAACACCTCGCCCGGGCTGTGGCTGGACTCCGTCACCCGCACCGGCTACGCACCCGGCGACACCACCGGCACCCTGCTGACCGCGTCCGGTGTCAGCTTCGGGCCGTACGTCGTCAGCGAGGACGACCCGCTCGGTGGCTACCTCAAGGACCAGCAGCTGCCGAACCTGGTCCCCCGTTACAAGGGCGACCCGCGGCCCGGGTTCACCCGGCCCCGCATCGGCACGGTGTCCACCGAGAACGGCGGTGACGTCGAGGTCGTCTACCGCGGCGGCTGCCGCACCGAGCCGTCCGTGGACCCCGCCGCCAACCACGGCACCTGCTACCCCGTGCGCTGGTCGCCGGACGCGGAACAGACCACGCCCCCGCTCGCCTGGTTCAACAAGTACGTCGTCGACTCGGTCACCGAGATCGACAAGATCTCCGGTGTCTCGGACCGCGTCACCACCAAGTACGCCTACAGCGACGCGGCCTGGAGCCAGGACGACGACGAGCTCACCAAGCCGAGCCTGCGCACCTACAGTGTCTGGCGCGGCTACCAGAAGGTGGCCACGATCCGCGGCGCGAAGAATGGTGGCGCCACCGTGGGCGTCCCGCAGACCCAGTCGTACGGTGTCACCCGCTACTTCCGCGGCACCGGCGGCGCGGTGAAGGACTCCACCGGCACCGTCACACTGGCCGCAGACGACGCGCCGCAGTACGCCGGTATGGCAGCCGAGACCCTCACCTACGACGGCACCGGCGGCCGGCTCCTCAAGCGCACCCTGAACTACCCCTGGTCGCACCAGACGGCCTCGCGCACCCGGGACGGCGGACTCGACCCGCTCCTCGCCCAGCAGGTCGGCGTCCGGCGCACCGACGCGATCCAGACGGTCGACTCCAGCTGGCAGGCGGTGCGCACCGAGACCGAGTTCGAGACCGACCACGGGCTGCCGTGGCAGGTGCAGACCGCCGTCGTCAAACCCGACGGCAGCGGCGAGAAGCTCAGCGACTACACCTGCTCCCGCACCGACTACGTCAGCAACGAGGACGCCAACCTCATCGGCCTGCCCAAGCAGGTGCGTCAGACGGCGACCTCCTGCGACGGCTGGGCGACCGCCGACCCGGCGACCCAGCTCATGAACGCCACCCGCACCAGCTACGACAACGGCGCCTGGGGCGCGACCCCCACCAAGGGCCTGCCCACCAGCACCGCCAACCCCGACGGCACCGGCGTCGGATACTCGGTGGTGACCGGCCGCAGCTACGACCCGCTCGGCAGACCGCGCAAGATCACCGACCCGCTCAAGGGCGTCACGGAGACCCAGTACACGCCCGCCGACATCGGCGGACCGGTCACCGCGATCAAGACGATCAACCCGAAGGGGCACACCAGCACCACCACCTACGACCCGGGCCGCGGCCTGGCCCTGACGGTCACCGACACCAACGGGCACGTCTCCCGCAGCGAGTACGACGCCCTCGGCCGGCTGACCAAGGGCTGGTCGGCGTCCCGCTCCTCGGGCGGCCAGTCCCCGGACGTGATCATCGGTTACCAGATGGCCGCCGTCACCTCCAGCGCGACCAAGCCCACCGCGGTCATCGTGCAGACGATCAAGGACGACGGCACCTACAGCAAGCAGGTCACCCTCTACGACGGCCTGGGCCGCCAGTTCCAGGTCCAGAGCGAGGCGCACGGCCCCGGCCGCGTCATCGTCGACACCCGCTACGACGACCACGGCCTGGTCCGCGACCAGACCGGCGACTACCTCGCCAAGGGCGAACCCGAGACCGCGCAGTTCAAGCCCAGGAGCCTCAGCCTGGTGCCGAGCATGACCCGGACCACGTACGACGGCCTGGAGCGCCCGGTGAAGACGACCGCGCTGCACAGCGGCACGGCCGTCTACTACGACTCCACCAGCTACGGCGACAACTGGACGCTCGCCAAGCCGGCCGGCGGCGCCACCCCGGCGACGAAGACGACCACCGACGCCCTCGGCCGGGCCACCCGCGTCCAGCACTTCACCAACAAGGACCTCAGCGACTGGCGCAGCACCTGGTACGGGTACGACGCCCGGGGCAACCGCACCTCCGTCAAGGACCACCAGGGCAACCTCTGGACCTACACCTACGACGCGCGCGGAAGGCTCAGCACCTCCACCGACCCGGACCTCGGCACCTCGTCCTTCGAGTACGACGACCTCGACCGGCAGACCAAGGCGTCCGACGCGAACCAGAAGACGACCTACACCGACTACGACGCCATCGGCCGCGTCACCTACGTGCGGGAGGGCTCGCCCACCGCGACGCCGGTCAAGGAGTTCACCTACGACCTGCCCGGAGCGGCCGGCAAGCCCGCCTCCTCCATCCGGCACGACGCCACCGGCGACTACGTCGACTCGGTCACCGGCTACGACAGCGAGTACCGGCCGACCGGACGCGAGATCGTCGTCCCCGCGCAGGCCGACACCACCGGCCTCGCGGGCACCTACCGGTACGACTACACCTACACGCCCACCGGCAAGCCGCTCAGCGTCACCCTGCCGGCCGTCGGCGGCCTGGCCAAGGAAAAGGTCGTCACCCGCTACGACAGCGACGGCCTGCCCCAGTCCACCTCCGGCCTGACCTGGTACACCTCCGACGTCACCTACTCGCCCTACGGAGAGCCGTTGCGCACGGTCAGCGGCGCGCAGCCCTACCGGGTGTGGACGACGAACTTCATCGACGAGCACACCGGCCGCGTCCAGCGCACCGTGTGGGACCGGGAGACCGACAGCTCCCACCGGATCTCGGACTCCTACTACTCCTACGACCGGGCGGGCAACGTCACCTCCAGCGCCCGCAAGCAGACCACCGGGTCGACGAGCACCTGGGACACCCAGTGCTTCACCTACGACTACCTCGGCGAGATGGTCCAGGCCTGGACCTCCTCGGTGGCCGTGGGCACCGCGGGCACCGGCTGCAAGTCCGTGAACGGCACCGCCTGGGGCTACCGGCAGGACGGCCAGTCCTCGGCCGGCCCCATCGCCGAGGCACCGGACTCCGCCACGGACGCCACCGCACCAGACAGCGACATGGCGGCCTCGCTGACCGCCGCCGCACCCGCCACCGGCACGGTGTCCGGCGACACCACCGCCTACTGGCAGTCCTTCACCTTCGACGCGATCGGCAACCGGGCGAGCCTCACCGAGCACGACCCCGCCGACACCACGAAGGACGTCAAGAGCGTCTACGGCTACGGCACCCAGGGAACCGGCGGCACGCTCGCGCAGCCGCACACCCTGACCAAGGTCACACCGGCCACGGGCACCGCGTCGGGCTACACGTACACGGCGGTCGGCAACGCCGAGACCAGGACGCTGCCGGGCGGCACGCAGAACCTCGTCTGGAACGCCGAGGACAAGGTCACCGAGGTCAAGGGCTTCGGCGACGGCGCCGGAGCGGTCGTCGGCCTGTCGGGCAAGTGCCTGGACGACGCGAGCGCTCTGACCACCGACGGCAACCCCGTCCAGCTCTACCGGTGCAACAACTCCCGCGCCCAGCAGTGGCGGACGACCGGCGACACCCTGCGGATCCTCGGCAAGTGCGCGAGCGCCCCCGGCACCGCGAACGGCACCAAGATCGTGCTGGCCACCTGCGACGGCGGCAGCGCGCAGAAGTTCACCGTCCGCACCTCCGACAAGAGCCTCTACAACCCCGCGTCCGGCAAGTGCGTCGACGTACCGAGCTCCAACGACGCGGACGGCACCGATCTGCAGCTCTACACCTGCAACGGCAGCGCGGCCCAGCAGTGGACGCCGGCCGACCGCACGACGTACGTGTACGACGCCGCGGGCAACCGTCTGCTGGAGCACACCGCCGCGGGCAGCGTGCTCTACCTCGGTGAGACCGAGGTGAGCGCGGACATCAAGGGCAACATCGTCGCGGCGTCGCGCGGTTACTCCCACTCCGGGGCGCCCACCGTGGTCCGCTCCACCAAGTACGGCAGCACGACCGGTCACCGGCTGAGCATCCTGCTCACCGACCAGCTCGGCACCGCCACCACCACGGTGGACGAAGCCGGTGGACAGCCCGTCACCCGCCGCTTCTCCAAGCCCTTCGGCGAGACGCGCGGCAGCCAGCCGTCCAGCTGGCCCAACCGGCGCTCCTACCTGCGGACCGGAATCGACGACACGGCCACCGGCCTGACCCACCTCGGCGCCCGCGAGTACGACCAGTCCACCGGCCGCTTCCTCTCCGCCGACCCGGTCATCGACCCGTCCGACCCGCTGCAGATCAACGGCTACGCCTACGCCGACAACAACCCGGTCACCAAGAGCGACCCGGACGGCCTGCAGCCCATCGAGTGCTGGGAGGGTACGGCGGAATGCCGGGGCGGGCGGATCATCTCGGCGAAGCCGCATGAGGATGTCGACTCGGACCGTGCTCTCACCAAGGGCACGGTCAAGGGGCGCGACGTCATCTACGACGAGCGGGGCGTCCCGCACACGCTGGGCGTGAGGTCCGCCAACCACTCGGAGCAGGTCGCGTTCGACTACATGAACGAGGATCTGCAGTACGCCGGCAAGTACTCCGACGGTTCCCACAACGGCAGCGGCTCCCAGTACCTGTGGCAGGACGAGAACGAGGGTGTCATCAAGCAGAAGGCGTTGTGGCACAACGCCAACGGTGACCATGTGGCAGTCGGCACCACCTGTGACTTCATCAAGGTCACCTGGAAGAACGGGAAGATCGTCAAGGTCGACTCCTGGGACGCCAACGAGAGCAACAACAAGCAGTTCGACCCGGACAACACGGCCAAGACCGTGGCGCGGAAGATGGATGCCCAGGCCAAGGGCCAGACCCAGAACGTCGTCTACGTCGCCAAGAGTCAGGCCGAGGCGGAGGCGATCCGGGACAAGTTCGTCGGCAACAAGCACGTGCGCGTGATCTGGCCGGACGGCGCTTTCGACACGCAACGCGTGCAGCCGCTGATCCGCAAGACCGACGGAGGGACCATCCGGATCAACCCCGGCGAGGTCACCGAGAAGGCTCCCAGTGTGCCCGATGCGCCGTCCGAGCCCAGGTCGGGCGGGGGAAGCAGAGTGGGTAAGCTCATGGGCGGTCTCGGCGTCGTCGGTGATCTGTACATGATCTGGGACGCGACGCGCTCGTGGCAGCGGGGCTGTGACGGCTGGCTCGTCTCCTGTGACCCGCCGCCGATGGCATGAGTGTGAAGAGACCGAGGAAAGAGCTATGGCGAAAGAGCGAGTGACGGTGTGCCTCCCCCCGTGCGACCCGGGGGACGTCGTCCAGGCGATCGGCGCGGCGATGGCGCCGTTCGACTACAACCGTGATCCCGGAGTCGGCGGTCCGGATGTCGAGACCTGGTGGGACTACTGGCAGATCGACGGCCGGGGCCGCGAGTTCCTGGTCGTCCCGGGGCGTGAGGACGATCCGCGTCTCATCCGGGGTGCCGAGACCCTGTCCGGAGAGCCCCGCGATGTTTCGCCTTCACTGTGCGACGGCGGGCCGCGCGTGCTGTTGGATCTCGACACGCCACGCGCGCGGGCGGCCGCCCGCGCACGGCGGGCCTTCGAGGCGTGGCAGGACTTCTCCGCGGCTTACCCGCCGACCATGCCGTCGAGCCACTTCTGGGCGAGGCACTTCGCCGACCCCGAGAACTACCCGCAGGCACAGGCCCTGGAGGACTACCGCACCCAGCCGGCTGTCGTGGCGCTCAGGAACAACCCCGAACTCCGGGACCTCATCGGCGGCGACCCTGCCGCCCGCCTCACCGGTGACCTCGAAGAATACGTGCGGGAACAAGCCGACCAGGTCCTGCCCTCGAACGCCCTGCTGACCCTGGACGGACGCTGGCTGGACGTGGCGAACGCCGAGCGGCGCCACTACTTCACCGAGTACCTCGACGCCCTTCCGGGCGACGCGTACGCCGTGCGCGTGCTGTACCACGGATGAGGCCCGCTCCCGCTCCCCAACGGGCGCACCCGGCTCCGGCCCGACCCGTCATGCCCGGCAGGCTGCGTGCGAGGCTCAGCCGGCCGGCCGGCGCTGTCGGTTGCGCAGGGCGGCGAGGGCCGTGCCGGGGCGGACGAGGCTGAGGAAGGCCTTCGACAGGTGTTCGGAATCCGCGGCGAACTGCTCCGCAGTCCGGTCGCCCCGGCGCGCGATCCTCACCAGGCTCGTCAACGACCAGAACATGCCGGTGACGCGTCTCGCCCGCCGGTGCGCGACGGCGAGGGCGAACAGGATCCTGCTCTCCCGGCCGGGCGCCTCGTCCTCCGGCAGGCTGGCCAGGACCCAGTGGTACCCGGCCATGACCTGGTCGGCCCGTGGCGTGTCCCGGACCGGCAGGCCCAGGTCGCCCAGTGCTCTCCGCTCGCACCAGGTGTCCTCCAGTTCGCGGTAGGTGCCGATCGCCGCCGCGGAGGCTTCCATCGCCTGCGATCGCCGTCGGTCGCGCCGCAGCGCCGTGGCGAGGCGTTCCAGCGCCTCGGCCTCCTCGTGCCGGTCACCGCGGTTCCGGAACAGCGCGATCTCCCGTTCGTGCACCTCGACGGCCTCGGCGGGACGGCCGGCCGCGCACAGGGCGTCGCCCAGGTCGCGCAGCACACGGATCAGCTGGCTCTCCTCGTCGCACTCCTCGTGGATGGCCGCCGCCCTGCGGAGGGCCGTGACGGCCTCGTCGTACCGGTCGAGCCGCCGGAGCCTGCCGGCCAGGGCCTTCAGGGCCATGGCCTCCAGCGGGCGGTCGCACACCTTGTCGCAGATGGCCACGACCTTCTCGTAGTTGTCCACCGCCTCCTCCGCGCTCATCTCGCTCACCGCCCACAGGTGCTGCATGGCGATGGCCTGGTGGTGTTCGTCGCCGCGCTCTTTGTAGACGGCGAGGGCGTGGCGGTGCGCGTCGACGGCGTCGTCGGTCCTCTTCATCGCGAACAGCGTGTCCCCGAGATGAATGAGGTTGAGGCCCTCGGCATGCCAGTCGCCGGCCGCGGCGAAGTGCGCCACGGCCTCGGTGAGCAGTCCGGCGGCCTCCTCGTACGCGTGGCGGTCGCACAGCGTGTCGGCAAGGCCCACCAGCGCCTTGCCGATCCGGCCCCGGTCACCGAGTTCCTCGCAGAGGGCCAGGCTCTCGGTGTGGGCCTCGGTGGCCTCCTCGAACCGCTCGGCCCGGCGGAGCGCGCTGCCGAGGTGCTGCAGTGCCGTGATCTGCCGCTCCCGGTCGCCGCGTGCCCGGGCGACGTCCAGGCTCCCGGTGGCGGCCTCCACGGCCTCCGGGAGCCGTCCGCAGTCGACGAGGGCCTGGCTGAGGTGCCCCAGGGCAGTGGCCTCGCAGCAGGTGTGGCGGATCGCGCGGGCGCAGACGACGGCCAGCTGCGCGGTGGTCACGGCGTCGGCGGCGTACCGGCTCCGCTCCAGCAGGAACAGACGTGTGTGCGCCTCCAGTTCCAGCACCGCACGCGCATGTCCGGTGGCCGCGGCCCGGACGATGAGTGCCACCAGGTTCGCCCGTTCCGCCTCCAGCCATTGCACGGCGCGCGCCCGGTCCGGGAAGTCGCCCGGCAACGGTTCGTCGTCGTGGGCGTGTCGGTGCGCGTCCGCCGCGCGCGCGAGCCGCCCGCAGTGCGCCAGCAACCGCGTCAAGGCGGCGTCCCGCCACTTCGCGCTGTCCCTCTCCACCAGCGCGGCCGCGTAGACACGGAGCAGGTCGTGCATCCGCCAGCGCCCCGAGAGTTCCGGCTGCTCCGCCAGCAGCCCGGCCCGGGCGAGCGCGGCCAGCGAGTCCCGGGTCCGGGCCCAGGGCCGTCCCGCGAGTGCTGCCGCGGCGTCCGTGTCGATGTCCGGGCCCGGACTGAGGGCGAGTTGCCGGAACAGCTGCCGGTGGTGCGTCGGCAACCGCCGGTACGAGAGATGGAACGCAGCCTGGACCGCCGTCGTGTGCCCGCCGTCCTCGAAGCACAGCACGTCCAGGCGGGTCCGGGCGTCGGCGAGGTCGGCGGCGAGCGCGGCGACGGACCGGCCCGCGTCGGTGGTGAGCAGGCATGCGGCGATCTGCAGGGCCAGCGGATGGTGTCCGCAGAGCCCGGCGAGCTCGGCGAGCGCGCCGGACTCCCGCAGCGGGCGCGGATCTTCGGGTCGGGCATGCCGCAGGGCCTCGGCGACCAGGTCGGCGGCGCCCTGCGGTGTCAGCTCGTCCAGGCCGATCAGCCGGGGCTGGAAGGAGGGGCTGGTGAGCAGGTGACGGGAGGTCACCAGCAGCCGGTGTGCGGAGTGGGCCGGGACGAGGCGTTCGATCTGCGCCGCGTCGGCCGCGTCGTCGGCGATCAGCAGGACCGCCCGGCCCTCGTCCGCGAGCCGGTTCAGCGCGGCCTGGCAGAGCCCCGTCTGCTCGTCCGGCGTCCGCGCGTCGTCCACGCGCAGCGCCCGTGCCAGCGCGCCGACCGCCTCGTCCGCGCCGACCGGCCCGGCCGGGTCGTAGCCCCGCAGGTGCAGGAAGACCGCGCCGCCGGGAAACCAGCCCCGGGCCACCGCCCGGTGGGCGACATGCAGGGCCAGGGCGGTCTTGCCGATGCCGGGGAGCCCGGAGAGCAACGAGACGACGGCATCGGGCCGGCTCCGGGACGCGGGGGCGAGCAGCGCGAGTACGGCCTCGGCCTCCTGCTCCCGGCCGGCCAGGTGCACCGGGCCCGCCGGGAGCTGCAGCACCGGTGCCGGGTCCGCGGCGCCCGACGCGCAGACGTGGTTGCCGGTGCCGGTGATCTGGATGACATGGCCGTGCCCGGATGCCGTGGCGGCCTGTGCCCGCCCGGCCCTGCTCCTACCGGTCGCCATGCCCGGGACCCGCCGTACCGTCGTTCCCGTCGTTCCCGTCGCTCCCGCCGACCTGGGTGATCCGGGACCGGCCCGCTGCCCTGGCGCGCTGGGCCAGCCTGCCGGGGCGTTCCGCGGGGGCGCCGGGTCCGGGGTGCCGGCCGCCCGCGACCTGCGTGACCCGGGCGTCGTCCGACGCCGTGGCGCTCTGCCACACCGCCGGCCGCCGAACCGCCCCTGCCCCGTCCGCGGCTTGCGGGGATCCCTCGTGCCCCGCCCACCAGCCGGCCGCCGTCCCGACCAGCGCGGCCACCGTCGTCGCGAACGCCGTGGCCACCACCCACCGGTCGGCCTCCGCACGGGGCAGGAAACCGAACGACGCGGCCCGCGCCGCCCACAGACAGACCACGAACGAACCGGCCCCCGCGCACACCGCGACGACCCAACGCCCTCCGCGTTGCATGCGTCCCCCCTTGCCTCGACGCGTACAGCCAGAGGTATAGCGACCAACGAACCTCCGGGGTCAAAACACGGAAAGCACGGACAGAGCCGCCGTCTTGGGGTAACTCGCCCGGTGGGTGCGGGTGGCGGGTGGCGGGTGGCGGGAGCCGGGGGAGGGCCGCGGCACATCGGCGCCCCGGAAGGGGCGCGGGGAACTGCGCGACCAGCCCCCACGGACCCGCGGACGACCACGACGGCCACGGCCCCGGCAGTCCCAAGAGCCCGCACTGTCAGGGTGGTTCACAGGCGTGATCTCCGTATCCGTCGGGTAGCAACGTCCTGCTTCGCCGCCGCTTGCGGGAACGTGTGTGAAGGGGGATCACAGGGTGTCGGACGACGGCCCGCCGGACGGCTGGGAGGTGCACGAGCGCCGGCTGTGGGAGGCGTACCGGCACGGTGAGTGGTGCGTGGACGTGCCGGAGGTGCGGGCCGAGGCGCTGCGGTGGCTGCTCGTCGCCGCGCCGCGCCCCGTGCGGGGGCGGCTGGCCCGGCTCCGGCTGCGCGGCGCCCGGATCACCGGCACGCTCGATCTGGCCGAGGCGGCCGTCCAGGGCGCGATACGTCTCGACTCCTGCCGCTTCGACGAGGTGCCGTGCTTCGACGGCGGGCAGTTCGGTGTGCTCCAGCTGAAGGACTGCGCCCTGCCGGGGCTGAGCGCGGTCGGGGCGCGGGTGGGCCAGGAGTGCGAGATCGTGGGGTGCACCCTGGACGGCACCCTGAACCTCCGCTCCCTGACCGTCGGTACGCATCTGCTGCTCGACCGCTCGACGGTGCACGCGCCCGACGGCACGGCGGCCGTCGACGCGCAGTCGCTCGCCGTCGAGGAACACCTCTCGGCGACCGGACTGGTGTGCACCGGGCCGATCCGGCTCATGAGCTCCCGCGTGCAGGACACGCTCGGTTTCCGCGGTGCCCGCCTCCAGGGGGAGCGGGCCTGCCTCCAGGCACCCGAACTGACCGTGGGCGGCGGTCTGTACCTCGACCGGGGGTTCTCCAGCGACGGGGGGATCAACCTCTACGGCGCCTCGATAGGCGGTTCGCTGCACCTGGAGGACGCCACCCTGACCGGCCCGGACGCACCCGGCGACCCGGACGCACCCGGCGGCGACCCCGCCCTGCAGCTGCTCTGCGCCTCGGTCGGCGGCGACATACAGGCCGGCTCGGGGCTCACCGTGCGGGGGAGCGTCGACATGCGGGACACCTCGGTGCGGGGCAGTGTCGTGCTGCGGCGGGCCCGGCTGCACCATCCGGACGGCACCGCGCTCAGGGCCCACCGCCTGCATGTCGGCGGCGACCTCGACTGCCGGTCCGGCTTCGTCTCGCAGGGCACGGTCGACCTCTGCGACGCCCGGGTCGGCGGCTCGGCCCTGTTCGAGGGAGCCGAGCTCACGGGCAGTGCCGGGGCGGCCGCGCTGCGGGCCAACGGCATAGAGGTGGGGGCGGAGTTCAACTGCTGCGAGGGGCTGACCGCGCACGGCCGGATCTCCCTCAGCAGCATCACCGTACGGGCCAAGCTCTGCTTCGAGAACGCCCTGCTGGACGTCCCGGCGGGGGAGCGCGCCCTGATCTGCCGGCGGTCCGCGGCCGCCGACCTGTCGCTGAAGCCCCGCGAGGCACCGCGCGGCATCGTCGACCTCAGCCACACCCGGGTGGGTGTGCTGCGCGACGACCCGGCCGGCTGGCCCGGCGCACTGGTCCTGGAAGGCCTCGCCTACGACAGCGCCCAGCCCGCGCTGTCCGGCCGGCAGCGGCTGACCTGGCTCGACCGCGACCCGGCCGGCTTCGCACCGCAGCCCTACGAGCAGCTGGCCGCCAACTACCGGCGCCACGGCCGAGACGCCGACGCCCGCCTCGTCCTGCTCGCCAAACAGCGCCGCAGGCGCGCCACCCTGGCCTGGCCCGCCCGGATCTGGAGCCTCCTGCAGGATCTCACCGTCGGCTACGGCTACCGGCCGCTGCGCGCGGTGCTGCTGCTCGCGGTCTGCTTCACCGCCGGCACCGCGCTCTTCGCGACCTGGCCGCCGCTGCCCTACGGCGACGGCACGCCGCCGGACTTCCAGCCTGCCGTGTACACCCTCGACCTGCTGCTTCCGGTGGTCGACTTCGGGCAGGAGCGCTCGTACAGCTCCCACGGCGCCATGCAGTGGGCGGTGGTCGTCCTGGTCAGCGTGGGCTGGGTGCTGGTGACCACGGTGGTGGCGGGAGCCAACCGGGTGCTGCGCAGGTCCTGATCCGGGGCGGAGCGCCGGGAGACCCGGCCCCGGCCCCGGCCCCGGCCCCGACCCGGCCCCGACCCGGCCCCGGTTCCGGTGAACACGATCGGAACAACGGGGCAACCGTGACGGTCCCCCGCATGTCTAGGCGGTGTGACGCAGCATCAGGACTCGCCGTACGGAGGCGGCGAGCCGCCGATCCCGAAAGGGGATTCCATGCGCATCCGCCCGGCCGTCGCCGCCGTGTCCCTTGCCACCGGCCTTGCCGCCCTGTCCGCGTCGGTGCTTCCGACAGCCGCCCAGGCGGCGGACCGGTCCGCCGCCAGCGACACGGTGTTCTCGAACGTCGTCGTCAACGGCGGCAAGGACATCGTCCTCGGCCTCACCACCAAGAAGACCGTCACCATCACCTGGACGGCGACCGACCCGGACGGCGTCGTCGCGTCCTGGGCCTACCTGTGGCACGGCCCGAACACCGACGACGAGGACGGCACCCTGGGGGCGTACCCGGCGGGTACGTGCGAGGTGCCGGCCATCGCCGACCCCACCACCGCCGACTGCCAGGTGAGCATCGCCGTCGACGCCGCCCGGGACCTCGACCACAACGGCCTCGCCGGCAGGTGGAACGTGCTCGCCGGGGCGCAGGACCGCACCGACGACTGGACGGAGATCGACGTCGCGGGCACGGCCTCGGTCAAGCGGCTGGGCAAGGTCACGGTCAACGCCTCGCCGGAGCCGGTGAAGAAGGGGAGGACCATCACGGTCACCGGCAGGCTCACGCGCGCGAACTGGTCGAGCGGCAGCTACACCGGCTACCAGGGGCAGGCGGTCAAGCTGCAGTTCCGCAAGAAGGGCAGCAGCACCTACACCACCCTGAAGACCGTCACCAGCGGCAGCAGCGGCGCGCTGCGGACCACCACCAAGGCCAAGGCCGACGGCTACTTCCGCTACGTCTTCGCCGGCACCGCCACCACCGGCCCGGCCACGGCGGCCGGGGACTTCGTCGACGTCAGGTGAGAGCGACGTCAGGTGAGAACGAGACCGCCCCCGCGCGCACCGGGACGGATCCCGGTACGTGCGGGGGCGGGTGGTGCAGAGGGGGCGGGGTCAGCCGAGGAGCTTCGTCGCCAGGGTCGAGGAGTTGTACGAGCCCCAGCCGGTGGTGAAGTCCCAGCCGGTGGCCGCGGAGTAGGCGCCGTTGCTGCCGCTGGTGATGTCGTGGAAGCCGGTGCCGCTCGCCGCGTACAGGGCCGGGTTGGCGAAGCCGAGGTTGGCCTTGCCCTTCGCCGCCGCCTGCTGGTTGTAGAGGGCCGCGAACGCCGCCCACTCGGGGGCCGCCGCGCTGGTGCCGCCGACCGAGGACCAGGAGCCCTGCGAGTAGATGGAGACACCGGGGCTCGGGTTGGCGTGCGCCGAGACGTCCGGGACCTGGCGGTAGCCGCCGCCCGCGCTCTTCTGGACGGCCGTCTGCCAGCTCGGGATCTTGAAGACGGAGGACTTGCCGCCACCGCCGCCGGACCAGGCCACCTCCTTGCTGAAGGCGTTGGCCGAGGTGACGGTCAGCTTGGTGCCGCCGACGCCCGTCACGTACGGGTCGCTGGCCGGGTAGTCCACCGAGGTGCCGCCGTCGCCCGCGTCGTCGGAGCCGTCGTCGCCGGAGGCCGCGTAGAAGCCGAGGCCCTCGGCGGCGCCCGTCTTGAAGACGGCGTCCACGGCGTTGATGTTGGAGGTGGTGCGGGCCGACTCGGCGGCGCCCCAGCTGATCGAGGTGGTCGGGATGCCGCTGTCGACGATGGCCTGGTACGTGTCGACCTCACCGGCGTCCGAGTTGGGGCCCTCGAAGACCGTCACGTTCGCCTTCGGGGCGATCGCGTGCAGGACCTCGATGTCCAGCTCGACCTCGACCTGGCCGTCGCCGAGCGAGCCGGAGCCGCCGTCGACCTTGGACACGGTCGGGGTGGGCGAGCCCAGGCTGTAGTTGGTGTCGTACTTGGTGATGTTGGACTGCTGGAAGCCGTCGAACTCGATCAGCGCGATCTTCTGGCCGCTGCCGGTGTACGTGCTGGAGACGTTGTAGCCGCCCTTGAGCTGGGCCGGGGTGTAGCCGCCGCCGGGGCCGTCGTGCGGGGAGACGGTGTGCGGGGTCGCCTGGTGGTGCAGCTGGACGCGGTTGTTGAGGCCCGCCACGTCGCTGACGAGGGAGGCGAGGGAGGACGGCAGCGTCGGCGCGCTGTCGTTGGCGTAGAAGGAGCGGCCGGTCGCGGCGTCCTTCCAGGTCGACAGCCGGGTGCCGAAGGCCTTCTGGAGCTGGGCGGCGGTGCCGCTGGCGTCGACCAGCAGGTTCCCGGAGTGCACCTTGCCGACGGTGACGCCCTGCGAACGCAGGTAGTCCTTCAGCTGCTCGACCTCGGCGTCGGTCCGGCCGAAGCGGGCCGCGAACTGGCTCTTGGTCAGGTAGTGGCCGTAGGAGGCCGAGTGCGGGTCGCTGACCTTCGCCACGAAGGTGTCGAGTGCCGTACCGCCCCGGGGAGTCAGGCTGATCGCCACGGATATCCGCTTGCCGGCCGCCACCTCGCCGGTGCGGGCCGCGTCGTGCTTCAGGCCGGGCAGGACGTCTCCGGAGACGGCGGCCCGGGCGGTGTGCGGGGCGTCGGCCGCGAAGGCGGCGGGGACGACCGCCGTGACCAGGGCCGGCGCGGCGACCAGGCCGAGCAGCTTGAGGCGTGACTTCACTGGGGTCCTCCGAGGAATGGAGAGTGGGGGGTGGGGAGTTGCGTCCCGGAACCGGAACGTGATCACCGTAGGAACTCCGGCCCCACCCCCGTAAGCGGGGGAACCCTTGCGTTACGTGTTAACTGCGGATGTCACGTCAACGGCGTGTGTCGAGCGGGCGGGGCAGACGGGCCCGTGCCGCCTGGCTCACTGCCACGGTCTGTGCCACCGGCCCGGGCCGGTCGTCGTCCCCGGTGTCCACCGCCGCCCCGGCGGCGATGACGGCGACGGCCATCGCGTGCGCCAGCGCGGTGCGCGAGCGGACGCCGAACTTGCGGTAGACCCGGGACAGTGCCCCCTCCACCGTCTTGACGCTGATGAACAGCTCCGCGGCGACCTCCCTGTTGGTGGCCCCGCCGCCGACCAGTTCGGCGATCCGCGCCTCCGTGGGCGTGAGTTCGGGTCCGCCCGCACCCGTCTCGCCGCCCCGCTCCCCGGCCGCCAGCCGGGCCAGTTCGTCCCTGGCCCGGGCCGCGAGCGGGGCCGCGCCGATCCGGGTCGCCGTCTCCAGGGCCTCGGCGAGCGCCTGCCGGGCGGCGTTCCGGCGGCGGGCGCGGCGCTCGACCGCGCCGAGTGCGATCAGCGCGCGTACCAGCTCGACGGGGAGCGGCAGCCGGCGCAGCCGCTCGACGGCGGTGCGCAGCCGTACCGCCCCTTCCCGTGCCCGGCCGAGGCCCGCCTCGCACAGCCCCTCCGCCCGTTCCAGCGCCGCCAGGACGCTGCCGGGCGCGCCGTGCGGCACGCGCGCCCGGGCGTCGCGGAGCACCGCCCCGGCCGCGTCCGTCTCGCCCAGCGCGACCAGGGCCTCGGCCAGGTCGCCGTACCAGTGCAGCAGCGGCGGGTCGGCGGCGCACATGGCCTCGCCGAGTTCCCGGACGCGTTGCAGTGCCTCGACGGCGGCGGCCGCCCCGCGCGGATCGCCGCCGAGGAGTTCGGCCTGCCCGAGCACCGCGAGCGCGCGCAGCAGGAACAGCCGGTCGCCGTCCGCCTCCGAGGCACGGACCGCCTGCGCGGCCAGCCGCCGGGCCTCGTCGGCGGTGGCGCCCGCGGTCGCGGCGAGTGCCGCCGCGTACAGGGCCGGAGCCGCCTGGGGCAGGGCCCGCGCGCAGCGGGCCGCGGTGCGCAGCGCCTCCCGGCAGTGCCCGGCGCGCACCTGGATGCGGGTCAGTGCCACCAGGGTCGCGACGGTGTCCTCGGCGCCGGCCGGCTCGCCGGTCGCCGCGAGCAGCGGGACGACCTGGTCGCGGGCCTCGGTCACCCGGTCGGAGTCCAGGGCGAGGATCGCCCGCATGCGGATGAGCCGCCGGCTCTCCGGGCCGCCGGGGCGCTCCGCTGGGAGGGGCGCGAGGTGCAGTGTGTCGGCTGCGGCGCCGTCGTGGCTGGTCGCGCCCGCGTGGCGGTAGCCACATATCGGACAGGGCCCCGCGCCCCTGTGGGGCGTTGCCGTTTCCGGACTGCAGCGGAGCAGGGTCAGCGCCTCCGTCAGCGCGGTGTCGGCGGCGACCGGGTCCCCGGCCAGGGAGCGCACCCGGGCGAGGGTGGCGAGCGCGTCGATCCTGGTCCCGGTGTCGCCGGCCGCGCCCGCCTGCCGTGCGGCCCGCCGGGCGTGTTCGGCCGCCTCCGTCAACTCTCCGCACAGCAGGCCCCGTACGGCGGCCCAGTGGTGCAGCCGGGCCTCGGAGCGCGGATCGCCGGCGGCGTCCCGCAGGCCGTCCGCGATCAGGTCCTCGGTGCCCTCCAGCGCCTGCCCGGCGCCGCGCAGCAGGACCAGGCGGGCCCGCACCCGCTGCGCCGCCGAGCCGGACCGGGCGAGCACGGCCCCGGCGGCCTCGCCCGCCTCCTCGGTGCGTCCGGCGTCGCAGGCGTACTCGGCGGCGGCCAGCAGCCGTTCGGCACGGTCCGCGGGGTGGCCGGCCGGGGTGCGGCGGGCGGCGAGGACGGCCAGTTCGAAGGCGGTGCCGGGGGCGCCGTCGCGGCGCGCGGCCCCGGCCGCCGTCATCAGGGTGCGGGCCGTGGACTCGTCCTCGTACGGGTGGGAGAGGGCAAGATGACGGGCCCGCTCCACGGGTTCGGTCACCGCGCGGGCCAGCAGGGCGTGCGCCTGCCGCCGGCCGTGCTCGGAGGCGTCGGCGTGCACGGCGGCCCGGAGCACGGGATGCCGGAAGCGTACGACCCCGTCGGCGTCGGCGGCCGCGATGCCGAGCCGTTCCGTCTCCGCGAGGGCCGCGGCCGGGTCCGGGAGCCCGGCGGCGCGCAGCAGGGTGAGGCTCGGCCGGTCGGCGGCGCTCGCCACGAGGAGGGCGTGCCGCACCGGCTCCGGCAGCGAACGGGCCTGCTCCAGCAGGAGGGTGCGCAGTCCCGGGGGCACCGGCGGCAGCGCGCCGAACCCGGCCGGCACCGGGGCACGCAGCGCGGCGCGGCCCAACTCCCGTGCGTAGTAAGGGTTTCCGGCGGCGATCTGCTGGGTCGCCCGGAGCACGGCCGGGGGCAGGTCGGCGCCGAGGTCGGCGCGGACCAGGCGGGCCGTCTCGCCGTCCGTCAGGGGTGGCACCGGGAGTTCGACGGTGCCCGGCGGGCAGCAGTGCAGCCGCTCGGGCTGGCCGCCGTCCGCCACCCGCTCGGCGGCGAGCATCCGTAGGCCGGGGTCGTCGAGCCTGCGCATGGCGAAGGCGAGGGCCTCGGCGGTCGGTCCGTCGAGCCACTGCAGGCCGTCGACGACCAGCAGGACGGGGCCGTCGGCGGCCAGGACGCGCAGCGCGTCGAGGACGGCGACGCGTACGGCGAGCAGGCCACGGTCGTCCGCCGGTCCGCCGCCGCGCAGCAGGGCGGTCCGCAGTGCCGCCCGGGGCTGCGGCGCCAGGGCCTCCAGGCGGCTCTCCGGGATCCGTGCGAACAGGTCGACGAGACCCGCGAAGGGCAGCCGGGCGTCCTCCTCGGCGGGCGAGCAGTGCAGTACGGTGCCGGCGGCCCGGTCCGCCGTGAGGGCCGCCACGAGCGTGGACTTGCCGATGCCGGCGGGACCGTGGAGGAGCAGTCCGGGGCGCGTCGCCGCCTGGACCCGGGCGGCGTCGAGCAGCGTACGGCGCCCGGTCAGTTGCATGTGTTCATGACAACCTTCGGTGATCCGGTGTGTCAATGACGTCCGTCACCCCACGGCGGCCGGCGCCCTGTCCGACATGGCGTAACAGGTCATGTCTTCTTCCTGAATCCCTCGTTACGGAACGCGGAAGGCTCTTCGGCCCTCCTCCTGTGCGGAAGCAACGATGCACGGGCAGGGAAACCAGGGACTGAGTGACATGGGTTTGACCAGTCGAACGACCGTATACGCGCTCGCGGCGCTGGCCGCCCTGTGTGTGGCCCTGCTGGTCTGGCTGTGGCCGCGGTTCGCCAGGCCGGGGCTGTGGCAGGTGCTGGGGCGGCTCGGGGCCGTCGCGGTGACGCAGGTGACGATCGTCGCGGCGTTCGCGTGCGCGGTGAACTCGTCGTACCAGTTCTTCGGCTCCTGGAACGAGCTGCTCGGCAACGTCGACACCGCTCCGGTCGGCGTGACCCAGGCGGCCGGCGGGAACGGCGGCGGTTCGGTGAACGGCATAAGCAGCGTCCACGGGGCGTCGCTCGTGCAGCCCGCCGGGGACCAGCAGTTGAGCAGGGTCAGCGGGCTGCCGAGCGGACCGGCGGCGACTGTCGGCCGGGTGGAGTCGGTGAAGATCATCGGCCGCCGCACCGGCGTGGTCGACCCGGCCTTCGTCTACCTCCCGCCGCAGTACTTCCAGAAGGCGTACCACCGCATGCGCTTCCCGGTGATCGTCGCGCTCAGTGGCTACCCGGGCAGCATCTACAACCTCGCCCAGCACCTGCGGGTCTCGCAGACCGCGGGCGAACTGCAGCGCAAGGGGCAGATGCAGCCGACGATCATGGTGATGATCCGGCCCACCATCGCTCCGCCGCGCGACACCGAGTGCGTCGACGTCCCCGGTGGACCGCAGACCGAGACGTTCCTGGCCAAGGACCTCCCGGAGGCGATCAAGTCCGTCTACCGGGCCGGCCACGACGCCAACTCCTGGGGCGTCATGGGGTACTCCTCGGGCGGCAGCTGCGCCCTCCAGCTGACCATGCGCGACCCCGGCGTCTACACCACGGCCGCCGCCCTGTCGCCCGACTACCGGGTCAAGGACGACCCCACCACCGGCAACCTCTTCGGCAGCGGCCCCGGCCGCCAGGCCCGGATCGACGGCCACGACCTGATGTGGCGGCTGAAGCACCTGCCGGTGCCCCAGGTCTCGGTGCTGGTCGCCAACAGCAAGCACGGCGAGAAGGGCTACGCCGAGACCCAGGCCTTCATCAAGGCCGTCCGGGCGCCCATGCGGGTCGTCTCCATCCTCCCCGAGAACGGCAGCCACAACTTCCCCACCTGGGTGCGGGAGATGCCGGCCGCCCTGAAGTGGATGAACGACCAGCTGACCTTCCCGCAGGACGTCGTGCCCCGGCACCACGCCAGGAAGACGACGAGCGAGGCGGCGGGCAGGCCCAGCACCGGCCCGCACGCCCGCCCCGGTCACGGCCACGGCTCGGTACGCGCGGAGGGTCCGGCGCCCAGCCCCACGGCCACGGCACACCGCTGAGACACCGGCCGCCGCACCGCGCAGGGACCGTGGGCACGCAGGGACCGTAGACGCGCAGGGAGCGTAGAGGGGACGTCCACCGCCGGACCGGGGGAGTGTCACCGTGCTGGACGCGCCGTTCCGCAGCGAGGGGAACATCGCCACGGCCGGCGGCTGCATGGCCTCGCAGTACCTCGGCGCCGGGGCGATCTCCCGGACGCTCGGCGACCGGGCCGTGCGCGACGTCATCGGCTGCACGGCACCCGTGGGCGAGCAGCGGGAGACCGTCGACCGCGTCCTGCGTACCGTCCGCACGGGCGAGGCCGCCGCACTGCGCTGAGCCGGGCGCCTTACCGTGCTGAGCCCCGGCGGCGGGTGAGCCTCAGATCCAGGTGTCCAGCCACATCCTGGCCTGCCAGCCGCTGTAGGGAATCGTCTGCCCGGTGTAGATCGGATAGAAGTAGACGAAGTTCCAGGCGATGAGGAGCACCAGCACCCCCGCGGCCACCGCACCCCGGGTGCGGCGCCGGCGGTCCGCGCCCGGCGGGCCCAGCACGGCACCCAGCATCATCGCGACGGCCAGGCACAGGTACGGCACGAAGACCACGGCGTAGAAGGAGAAGACCGTACGGTCCTGGTAGAGGAACCAGGGCAGGTAACCGGCCGCCACCGCGCAGAGGATCGCGCCGGCCCGCCAGTCGCGGCGCAGGGCCCACCGGTAGAGCAGGTAGCCGAGGGCGAGGCAGGCCGACCACCACAGCATCGGGGTGCCCAGGGCGAGCACCGTGCGGGTGCAGGCGGACGCCGTGGAGCAGCCGTCCTGGCCGGGCTCGGGGGAGTCGTAGGCGAACAGCACCGGACGGCCGAGGACCAGCCAGCTCCACGGGTTCGACTGGTACTTGTGCGGCGTGTGCAGGTTCACGTTGAACTGGTAGACGAGGTACTCGTAGTGCCAGAGGCTGCGCAGCGGGGCCGGTATCCACGACCAGGTGCCGCCGCGGCCGTCCGCCCAGTGCCGCCCCCAGCCGTCGTCGGACAGGAACCAGCCGGTCCAGGTCAGCAGGTAGGTGACCACGGCGGTCGGGACGAGGGCGAGGACCGACCCGGCGAGGTCTCGGCGCAGCACCGCCCGGTACGGGTGGCGGGCCCCGGCGACGCGGCGGGCGCCGACGTCCCACAGCAGCGTCAGGACCACGAAGAAGACCAGGACGTACAGGCCGTTCCACTTGGTCGAGGCGGCCAGGCCGAGGAGGACGCCGGCCGCGAGGCGCCAGGGCCGCCGGCCCGTCCCGGTCCGGGCGGCGGTGTCGGCGTCCGGGCGCACCCGGCCCTCCGCGTCGGCCGGCAGGGCCGCCGCGAGCCGCGCCCGGGCCCGGTCCCGGTCGATCAGCAGGCAGCCGAACGCGGCCAGCACGAAGAACATGACGACGAGGTCGAGCAGGGCCGTGCGGCTCATCACCAGGTGCAGGCCGTCGATCGCCATCAGGGCCCCGGCCAGGCAGCCCAGGAACGTCGAGCGGAACAGGCGGCGGCCGATGCGGCACAGCATGAACACCGACAGGGTGCCGAGGACCGCCGTCATGAAGCGCCAGCCGACGGGGTCGAGGCCGAACAGCCACTCGCCGGCGGAGATCACCCACTTGCCCGTCGGCGGGTGCGCCACGAAGGCACCGGTGTCGGAGAGCGGGATCTTCTGGGGATGCGCCAGGATCTCCGGATCGGCGACCGTACGGTCCGGCCAGGTGCCCTCGTACCCGAGATGCAGCAGCGCCCAGGCGTCCTTGGCGTAGTACGTCTCGTCGAAGATGAGGTCGCGCGGCCGGCCGAGGCGCCAGAAGCGGAGGACGCCGGCCAGGACGGTGACCAGCAGCGGGCCCAGCCACTCCGCCGCCCTCGCGAGGCGCTCCGCCCGGGCCGGGCCGAGGCCCAGGAGCCGCCAGAGGCGGGTGGCGGGCTCGGGGAAGGGCGGGACCAGGCGTTCCCGGACGCCGCCGGGCGGGGCCCCGGCGTAACCGAACCGGCGCAGCCGGTCCGGCCACCGGGGGGACACCGGCGCCGGACGTATGCCGTCGAGGTCGTGGGAACGCGTCGCGCTGCTGTTCGTCACCGGACGACCTTAGGCGGTGCCCGCACCCCGCCGTGAAGCGGGAGCCCCACGCCTGTGCGACCGCCCGGCCCACGCCTGTGCGACCCTCCGGCCGGATGCCTGTGATTCCCGTTCCGGGGTGGCCACCCGTAAGGCCTGGGCCATACCCTGGACGTAGGGCTGCGGCACCCGGACTGCCCTGCAACGGGAGGGAGTTGGGGGACGCCGGAGCCGTGACGGGGGGAAGTTTGTTGAGTGGGAGAAACGGCGGCCATGCGGCGGGATTCGAGCATGAGCTGGTAGAGCAGATGTGCGCGGTGTCGGGACTCGACGCACCGGGAGGGCGCGATCTCTTGATCGACATGCTGGCGGGCCGGTTACCCGAGTTGGCCAACGTCCGGCGACACAGCCGGAAGCGGCACGACATACTGGAGATCTTCCAAGCCTGTTGGCGGAAGCCCTCCGGACTCTCCGTACTCGCGGACACCCTCCAGGAGTACGACCCCGGCTCGATCCCCGTACTGAGGATCGTCGAGCTCGTCTCCGCATCGCCGGTCCTGGCGGTCCTGCCGGAAGCCGAAGTCCGCAGAGCCCGCGCGCTGTTGAGCCGCCTACCGCATCCCGACCCGCAGGGTCTGCTGTACGCGGCGGCCGGTGACCTGCCGCTCCCGGCCCGCCCGGTCGCCACCCTCCAGGAGGCCTTCGACTTCCTGGCCGACGCCAACGCCCGCCCCGACGGCCTGCTTCCCGTGCTGGTCCTGGTGGAGCACGCGATCGCCGCGGGCGCCGCGTCCGGCGCCGACCGGCAGGTCGTCGACGGCCTGCGCGGCTGGAACGACGATCAGGGCACCCGACTTGACCTGCTGAGTCCTCTTCACACCCTCCGCTCGCAGATCACTCGTGGGGTGGCGGAACCGGCTCCCGCCTGTCTCGTTGTCCAGCTCAGCAAGCACGGGATGAGCCCGGACGAGTACCTGCTGTCCCACTGGCGGCAGCGGCGTCCGGGCTCGTGGCGGCCGGAGCGAGGAGAGGACCGGATCGTGGCCCTGGGGCAGGTCGAGGCCGCGGTCGAGGAGTTGGTCGAGAGCGTCGAGGAGGACTGGGGCGAGCGCCCCGGCAGGCCGGTACTCGAGTTCGTGCTGCCGCTCCAGCTGCTCAACGACCCGGTGGAATGGCTGCCGATGGCCTCGCACTCGGACTCCGCCACCGCGCTGTGCCTGGACTTCCCGGTGGCGCTGCGCAGCCTGGAGCGGATGCGGGCCCGGCGGTACCACCGGCGCTGGCGCAACCGCTGGCAGCAGATGACGGCCGGCCCCCGCATCCTCTGCCACTGGGACACGACGGGCGAGCGCGGCCACGACCCCGTGCGCTGGAACAGCACCCTCGCCGCCGACGAGCGGCTGGTGTCGGTCGCGCTCAACGCGCCTCCGCTGGCCGGACCCGAGGGCCGCCAGGCCACGCTCGAGGCCGCGCTGCGGGCCGGTGTGCCGCTGGCCGTCTGGGACCGCCGGCCCGCGCCCCCGGGCGACTTCAGGAAACGGGTCGACAAGCTGCTGCGCGGAACGGCCGCCGAACTGCCCGAACGCGTCCGGCAGTTGCGGATCGAGGCGGCCACCGCCGCCGCGGCGCAGCGCGACGCGCACTCAGGACGTCACCTCGCGGTGCTCCTCGACAACCCGAACCGGCTGGTCGACTGGTCCGACTACCCGGCATCGGATCCCGGAAGCGTGCGCGGCGGACACGACGACGAGGGGACCTCATGAGCGGCGCCCAGCCCCCGGCCCACAACGGCAGCCGCAACGGCGGTCCCGTCAGCCGCAGTTGGTGGATCTACCGCGGCACCGGGCAGCCGCTGCCCGACATCCGCCTCGCCGACGTGCTGCCCCCGCCGCCCGGCTGGCGGGCCTTCGACGGCGGCCCGGTGCTGCCGCCCGTACCGGCCGAGAGCGCCGAGACCGACCGCCGGCTCGGCAGCATGGGCCGCACCACCTCCCGGCAGGACCCGCACGACATCGACATGATCAACACGGCGCTGCTACTGCGCAGGCCGCTGCTGGTGACCGGCCGGCCCGGCATCGGGAAGTCCACGCTGGCCTATCTGGTCGCGCGTGAACTGGGCCTGGGCCGGGTGCTGCACTGGGGCATCACCTCGCGCAGCACCCTGCGCGCCGGACTGTACGAGTACGACGCCATCGGCCGCGCCCAGGCGTCCCTCGGTCGGGGCCCGGCCGCCCAGGCCGCGCCGTCCGGCGACGGCACCCCGGAGGCGGCGGACGGTACCCCGTCGGCTTCGCCGGAGGGCGGCACCGGGGCACGGATCGGGGACTTCGTCCGGCTCGGCCCGCTGGGCACCGCCCTGCTCCCGTACGAGCTGCCCCGCGTGCTCCTCATCGACGAGCTGGACAAGAGCGACATCGATCTGCCCAGCGACCTTCTCCACGTGCTGGAGAACGGCTCGTACGACATCCCGGAACTGGTCCGCGCCCGCCATCACGAGAGCGAGGCGCGGGTGTTCACCGACGACCCGGACGCCACGGTCACGGTGACGGACGGCCGGGTCCGGTGCCGGGCCTTCCCGTTCGTCGTCATCACCAGCAACGGCGAACGGCAGTTCCCGCCGGCCTTCCTGCGCCGCTGCGTCCGGCTGGACGTCTCCCCGCCCCGCGAGGACCAGCTGGCCGCCATGATCGCCGCGCACTTCCGGGACCAGGAGGGCCGGCACGACGAGATGATCCGGGCGTTCGTGGAACGCAGCCGGCAGAACGGCGGGCTGGCGACCGACCAGCTGCTCAACGCCATTTTTCTGCGGACGGCCGGGGTCCGGGAGGACGACGAGTCCTGGGGCGAGCTGCTGGAGGCGCTCTGGCGTGAGTTGTCGGGGGCGCCCTGATGGGTGAGGACCCGCGTGCCTATCCGGAGGCCTTCGAAGTGGCGGAGGGCCTCTGGCTGCACGCGTACCAGACGCTGGCGGCCCGGCTGCCGGCGTCGGACCGCCCGCCGCAGCCCCGGCCGACCGCGCTGTCGGAGCTCTCCGGCCTGCCCGAGATTCCGGGGTGGCCGTCCGCGTCCGGCCGGACGAACGGGACGGGCCGCCCCGGTGGTACGACGGGGAGCGGGGGCGGGGGCGGCGCGGCGGGCAGCACGGGCAGTACAGGAGGCACGGACGGCACGGACGGCAGTGCGGCTGCCGGAGCCGACGGCCGTCCGACGGCCCGGAACGGCGACGGAACGGCGGACGGGGCCGGCGGCGACGAGGTGCGGGACGCGCCCGGTGACCTGGCCGAGGTGCTCTTCCTGCCGTTGCCGCCCGCCGCGCCGCAGAGTCCTGGGCCGGCCGGTTCCGGGCCGGGTTCCGCGCGGGAGCGGGCTGCCCGGCGGGTCCGGACCGGGGCGGCCGAGCCGGTCGAGCCGGTCGAGGCGGTGCCGGATCTGCGGGACGCGGCGGGGATCAGCCGTGCGCTGCGACCGCTGAAGCAGCTGGTGCCCTCGGCGTTCGAGGTCGAGCTGGACGAGGAGACCACCGCCGAACGCGCCGCCGAGGACGGCCTGTGGATGCCCTACACCCGGTCGGCGGACGAGCGCCGCTTCGACCTGGTGCTGGTGGTGGACGACCACGCGACCATGGTCATCTGGGAGCAGACGGTCGCCGAGCTCACCGCCGTGGCGGAGCGGCTGGGCGCCTTCCGGGACGTACGGGTGCACCGGCTCGGCCTGCGGGAGACCGCGCGGGGGCCGGAGGCGGTGCTGCGCGGTCCCTACCCGGACCACGACGTCCTCGGTGTCCCCGGCGAGCTGGTGGACCGCACAGGGCGCCGGATCGTCCTGGTCCTGACCGACGGACTGGGGCCGCTGTGGCGGACCGCGGCCGGCCGGCGGGCGCTGGAGCCGTGGTCGGCGGCCGGTCCGGTGGCGGTGGTGCATCTGCTGTCCCAGCGGGACTGGCACCGCACCGCGCTGGTGCCCCGGCAGGCGCGGCTGCGCAGCCCCCGCGCGGGGGCCCGCACCACCGAACTGGCCGTGGACTTCCCGGCCGAGTGGCGCGACCCGTTCGACCCGCCGCCCGCCGACTGGAGCGCGGCGGTCCCGGTCCTCGAACTGGACGCCCGGTGGCTGGGCCGCTGGGCCGGTCTGGTGGCCGGTGCGGAGCCCGGCTGGATCGAGGCCCCGGTGCTGTTGCTGGGCGCCCCCGACGAGCCCGAGGAGGACGTCGACGAGCCGCCGGTCGTCATCCCGGCACCCTCGGTGCAGGAGCGCATCCGGCGCTTCCGCAGCCATGCCACCCCCACCGCCTTCCGGCTGGCCACCCATCTGGCCGCCGCGATCCTGGAGCCCCGCCTGGTGCGGGACGTACAGCGCCGGCTGGTGCCCGAGGCACAGCCGGCCCATCTGGCCGAGCTCTTTCTGAGCGGCCTGCTGGAACAGCCCCCGCCCGCCGGGGCGCGGAGCGCCGCCGCGCCCGTGCCGCTGGAGTTCGTCGACGGTGCGCGCGAGGCGCTGCTGGCGGGCGCGATGCGCGCGGACACGGCCCGGGTGGTGAGTTCGGTGTCCGAGTTCTACGGCGACCGGTTCGAGGCGGCCCGCGGGCTGCACGGTGCGCTGCTCGCCCCGGAGGAGGAGCCGGTTCCACAAGTGACGGCGGAGAGCCTGCCGTTCGTGCGTGTCGAGCTGGCCGTGCTGCGCGCCCTGTCGGGGCCCTATCTGCTGCGCGCCCGCCGGGTCAGCGCGGCTCTGGAGGGGGCCCCTTCGGGTGCGTCGATGAATGAGAATTCGCGGCTTATGGGCCACGATAACCGAAATAAAAATGTTGTAAATCCAGACTTGGGCGGCCCGGACATGACCGACACCACTGCCAGTGAGTACCAGCATGCAGCGGAGGGATCCGCGAGCGGGACTCCGGTGCGGGAGACTCCCGTGCCGAGCGCCGACGGGCAGCCGGGCGCCGGCCTCCCGTCACCCGGCAGGACGGTCCCGGGGCCGGCCGCACCGGAGCCGCGGCAGGCCACGCAGCGCGTCTCCGTGCCGGTGGTCTGGGGCAACGTGCCACCCAACAACCCCAATTTCACCGGCCGGGAGGACCTTCTCGAGCAGGTGCACGAGCAGTTGCTGACGGGCGACACCTCGGCGGTGCTGCCGCACACCCTGCACGGCATGGGCGGGGTCGGGAAATCCCAGATCGCCATCGAATACGTGTACCGGCACACCGCCGAGTACGACGTGATCTGGTGGATCCCCTCCGAACAGCCGACGATGATCCTGACCGCGCTCACCGAACTCGCCCACCGGCTGGGCCTGAACGTGGGCGCGGAGGCCAACCGGGCGGTCCCGGCGGTGCGCGAGGCCCTGCGCCGGGGCGATCCGTACGACCGTTGGCTCCTGGTGTTCGACAACGCCGAGAACGTCGAGGCGGTGCGCCCCTACTTCCCGACCGGCGGCACCGGCAAGATCCTCATCACCTCCCGGAACCAGGAGTGGGACCGGGTGGCCAGGACCCTCTCCGTGGACGTCTTCACACGCGAGGAGAGCAAGGCGCTGCTGCGCCGCCGGGCCCGTGACCTGAGCGACGCCGACGCCGACCTGCTCGCCCAGGAGCTGGGCGACCTGCCCCTCGCCATCGAGCAGGCCGCGGCCTGGCAGGCCGTCACCGGCATGGCCGTGGACGAGTACCTCGGGCTGATCCGGGAGAAGATCGCCGAGCTGATGCTCGAACTCGTCCCGTCGCCGGACTACCCGATGTCGGTGGCCGCCGCCTGGGACGTCTCGCTGCGCCAGCTCGAACAGCGCAACCCCGCGGCCCTCCAGCTCCTCCAGGTCTGCTCGTTCTTCGCTCCCGAGCCGATCTCCCGCTCCCTGTTCAACAACTCGCGGAGCACCATCGCCCCCGAGCTCGACGAGGCCCTGCGCCACCCGATCCGGCTCGGCCGGGCCATCCGGGAGATCAACGTCTACGCGCTGGCCCGCATCGAGCACCGGCACGACACCATCCAGCTGCACCGTCTGGTCCAGGCGGTCCTGGTCAACCGCATGTCCCCGCAGCAGCAGGCGGACATGCGGCACGGCGCCCACCTGCTGCTCGCCGACGCCAACCCGAACAGCCCCAGCTCCCGCGAACTGTGGCCGCGCTACCAGCAGTTGCTGCCGCACATCGCGGTGTCGCGGGCCGTGGAGTGCGACTCGCCCTGGGTGCGCGGCCTGATCCGCGGGGTCGTGGAGTTCCTCTACTACTGGGGCGACCACGACGGCGCGGTCTCCATGGCCCGCGAGGCGCTGGACGTGTGGACCGCGAAGTTCGGCGCCGAGGACCAGCAGACGCTGGAAATGGCGAAGTGGCTGGCCTACCTCCTGCGCATGGTCGGAGAGTACGAGGAAGCCGCCGCGATGATGCAGCGCACCGCGGACACGTACATCCGGGTCGCGGGCGAGGACGACGAGGGCACCCTGGACGCCCTCATCCAGCTGACCAGCGGGTTGCGGCTGCGGGCCGAGATGGCACAGGGGCTGGAGATCAACCGGTCCGTCTACGACCGCTGCCTGCGGGCCTTCGGCGACGACGACCCCGCCACCCTGCGCGCGGCCCACAGCCTGGGCGTCGGGCTGCGGCTGATGGGCCTGTACCAGGAGGCGCGCGAGTACGACACCGAGACGGCCCGGCTGCGGACCCTCGCACTCGGCGAGAACCACCTCGACACCCTGAACACCCTCAGCAACCTGTCCATCGACATCCGCGAGACCGGCGACTACCCGGGCGCCGTCACCCACCAGGAGGACGTCTACGCCCGGTACATCGCGACCTACGGCGAGGACAACCCCTCGACCGTGAGCTGCGCCCGGGTGCTCGCGGTGTGCCGTCGGCGCGCCGGGGACCACGACGGGGCGGTGCAGCTCGGCGAACTGGCGCTGTCGAAGTTCCAGAACCGCTACGGCGCCGACCACCCGGACGCCATCGCCTCCGCGGCCAACCTGGTCGTCGACCTCCGGCAGGACGGCCAGCTGACGCGGTCCAGGGAACTGGGCGAAGCGACGATCGGGCGCTACACGGCCAAGCTGGGCAGCGTCCATCCCTACACCCTGTCCGCCCGGACCAACCTGGCCATCACCCTGCGCCACCTGGGCGATCTCGACGCGGCCGGTGAAGAGGTCGGCACGGCGCTGCGGGGCCTGCGGGAGTCGCTGGGCGACGAGCACGTCCTCACGGTCACGACGGCCCTCGGCATGGCCAACCAGCACAGTGCCGAAGGGCGCCACGAGGAGGCCCTGGAGCTCGACCGGGAGTCCCTGGAGATCCTCACCCGCACCTTCGGCAAGGACCACCCGACCACCCTGGCCTGCGCCAACAACGTCGCTCTCGACCTGCGCGCGCTGGACCGCGTGGACGAGGCCACGGTGCTGCACACCGACACCCTGACCCGGTTCCGCCGGTCGCTGGGCGAGAGCCACCCGGCGACCGTCGCCGCCGCCAGCAGCCAGCGGGCCGAGGCCGACATCGCCCCGGTGCCGTTCTAGACGGTCCTGGGACCGCCCGGGCCGTCCCGGGCGGTCCTGGGCCGTTCCGGCCGAAGGCCGCCCGTCGGCCGGGCTCAGCCCCCGGCCGGCGGCTCGACCCGGCAGCAGCGCCGGGACAGCAGCGCCAGGGCGGCGGCGCTACGGCTGTGGCGTCGGCTCGGTGTCCATGGCGGGGGCCTGTCCGGAGTCCGGCGTCTGTTCGTCGCTGGAGCTGGAGCTGGAGCTGGAGCTGGAGCTGGAGCCGGGGTCGACGCGTCCGGCCGGCGCCGCGCCGGCCGGACGGTACAGCGGGCGGATCAGCGGCCCGGTGGCCGCCGTGGTGAAGAGCGCCATCACGACGAGCAGCGCGTAGAGCCGGGGGCCGATCACTCCGGCCTGCAACCCCACGTTCAGCACGATGAGTTCGGTGAGCCCCCGGGTGTTGAGCAGCACCCCGATCAGCAGCGAGTCACGCCAGGGCAGCCGGGCACCGCCCCGGGCCGCCAGGGCACCGGCGGTCACCTTGCCCACCACCGCGGCGGCGCATATCACCAGCAGGAGCACCAGGTCGGAGGCGTGCAGTCCGTTGAGCTGGACCGACATCCCGGAGATCGTGAAGAACACCGGCAGCAGCAGGCCGCCGGTCTCCTGGAGCGGGCGCAGCACCTGGCTGTCGGGAGCCCCGTCGGGCTGGCGGGGCATGATGATCCCGGCCAGCAGCGCACCGAAGATCACGTGCAGTCCGAGCGCGCTGGTGGCCCAGGCCGAGGCCAGCGCCAGCGCGGCGGCGACGGGGACGTGATTGGTCATCAGGGCGCCGGGCCGGTGCATCCACCACTTCAGCGCCGGCCGCACGACGACGAACATCACCAGCACGTACGCCGCCAGCAGCGCCACCTTGACGGTCCACGCCCGCAGCGAGCCGTCCTCGCCGCCGATCAGGGCGACGGCCAGCACCGGCCAGCTCAGCGCGTCGATGACACCGGCGGCGGCCATCGCGATGGTGGCGGGGCGGGTGCCGGCCAGTCCCTGGTCCCGGATGATGCTCGCCAGCACGGGAACCGCCGTGATGGACAGGGCGACCGCCATATAGAGGGTGAATGTCGCGTCGATCGGATGACCGCCGTTCGCGGAGCGGAATCCTCCGGAATACAGCAGAACGATGCCGGCTCCGACCAGCATGGGAATCGCGAACCCGCTCAGCGAGACGGCGGTCACCGCGCCGCGATTACGCAGCTGGCCGAGGTCGAGTTCATAACCGACCGCGAACAGGAAGAGCACCAGCGCGACTTGCGCCAGGGAAGTGAGAACTGGCTTGATCTGCTCCGGGAAGAGGGTTTGATACACCCCTCCGGGGAGCAGGCCCAGCAGACTGGGGCCGAGCGCGATGCCGGCGAATAACTGCCCGATGACGGAAGGCTGGCGTAACCTGCGGGCGGCCGCTCCCAGGACCGTGGAGGCCGCGATCACCAGCGCGAGAGCTGCGACGACATGAGTGACAGTGGAGTCGATGCTCACCGGCATCCCCCTTCGGCAAGTGCCGCACCCTGTGGCGTTGTCCACACGCAGTGTAGCCGGTGCGGCGGCAACTGACCTATTGTTGCGTGCGCTTGAAACATGCCGTTCTGGGGCGGGGGGACGACCGTGACGACGGTCTTATTCGTACACGGCACCGGCGTGCGCGAGCCGGGATTCAGCGCGACCGTGGAAGTCGTACGGGAAGGATTGCGGCCGTTACGGCCCGAAGTCCATATGTCTTCCTGTTATTGGGGGGGAACTGCCGGATCGGTACTGCATTCGAACGGTATTTCCGTGCCGGGGTACGGGACCGGGCGTGAAGTACCGCACGCGGGCGCCCCCGATGCGCTGCAGGGGGATGCCGACGAGGACGTCGAATTCTGGGGACTTCTCTATCTGGACCCGCTGCTCGAACTGCGCCTGCTCACGGCGGAGACCACGGCGAGAACCGAGTTGGCACCCGGCGCCCGGCCGCCGGGCGAGGCCCTCTCCGCGGCGGCCCCGGCGCTCACCGCGGACGACCGGCTGCGCCCGCTGCTGGACGCGGCGGGCATCGCGGACGACTTCGCCGCCGCCGTGGCCGCCGTACTGACCGCCGACGACTGCCGCCGCTTCCTCCGCGCCCCCGCCGAGGGCGCCGGAACCGCCGAACTGGCCCGGGCCTTCGTGGCCGAGGCGGTGCGCCGCCGGGCCGGACGGCAGGGACCGGCGGCGACCCTCGACGGCACCGCCCGCGACGAGGCGGTCGCCCGGATCACCGCCCTGCTTCCCGGGCCCTTTGGCAGCGGGGACGAGCCCGGCACCCATCGCGGCCCGGTCACCCGGCGGATCAAGCGGCTGACCGGGCGGCTGGCCCTCGGCCTGGCCTCCGCGCAGGCGGTGAAACGGCGTTCGGCGCTCACCGACGCGGCCCATCCGGCCGCCGGGGACGTGCTGCTCTACCTGGCCCGCGGCGGCCCGGTCCGCGAGGCCGTCGCGCAGGCGGTGCTCGCCGCCGAGCCGCCGGTCGTCCTGCTCGCCCACAGCCTCGGCGGCATCGCCGCGCTGGACCTGCTGGTGCTGCGGCCGCTGCCGCAGGTCGCACTGCTGGTGACGGTCGGCTCGCAGGCCCCGTTCCTGTACGAACTGGGGGCCCTGCCCAGCCTGGAGCCCGGCGCCCCGCTGCCCGACCACGTCCCGCGCTGGCTGAACGTCTACGACCGGCGGGACCTGCTCAGCTACCTCGGCGCCGGTGTCTTCCCCGGCCGGGTCGCGGACATCGCCCTCGACAGCCGCCAGCCCTTCCCGCTCTCCCACAGCGCCTACTGGAGCAACCCGGAGCTGTACCGCGTCCTGGCCGGGGAGCTGCCGTGACCGCCGCGCGCCCGGACCGGACCCACGCCGTCGTGGTCGGCGTGGAACGCTATGACGTCGGCCCGTCCTGGGACCTGCCGGGCCCGGCCGCCGACGCCCGCCGCTTCACCGCCTGGTTGCGCGGCCGCGGTGTGCCCGCGGCCCACATCTCCCTGCTGCTGGACGCCCTGCCCGGCACGGGCGGACCCGGGACGGGCGGACCCGGGACGGGCGGACCCGGGACGGACGTGACCGCCGGTCCCGCCGGGCGGGAGGCCGTGCAGGAGGTGCTGACGCGCCGGCTGCCCGCGCTGGAGGGCGATCTGCTGTTCGTCGTCTGGGGCGGCCACGGCGTCACCGACCCACAAGGGCACCGCAGGCTCTTCTACGCCGACGCCACGGCCGAGGACAAACGCAACCTCGACCTGGACGCCTGGCTGACCACCCTCACCACCGACGCGCTGCCCGGTTTCCGGCGCCAGATCTGGCTGGTGGACTCCTGCCAGACCTTCGTCGAGGACCTGGGCTTCGCACGGTCGCTGCCCGGGGAACTCCCGTCCCGCGGCGACCGGTTGCCGGGCCGGGAGCAGTTCGTGCTGCTGGCCTCGGGGCCGGGGCAGCGGGCGGCCAACGACCCCGTGCGGCGCACCGGGGCGTTCTCCCGGGCGGTGCTGGCCGCGCTGGAGTCCTCGGACGACGAGAACTGGCCACCGGACATGGGTGCACTGGCGAACACGGTGATCGGACGGTTCACCGACGGGGGGCAGCGGCCCACCTCGCTCTGGTACCGGTCCGGGGCCGGCGACGTACGCCACTACGACTTCCCCGCCACCCGGCGCCGGGAGGAACCGGTGCCCGACTCGGCCCTGTCGGAGCTGATCGCACTGCTGGCCGGCTGGCCCGCCCTGGCCGACCGTGACCAGCGGCAGCTCGTCATCGGCATGCTGCCGGTCGACCTGGCCGGTGCCATCCCCCGGCTGGGCGCGGCCCGGGCGGACATCATCAGCATCGTGCGCACCTGCCGTCTGCACCCGGGCGGCCTGGCCGCCCTCGTGGCGGCGCTCGGGGTGCTCGACCCGGGCTCGCTGGCCCAGGGCGAGCTGACGGACTGGGCAGCCCGCAGGCTGCCGCCCGGATCAGCGGGGTGACCGGCCTGATCACGGCCTTCCCGGTACCTGGCCCATGCGTCATCATGAAACCAACGGGAGGACGTACTCAGGGGGATGGCGCATGAACACGTCCGCGGACTTCGTGCGATCCGAACTGCCCGATCTCAGCGACACCGCGCTTGTCGAGCTTCGGTCGCGACATCCGGACGTCTACGCGCGTGCACTGGACCGGTTGCTGCGCCAGGTCGAACGGCTGCGGATCAACTTCGGAGACGGAGCACCTGGACGGGCTGACTGACGGTCCCTACGGAAGGAGACACGTGCAGGCCGACGGAGGCTCCGCATCCGCCCATGCCGATCACCACGTGATTCCCTCGGCGTACTTCGACGATCTGGCGGCGGGCCGGGGCGGTCCGGAGGCGGTTCGTTTCCTGTGGACCACCGAGTACAGCAGGCGGCTCCTGCTGCTGCGGGCCCTGCTCGACACCATCGCCGCGACCTCCGGCGCGCTCGGTCCGCTGCCGCCCGTGGACACCGCGTGGGACACCCTGACGGCGGCTCAGCAGCGCGCCCCGGAGGACTTCGGGAAGTTGCTGCTGCACCCGCAGATCGGCATCTGGCTGGGGCACAGCCTGCGCCGGCTCAGGCACCGGGCCTGGGGCGACGGACCGCTGTGGACCGACCTCGGTCACCTGCACGCGGTGTGCGCGGTCGCCGCGCTGCGCGCCGGGCTCCCGCTGCGCACCACCGTGCCGCTGCGGGACGGTACCGCGATGTTCCCGGGCCTCGGGCTGGCCCGCCTCCCGGACCGGCCGCGGTGGGGGACGGCGGAGGTGGTGGTGGAGGCGGGGCGGCTGCAGGTCGACCCGTACGGCATCGGCGTGGGCCCGCCCGAGCCGCCCGGGACCCCAGACGGCGACGCCCCCGGGTGGCAGGGGCTGCGCGCCCTGCGGGCCGACGTGGCCGGCCGGGCGGTGTCCGTCTGGCTGGACGACATCGACCCCTACCGGGACCTGAGCGAACCGCTGCCCCCGCAGCGCCTCGGCAAGGACGAACTGGCCCGCTGGCGGGAGCGGTTCGGCCGCGCCCTGGACCTGCTGGCGGGCAGCGACCCGGGCACGGCCGCCGCCATGGCCGAGGGGCTGCGCACCATCGCGGAGGTGCGGGGGGCGCCGGCCTGGATGATCCTCAGCGCCTCCTCCGGCGACGCCTTCGGCGGCCTGCTCACCTCGCTGCCCCCCGATCCGGTCAGCTTCGCGGTCACCCTGGTCCACGAGTTCCAGCACACCAAACTGGGCGCGCTGCTCCATCTGCTGACCCTGGAGCGGGACGGCGGAACCGAACGGCACTACGCCCCCTGGCGCAACGACCCGCGCCCGCTGAGCGGCCTGCTCCAGGGCGCCTACGCCTTCCTCGGCATCACCGACTTCTGGAGCAGGTACCTGGACCACGCGCCGCCGGCCGGGCGGCCGTTGGCGGAGTTCGAGTTCGCCCTGCGCCGGCGGCAGACCCAGGAGGCGATCCACGCCCTGCGCGCCGACCCGGGGCTGACCGCGCACGGCCGCCGGTTCCTGCGCGGCATGGCCGCACGGCTGCCGGCCTGGGGGTCGGACGGCCGGGTCCGGCCGGACACCGCCGCCCTCGCCGAGTTCGTGGCCACCGACCACCGCACCGGCTGGCGGGTCCGGCATCTGGCCCCCGCCCCGGACGACGTCCGCGCCCTGGCCCGGGCCTTCGCCGCCGGTGCCGCGGCGGACGCGCGGGTCGCCCCGTCCACCGTCGTCCCCGACCTCGCCGCGCCCTGGTCCCACGCCCGCTTCGGACTGGTCCGGCAGCGCCTCGCCGCGCCGGACGCCGGCGACCGGCACGCGCTGTCCGCCGGCGACTGGCCCGTACCGTCCGCCGCCGACCGCGCCCTGGTCGCCGGGGCCCCCGACGCCGCCGACGCCTACGCCCGCCTGCTGGCAGGCGACCCCGAGGACGCCGACGCGTGGACCGGCCTCGTCCTCGCCCTCGCCGCCCGCCCGCTGCTGCATCGCCCCGAACTGCCCCGCGCGGTGCACCGCGAACTCCGCATGACCGGCACGGCCGCCGACCCGCGCGACGTCGCGCTCTGGCTGGCCGCCGGCCCGGCCGCCTGAGGGCACGGCAGCCGGGTCGACAACCGCGCCCACCGCACCCGGAGTGTCGACACTGAGCCTGTTTTTGGCGTCAGTTCCTGAGAGTCTCGCTCAACTGTCGACAGTAGAACGGCGGTTGGGGCAGACTGCACCGCTATCCGGAACCGTCCACCGGCATGTCCGTGACCGCGGAGGAGTCGTTCATGACAGCAGGCAGCAGTGCGTACGAGCCGTCGATGAGGGACCGGGTGCGGGCCCTGGTGGCGCTGGCGACCACGGGGGTCGGGCAGGTGGCGCTCACCGGTACCGCCCAAGCGGCGGACGCGGCGGACACGGGGGACGCGGGGGACGCGGGGGACACGCTCAGCGTGGGGGCCGGGGAGACGTACGTGGTCGCGACGACGACCGCCCTCGGCTCCCTGATCCTGGCCGAGGGCGGCACCCTCGCCGCGCCCGACGGCTACGGCCTCACCCTGACCGTGGACGGCGTGGAGACCGGCTCCGTGCTGACCGCCACGCTCGCCACGGACACGACGATCGCCCCGGGGTCGTACACCGGCGACCTGGTGCTCACGGTCGCCGAGCAGAACCCGGCCACCTTCGCCGGCGTCACCTTCCCCCTCCGCCAGGCGCTGTACGCCGACGCGGACGGTGTCGTCACCGCCAGGTCCGTCACCCCGGCGCTGGTGGGCGGCACGGTGACCGGCTCGGCGGCGCAGGGCGTGCGCGTCACCTCCACCGGCGAGGCCTTCGACGGCTTCTACGTCGCGGGCGGCACCTACACGATCACGGACACCACGATCGGCTTCACCGGCAACGGGCGGTGCGACTTCGTCGGGGACGGGGCCGCGATCGTCGCGACCGGGTCGGGCACCCGGCTGGTCGTCGACGGGGTCACCGTCTCGAACAAGGGCGTGGAGCGCAGCGGTCTCGTCGCCGAGGGCGGGGCCGATGTCGTCGTCAAGAACTCGTCCATCCAGTGCCTGAACGGCGTCCTGCCCTCCGACTACGTGCCCGCCGGCGGTGCCGACATGCTCGTCGTGCCCTGGCGGCTCGGCATCTCCGGCAACGTCCGGACCACCACCCTCATCGGCACCGACACCAGGGCCACGTACATCAACTCCACCATCGCCTCCGAGACCTGGGGTGCCTTCTCCACCGACTCCGTCAGCAACGCCCGGGCCACCGCGATCAACTGCACCATCAGCAACCTCGGCGACGAGGGCTACGGCTCCTTCGCCGACGGCGACGTGACGGAGCGGATCCTCGGCTGCACCCTCGACGTCGGCACGTACGCCACCATCATCGGCGCCTCCAACAGCACGCTGTACTACGGAGACAGCACCCGTGAGGACGTGGCCCAGCTCAACACCGACCTCGAACTGGGGCTGACCGAAGAGGAGCTGGCCGCGTTACCGGTGCGCAGCACCACCGTCGACTCCAAGGAGTTCGGAGTGATGTGGCACGGGGCCGGGACCCTGCACATCACCGGCGGGACCGTCGTCACCACCGCCGCGACCACCTTCCTCGACAAGGCGGTGCGGGCCACCATCACCGTGGACGGCTCGGAAGGCGCAGCGCTCGACCCCGGCAACGGCGTCGTCCTCCAGGTGATGGAGACCGACAACCCCGGGTCCAACGACGGCGTCTACACCGAGCCCACCGACGACCCGGTGAAGGACGGCACCTGGGACGTCTCCGCGGCGCACGACACCGACACCTCGGCCGCCTTCACCGACATCGCCCTCACCGGCGACTTCTACAACGCGATGCGCACCGGCCGGAACATGGTGCTGACCTTCGACGCGTCGAGCGTCACGGGCGTCCTGTCGGCCTCCGAGTCCCGGCACGCCCTCGCCACCATCACCTCCGCCGAGTACGCGCAGCTCGGCCATGTCACCAACACCGCGCAACCGGTCGTCAACAACGGGGTGCTCGTCACGCTCACCGGCGGCTCGCGGTGGACGGTCACCGGGACGTCGTACCTCAGCCGCCTGACCCTCTCGGCGGACTCCTCCGTGACCGCGCCCGCCGGGAGCACGGTCACGATGACGGTCGACGGGGAGCCGACCGCCATCGAGCCGGGCGGGGACTACAGCGGTGCGATCGCCGTCGGCGTGGGCTGACCGGTCACTCGCACGAGCCGGTGAAGACGTCCACCGCGTCGTCGCTGCTGCTCGCGACCAGCAGGTCCGTGGTGCCGTCGGACGTCACGTCGGCGGCGGCCGCCTCGTAGGCGCCGTCCGCCGACAGCTCGGTCAGCTCGCTCAACGAGCCGCCCGCGGTGCCGGTGTAGACGTCGACCGAGCTGCCGTTGAGGGAGGACACCAGGACGTCGGGGATGTCGTCGCCGTTGACGTCGGCCGCGTTGACGGCGACCGGCAGGGCGGAGGTGGTGTGGTCGACGGGGTCCTGGAAGGTGCCGTCGCCGTTCCCGGCGTAGATCTCCAGGGTGTCGGAGCCGTTGCTGACGGCGGCCAGGTCGGTCGTGCCGTCCCCGTCGAAGTCGCCCTCGGTGAGCGAGTAGAGCCGCTGCACGCTGCTGTACGCGGTGACGTCGCCGAAGGTCCCGTCGCCGTTGCCGAGGGCCACGCTCACGCCCCCGGCGGTGGCGACGCTGGCGGTGGCGACGTCCAGGTTGCCGTCGCCGTCGAAGTCGCTGAGCACCAGCCCGTGCGGCCGGGTCACGGTCACCGTCTGCGAGGAGACGGTGAACGCACCTTCACCGTCGCCCAGCAGCAGGTTGACGCGCCCGGCGGACTCCTCGGCCACCGCGACGTCCAGGTCGCCGTCCCCGTCGACGTCGCCGGCGACCAGCGCGCGGGCGCCCGAGCCGACCGTGTACTGCGTGGCCGTCCCGAAGGCGCCGTCCCCGGTGCCCAGCAGCACGCTCACCGTGCCGCCGTCGAAGTCCGCGGTGGCGAGGTCCGGGTTGCCGTCGGCGTCGAAGTCGGCGATGACGGTCTGGTACGGCGCGTCGCCCACGGAGTAGTCCGTGGCCGCGCCGAACGTGCCGTCGCCGTTGCCGAGCAGCACGGACACCGAGTCGGCGGAGTTGTCCGCGGCGACCACGTCGGCGTTCCCGTCGCCGTCGAGGTCACCGGTCACCACGTGCCGGGGGTTGTCCCCGGTGCTCGCCGAGGTGTCGGACCGGGTGAAGGAGCAGGTGGTCGCGGTCGCCGTGGCCGGCTGGCTCGCCGACGCCACCGCGGTGACGCCCGCGGCGACCGTCAGGGCACCGGCGGCTCCGAAGGCCACGATGCGCGCGGCCCGGCGGTTCCTGTGTTTGCTCATGACCGGAGGGCTGTCCTTCCGTGAGACGTGGAGAAGGTGTCTGTCATGGGCACCGGAACCTACGGGCACCTCCTGTGATTCACGTGTTACGGGACCGTGGTTTCGCCGGGTCGGGGTGCCCGGCGCCCTCGGCGTCACGCCCGGACGGCCGGCCGTGGTCCTCGGCCTCACCCTCGTCGGCACCCCCACCGGCATCCTGTTGCTGCGCGGGCCACGGCCCGGCCCCCACTGAGCAGGCGTCCGTCAACTTTGCTGGCCCGCACCAGGCTTGGACCAGCCATGTGCGGGGCAGAGCCCTCCTACCGGACAGCAGGCACCGGTCAGGGCTCGGCAAGAGGAGGGCGTCATGGACGGTCGGATCCGCGTACGCGTTGTTCGTCGGCCCGCTCCCCGCGGGCAGGAGATCGACCGCAGGACGCCTTCCGGGCGCATCCTGCCGTACTAGGGAACCCGGATCGCCGCGCGGAGCACGGGCGCGCGGACGGTACGCACCGGCCGCGGCCCGCACCCGCGGCCACACGGACCGGTTCGGACCGGCGGCCACGGGTCACCCGCCGCCTGCTCCCGAGTCGGCCCGGATTCATGCCGGTTGACCTGCACGTTCGTTTCGTGCCCTGGTCCTGCGGGCAATTGTCGGGCAACGTGGTCCCGGCCATGGCCGCGGGAGGGGGACACGGCGGTGCCTGATCTGGTGCGGACGACGGGTGGGCGGCTGCTGCGGGTGGAGGTGTCGGGGGACCCCCGGGGGCGGCCGGTGTTCCTGCTGCACGGCATGCCCGGCAGCCGGGTGGGGCCGCGGCCCCGGCCGATGTTCCTGTACCAGCACGGCGCCCGGCTCATCAGCTTCGACCGGCCGGGGTACGGGGGCTCGGACCGCCGGCCGGGGCGCCGGGTCGTGGACGTCGTCGAGGACGTGGCGGCCGTGGCGGACGCGCTCGGGCTGGACCGCTTCGCGGTGGCCGGCCGTTCCGGCGGCGGACCGCACGCCCTCGCCTGCGCGGCGCTGCTGCCGGGCCGGGTGACCCGGGCGGCCGCCCTGGTGGGGCTCGCGCCGCGGGACGCCGAAGGGCTCGACTGGTTCGCCGGGATGGCACCGTTCAACGTCCTGGAGTTCCATACCGCCTTCACCGACCCGGAGCGGTACGCGGCCCGGATCATCCCGCGCTCGGCGGTCATCCGCAGCAACCCGGCACGGATGCTGGAGGACCTGCGCGCGGACCTGACCGAGGAGGACCGGCTGATCGTCTCCGACACCAGCATCCGGTCGATGCTGCTGCGCACCTATCACGAGGCGCTGCGCACCTCGCCGTACGGCTGGATCGACGACGCGTTCGCGCTGACCAGCCCGTGGGGCTTCGATCCGGCGCACATCGGGGTACCGGTGCTGCTGTGGCACGGCGCCAAGGACGTGTTCTCGCCCGCCTCCCACTTCTCCTGGCTGGCCGCGCGCATTCCGCGCGCCAAGGCCGTGCTGGAGCCGAAGGCGGCGCACTTCGCGTCGCTGCGCGCCCTGCCCGACGTACTGGACTGGCTGCTGGCGGGTACGCCGAGGGGCTGACGGCACCCGGCTGACGGCGCCCGGGCCGACGGAGTTCGCCTGCCGCGCTCGCCCGCCGAGTTCGCCCGCCGTGTCCGCCCGCCGCGTGTGCTCACACGGCGAGCGGCTCCAGGTCCCGGTAGACCCGGCGTTCCTCCAGCGCGAAGCGGGTGATGCCGTTGTTCTCGCCGAGCTGCAGGCGCAGCCCCTTCAGCCTCCTGACCGCTTCCTCGCGCACCGCCCGGGCCTCGTCCAGGCGGCCGAGGGAGGTCAGGGTGAGGGCGCTGTTGCTGACGACGGCGAGGGCTTCGGGATGCTGGGCGCCGAGGTCGGCGCGCAGCGCCTCGGCGCTGCGCTGCTCCCGCTCCCAGGCCTCCTCCGGCCGGCCGGTCTCGGCGAGCACGATCGCGTAGTTGGCGGAGCAGAACTGGGTGTGCGGGTGATGGGCGCCCAGTACGTCGGTCATGCGGTCCAGCACCTTCAGGAACACCTCCTCGGCCTGCTCCTTGTCGCCGCAGCCCCAGTGGAAGACACCGAGGTTGTTCATCGCGGCCTGGGTGTAGGGGTGGGCCTCGCCCGGCTTCTTCACGTACTCGGCGAGCACCTTCTGGGCGACGTCGCGCGCGCCCTCCCGGTCCTCGGCCGCGAACAGGTCCGCCGCGCGGTTCAGCTCGCAGGCGAGGAAGTCCGGGGTGGAGGCCGTGTACTGCGCCCGGTACTGGTCCAGGGTCGCGGAGGTCAGCCGCCGGGCGTCCTCCAGCTCGCCCGCCCTGCGCAGGGACACCGCGAGCGACTTGGCGCACCGCAGCGTGCCCGGGAAGTCCTTGCCGAGCACGCGCTTGTGCTGGTCGTACGCCCGGGACAGCACGGTCACGGACTCGGTGTACCGGCCGACCTCGCGCAGGTCGCGGCCGAGGTTCTCCGCGGACGACAGGGTGTAGATGTGATCGACGCCGTGGACCTGGGTGCGGCGGGCGAGGGTGAGTTCGTCGATCTGCCGGGCGTCGGTGTACCTGCCGACCATGCGCAGCGCCAGGGCGAGGTTGTTGGCCGCGTTCATGGTGCGCGGGTGGGCCTCGTTGAAGATGTCGCTGAAGCCGTTGTGCGCCTCCCGCGCCAGCTCCACCGCCTTGGTGTACTCGCCCAGTGCCGCGAGGTCGCTGGAGAGGCTGGAGGTGGTGATGAACGTGTGCGGGTGCCGGCTGCCGAGCAGCCGGCGCTGCCGCCCGAGCACGTCGTCGTCCATCTCCCGTGCCTCGACGTACAGCCCTTGGGAGCGCAGTACGTTGGCGAGCTGGCAGCGCACGTACAGGTACTGCTCGTCGTCCTCGCCGATGGGTTCCTTCCAGTGGACGAGGAGCTCCTCGGCGAGCCGCTGCGCACGCGGGAACTCGCCGCGCTTCCACAGGTAGCGGACGCGGTCGATGAGCAGCCGGCGCGGTTCCGCCTCGGTGCAGTTGCGGATGTCGGAGGCGGAGAGATGCGGCCAGATGATGTCGAACTGCGGCCAGTTCTCCCGGTTGTCGGTGGGCTCGTCCCCCTTGGGGCGGGCCTCCCTGAGGATCTGGTGCACGATGTGCCGGGCCTGCCGCTGCTCCGCCGTCGACATCCGGGAGCGGATCACCGCCTGGACGAGGCGGTGCACCTGGATCGAGCCGGAGATCTGGTCGACCTTGGCGAGCGCGAGCTGGGCGATCTCCCGCACCAGCTTGCCGATCAGCAGGCTCTCCTTGAGGGTGCTGTCGAAGCGGTGGAGGGCCTTGAGCATCTCGTCGTTCTCGTAGAGCAGTTTGGCGGAGATCGGCTCGGGGGCGAGGAACGCGCACAGCTGCAGCAGCCGTACCGAGGCGGGCGAACGTTCCTTCAGCCGCTCGATGGAGATGTTCCAGGTGGCGGCCACCGTCTCGGGGTAGTCGGCCGGCTGGTTGAGGCCCATCACCGCGGTGGTCTCCTCGGCGAGGCGGCGCAGGTACTCGGCCGTCGGCATCGCGGTCGCGGCCAGCCAGGCGCCGGCCTGCTCCACCGCGAGCGGCAGGTCGCCCACGGCCACCGCGACCTGGTCGGCCTCCGCCAGGGTCAGGCCCGGGGCGCGCCGGGACAGGTGCTCGACGCTCTCCTGCCGCTGGAAGACGTCGACCGGCAGCGTCTCCCCCTTGTCCGACCACGCCTGGTTCCGTGAGGTGACCAGGATGTGCCCGCCTCCGGTGGCGGGCATGTAGTCGGCGAGGTCCTCCGGATCGTCGGCGTTGTCGAAGACCAGGATCCACCGCTTGGTGGGATTGCCCCGGGAGAGCATGCGCACGGTTTCCTTGCTGGCCAGCGCCATGTCCTCGCCGCCGGGCGCACCGATGCGGGAACCGAGCTCGGCGAGCGAGGCCACCACGTTGTCGATGTTCTCGGCCGACACCCACCACACCAGGTCGTAGTCGGCGCTGAAACGGTGCACGTACTCCAGGGCGATCTGCGTCTTGCCGACCCCGCCCATCCCGAACAGCGCCTGGTGCTGGGGCAGCACCGCGGTCATGCCGCTGCGCAGCTGCTCCCGTACCTTCTCGAGGATGTAACCCCGGCCGGTGAAGGTGCTGTTGCGCTGCGGCACGCTCCAGTGGTCCGGTACATGGCCGGGGAACCGGGGCGCCGCAGGTCCGCCCTTCGGCGGATGCCCGGGCAGTTCTAGCGCGCCGAGCAGCGCGCCCTCGCAGCCCGCCTCGTCGAGTCCGTGCAGGTCGACGAGGCCGGCCGGATCCAGGTACGACTCCGGCAGCCCGACCTCCTCGACCTGCACGGGCACCAGGCTCCCCGGCTGCCCGTCACCGCCTGCCGCCTGGCCGAGGACGCTCTCGACGGGCCGGGAGTCGCGCAGCGCCCTGGACAGCACCACCAGGGTGCGCGCGCCCGGGGCGGTCCGCTCGGGCGGTCCGGCGGCCAGGTCGTGCAGGGTGACGGTGCAGCCCGCCCGCTTCAGCAGCGACTCGATCCAGTCGGCCCACATCCGGTTCTCCGCCGCGTACACGATCGCCACCCGCGCCCCGGTGGCCTGCGGCCGCCGCCGGATGAACGCGTCCCGGCTGCGCAGCCGCACCGCTTCCGGGATCTGCGGCAGCGCGACGACCTGGTTGTCGGACACGGCCGCGGTGAGCCGTTCGAAGGCGGACAGCAGCGACTTGGGGTCGCCCTTCTTGTCCCCGACGACGGCGAGGGTCTCCTCGTACGCGTAGTACGGCTTGTACGGTATTTCGACGCTGCCCCAGTAGGCGGTGACGTCGTCGGCGCTCAGCAGCTCACCGCCCGGCCCCTTCGGCAGTCCGGCGAACTTCAGCCGGGCCACCGCGCGGCCCGCCTCGACCTTGTCCTTCTCGCCGTCGTCGACGCGCATCGGCACGGGCAGCACCCGGATCCGCCGCTTGCGGTGCTCGTCGGCGACGCTGTGCGCGACCTCGGCGGCCCCGTCGATGGACTGGTCGCTGAGGGTGAAGCAGTCCACGAGGAGGTCGGGCATCTGGAGGGTGCAGATGTCCGCGGTGTCCGACAGCCCGGTGCGCGAGTCGATCAGGACGTAGTCGTACGACCGTTTCATGCTGTCGCGCAGCGCCTCCAGGAACATGCCGCCGTTGAGGCGGTCGTAGAAGTTGTCCCACTCCAGGGACGAGGCCGTGCCCGAGTAGGCGCGGAACTGGCGGCCCGCGGAGAGGAAGTCGAGCGAGCCGCCCTTCTCGAAGGCGAGCCCCTGCCGTTCGGGGGAGAGCGAGACGGCGTGCTGTTCCACGTCCGCGAACTCCAGGTGCCAGAGCCCGGTGCGGCTGATGCCGTCCGTCGCGGCCCAGGCGTAGTCCTGGAGGATGTTGAAGATGCCCGCGGTGGAGGCGAGCACGTTCGGGTCCAGGAACGGATGGAAGAAACGATCCAGCCCAGGGGCTTCCAGGTCCCAGTCGACGGCGAGGACCCGTTTGCCGTTGGCGGCGAGGATCCATGCCGTGTTGGCCAGCGCCATCGTCCGTCCGGTGCCGCCCTTGTACGAGTAGAAGGTGATGATGCGTCCGTCCCTTGCGGCCGTCATGCCTCTCCTCCGGGGTCGTCTCCCGCGTCCGGGTCGGACGGCGGATACGGGTCCGCCAGACGGGGTCTGGGGATGTGCGGGCCCGGCGGCAGTCGGACCTCCGCGTTCTTCAGGAACTGCCGGGTCGTGTACGCCACGACCTCGGGCAGCACCCTGGTGAAGGACTTGAGCGTGGGTACGCCGTTGACGGCGGTCCGGGTGTCGCCGCGCCGGGCCCGCTCCAGGATGGTCGGCATCACCCGCTCCAGCTCCTCGGCGAGCCGCCGCCCCTCCTGTCCGTGGTTCTGCAGATCGGCCCGGCAGCGCGGCACGATCGCGCTCACCCACGGGCGGGCGTACGCGTCGAACGTCTTCAGCCTGCTCCGGCGTTCCTCGTCGCTCAGCGCCCACTGGTCCACGAGCAGGATGCCGGGCTGCCGCTCCCCGGATCCGTGCGGCTCCTCGGCGGGGTTCTCGTCGTCGAAGGCGGCGACGGTCACCCGGTAGTCCAGCGAGCGGATCAGCTCCTCGGCGTGCGTGGACAGTGCGCGCGTCGACTCGGTGTGGTACGGGTTCCAGTCCCGCGCGTCGTCGCCGTACGGGCGGGCGTCGCGGTGCTCCGGGACGGAGTCCTCGGTGGGGGCGGCCACGGTCAGCCGGATGTGCCGGGGGCTGGTCCCGCGCGGTTTGAAGGCGCTCGGGGTGCTCTCGTAGTCCCGGGGGCGGCCGGGCGGCAGCCGGGCCTCGCGGGCCGCCTGCACGATGCGCTCGGCGAGGCCGAACACGGTCTCGTCGTACTCGTCGCGCAGCCGGCTGAGCTTGATCAGACCGTAGATCCCGTTGTTGAGGTACCGCCCGCCCGACGAGGCGTCCTCGACGTGGATGTGCCGTACGGAGTCCGGGAGTTCATGCATGTCGACGTGCGTCCACAGGGCGGGCACGATGGCCGAGGCGGTGGCCGTGCCGGTGGTCCTGGCGTTCAGCATCCGCTCGTGGAACGCGTACCACTCGCGGCCGCACATCTCGCTGGAGAAGTAGCGCGGCGAGAACAGCGGCACGAACACCCGGCAGGCGGCGAGGTTCTCGCTCAGCTTCTCGGGCCAGCCCACCCCCGAACGCATCTCCCGGTCCATGAAACCGGCCGGTGAACCCCCGGGCAGGTCGGTCAGCGCCATGATGTGGCTGCACAGGTCGTTGAACAGCACCCGCACCCAGTGATCGGGGTCCCCGCTGTCCGGACCCCACCGCGGGGTGTGGGCGTACGACAGGAAGAAATAGGGCCGGTTGTCCGGAACCCAGTCCTGCACCCGTTCCCCCATGTCCGCACGTCCCCCTGCCCGCCGGCAGGCCGCTGGAGCGCCCCCGTCGCCGGCGCGTGCCTCCGTCGGACTCAACAATGTGCCCGACGGATGCCGTATCCGGTTCACTGTTTTCAGGCCAAAGCCCGGCGATATCCAGACATCTGCCCCTTGGCGTGGCCCACCACGTCCCGCATGGCACAGAGCACGACCGTCCGCGAGGCCCATGCGGCCTCGGCGAGCATGCGGGGCGGCAGCTGCGCGCCGATCTTCCCGAAGTCGCTGTCGTCCAGGGAGAGATCCCGGTACTCGACCCAGTTCCCCTTGGTGCCCACCACGCACCGGTACGTGCGCCGGGGCGGCCTCGGCCGCATCAGGTACTCGGCGTAGTGGAACGCGCTGCACACCTCGAACCCGACCCGCAGCAGCAGGATCTGGGCGTCGGCGGCGTACAGCCCCGCCATCGGGGAGAGCCGGCCCAGGTGGCTGCGCAGCGGGTGCCGGCGCAGCAACTTCCCCGCCCGGGGCCCGAGTCCGGCGAGGGAGGTCTGCGGATGCGGGCTGCGCACCGCCCCGCGCGTCGACCACACGCACTCGGCGAGCGCCCCCATCGTCGGGCATCCGGTGGCGTCCGGGTCGAACGGCGGCATCGTCCTGCGGTACTCGGCGGCCTCCGCCTCGCTCATGTCCGCGACGGCCGCCCGATAGGCCCGGGAGGTGTCGGAGTTCTCGGGCGTGAACGTGGGCACGATCAGGGTGCCCTCGGGGCCGAGCGCGTTCAGCAACGCGTCCCGGACCAGCTCCGGGGCGAGGTCGGTGCCGCTCAGCGAGGCGTGCACCATCAGCACCCCGCCCCGCCGGATGCCCAACGAGCGCAGCACGTCGTCCAGTTCGGCCGACCGCGGCCCTTCGGCCATGGCGTCCCGCAGGTGTTCCCCGGCCATGGCGTCCCGCAGGTGTCCCTCGGCCAAGGTGTCCCGCCGGTGTTCCCCGGTCATGGTGCCCCGCAGGTGTTCCGCGGGCCCGGTGCCTCGTGGACGTCCGCCCACTGCGACCACATGCGGACCGCCAGCACCGCACCGGTGGGCGTCAGTTCGGACTCCGGAAGCAGGGTGAGCGCGGTGAGCGCACGTGCCGCCTCCTCGTGCGCCCGGCGGCCCAGCTCTTCGTCCGCCCGGTCCAGCAGGGCGCCCGCGGGGCTGCCCGGCGGGTGCAGGTCGGCCGTCTCGCGCAGGGCGGTGAGGCGGGCCCGCCGGCCGATGCGCGGGAGTTCCCGGGCGAACTGCTCCGGTGTCACGTCCACCGCCACGCCCAGCGCCCCGAACCCGTGGGTGCCCAGCACCAGACCGCTGCCCGCCTCCAGCGGGGTGAGGACGGTGGGACGGAACGCGTCCGGGTCGGTGTGCCGGGCCGGTGCGTCCTTCGCCAGCAACTCGTAGGCCCGGGCCATCCGTTCGGCGAACTCGCCGCACTCAAGCGGCGGGGCGGCCGGGACGGGATAGCAGTCGCGGTAGGGGTCGGCGTCGTCGACCAGCGGGCCGTCCCGGACCGGCAGCCGGTCGACGGGACGCCAGCGCGTCGAGACGGGGACCTCGTCGAGGCGTACCCAGCTCCCCTCGGCCTCGTGCTCACCGCGCACCCGGAAGGCGTCCGGGGCCACGGTGACCTCGATGCGGCCGGGGGCGTCCAGACGGTAGCTGCCCCGGGTGGGCAGGTGCAGCCAGGTGTCGGGCTGGTCCCAGGACAGCGTGGCCGCCGCCCCTGCCCGCAGGGCCGCCGCGGCGGCCAGTGCCATGAACCGGGCCGTGTCGACGGGGCCGTGCAGGGAGCGCTGGAGGCCGGTGCGCACATAGGGGTGTGCCAGCACCTCGTCCAGGTGCCCGGCGGTGCCGGGGTCGGCGTCCAGGGCCAGCAGGAGCCGCCAGGCGTCGGCCCAGTCCGGTTCGGCCGCCAGTCGCTCCTGCGCCCGGCGCAGCAGCACCCGGGCCAACTCCAGCTGGGCCCAGGAGAGTTGGTCGGAGCCCAGCACCGCGGGCGAGAAGGAGCGGTCGGTCGACCGGTCGGCGATGCCCTCGACCAGGGAGCGCAGATCGGCGCAGAAGACACTGGGGTTGTCGAAGCCGTTCCCCGAGCTGTACCGGTGCCCGTACAGGCCGCCGCCGCAGGACCGCACCACCGGGCACCGGCGGCAGGTGTCGCTGAGCCCGTCGACGCCCGTCTGCCGGGCCTGGACGCCGGGGTGCGCGGCGAACTCCGCGAAGCCGTGCCGGAAGACGTCGTACCCCGTCTCGGGAGCGCCCGCGTAGGCGGTCTTGAGCCAGTCGGCCTGCTCGAAGGCGCCGTCCGTCTCGATCACGGCCAGGTCGCTGGGCGCCAGCCCGAGCGCCTCGGTCAGGGGCGGCCCGCCGTACAGCGTGCTGAGCACCGACTCGAAGGTCCGCACCGGCATCGGGCGGCCCTGCTCCTCCCAGCGGTCGAAGACCGCGAGCAGCCAGTCGGCGTACGGCGTGGCGGCCTGGGCTGGGTTGGGCGGCGGGCTGTCCCAGGTGGAGTGCGGAAGCAGGTAGTCGATCCGGGGCGGGGCCAGTTCGGTGAGGGCGTCGTGCACGGCGACGGGGTCGTTCAGGACGTCCACCGTGCACAGCACTCCGCTGAACAGGTGGCGGTACTCGGGCTCCTGGAGCAGCCGGATGCCGCGGACCACGCGGTCGTGACTGCTGCGGCCCCTTCGGTCGAGCCGGTGCCGGTCGTTCGCCGCACGGTCGCCGTCGAGCGAGACACTGACCCGGACCCCGAACTCCCGGCAGACGTCCAGGTGCCGCCGGTTCAGGGTGACCGCGTTGGTGTGCATGCGCAGATCGAGCGCGGTCAGCGGGGAGAGGGTGCGGGTGAGTTCCGCGCAGATGTCCCGCAGCCGGGCCGGGCCGACCAGCAGTGGCTCACCGCCGTGCAGGATCACCGAGACGGAGTCAAGGGTTCGGGAGCCGACGTACTCGGCCAGCCGGGCGGCGACGGAACGCACGGTGTCCGGGCGGATGAAGGTCGGGCGTGACTGCCAGCTCTGGTCGGCGTGCTGGTACACGTAACAGTGGTCACAGAGCAGATCACACCTACTGTGGATCTTGAGGACCAGCTGTCTCAGGGGTGGGCTGTCGGGCGACTGGCTCGTCACTGGAGCGAGTCTGGCAGACTTCCCGCCCCCGGGGCGTCCTAAACCGTATTACTGCGAGAGATGTTGACGCATTGACGTGGGTACGTACGGCGCGCACGGCTGCCGGCGCACCCACGTCCGGGTGCTGTTCCCGCGGCGTCGTCTCCGCTCAGGCGGCCGAGTTGAAGGTGACCAACCGGTTCGCGCGGCGGTCGGGAACGTCGGTCACGCGACGCATGGCGCGCGCCGCGGAGGCCGCGTCCGGGTCGATGTCCTCCAGGGGAGTGTGCCGGACGGCCGGCGCGGAGGTGGGGGACTGCGTCGCGTTGGGCATGATGTTCGTCGCTCCGGTTCGGGTCCGCGGAACCCAGTCTTGTTCCGATGGTGCGGACCCTATACCAGGAATGCCCGGCGAACCTCTTGTGCGCGAGCCTGCCTTACCCACTCACTGTTCTCTTAGGCCGTTTGTTCGGGGGCGCGCGCAAGCCTTCGGGGGCGCGCGGTGAATTCGGGGGGCGTCATGGGGGCCGCTATCACTCCAATACCGGGCACCACGATGGGCGAACAGGACCTGCCGCCGCTGTTCCGGGTGAGCGACCAGTGGGCGTTGCGCCATCAGAGTGACTCGTTCCGGGCGGTGCGGACGCATCTGCTGCTGCTTCTGCTGGCCACCACGGCCGCCGTCCTGACCGAACAGGCGTCGGGGCACGTCATGACGCTGCTCGCCGCCGTGCTGTACGGGCTGACGATCGCCCTCGGCCTGAGCACCTCGCGCCGCCGCTCCCGCGCCCACTGGCAGGCGCACCGGGCGGCCGCCGAGCTGCTGAAGTCGCTGGCCTGGCAGTACATGGTGCACGGCGGGCCCTTCCACTCCCATGTCGCCGACCCGGACGCGGTCTTCGCGGAGCGTGTCGAGGAACGCCTGCGCGAGCTGCGCAAATGCGGCTGGGAGGACTCCCGCAGCGACCCCGGGGAACGGGGCGGAGGGCAGATCACACCCCGGATGCGCGCCGAACGGGCCAAGTCCTACGCGGCCCGCCGGGACCTCTACCTGCGCGACCGGCTCCTGGAGCAGGCCGTCTGGTACAAGAACCGGTCCGTCCGCGCGCACCGCGCCGCCGCCCGCTGGTCCTCCGTCACCGCGGGACTGACCCTGTTCGCCCTCGCGGCCGCCCTGCTGCGGACCGTCGGCCTGCTCGGCGGCGCCGACCTCGCGGGGCTCCTCAGCGCGGCCGCCGCGGCCGGTGTCGCCTGGCAGGAGGTGCGACGGCACGGCCCGCTGACGCAGGCGCACTCCCTCATCGAACAGGATCTGGAGACCGCCCGGATCGCCATGGGCACGACGGTGACCGAGGCGGGCTGGGCCGAGGCGGTGGAGGAGGCGGAGCGCCTGATGTCCCCGGCGCACACGGAATGGCTGGTGCGCTTCGGCACCTGACGTCCCCCCCATGGCGCACCGGCCCGGCGTCAGTCCCGCCGCACCCCTGTCTGCCACAGCACCGTCACCGGCACCCCCCTGCGCCGTGCGTAGGCCACCACGTCGCCGGTGCCGCCCGGGCCGCGTGCCGGCCGGCCGTCCCAGACGGCGATCAGGTGGTCGCAGTGGTCCACGACCCAGCGGCCCGCCGCGAAGTACGCCTGCTCGTGCGTCGGCTGGCGGGGCAGGTCGACGCGGGCCGTACAGGACCGCAGGATCCTGCGATAGGCGGCCTGGGCCTCCGCGTCGTCCAGGTGGGCCTCGTAGTCCATGCCGGGGATCACGGCCGTCACCGGGACGCCGTGGGCCAGGGCGATGTCCGCGAACAGCTGGTCGGCGCCGGCCGCGAGGCAGCTGAGGGCCTCCAGCTCCACGTCGGTACGGCTGAACTGGCGCCGCAGGGCGGAGCGGACGAAGGGCAGGACGGACGCCGGGATCGAACGGTGTCCGGTCACTCCGACACGGGAGACGGCGAGGCGGGGGACCGCTGCCGCCTCGGCGAGGTACTCGGTGATATCGGTTGTCACGGAACGTCCCCTCCCGTCACCAACAGTGAGTCCAGCCTAATCCAGGGGTGACAAGGAGCGCAGGGGGCGCATCGGCTCACATGGACCGGGCGTCGGGGGAACGAACGGGTGTTCAGGCGGCCAGCGGATCCAGCACCAGCGGCTCGATCCGGCCCTCCAGCATCGCCCCGATGCCCTGGACGGCGCACACGTCCGGCCGCTCCGCGATGTGCACCGGCATCCCGGTGGCCTCCCGCAGCAGCTGGTCGAAGCCGGGCAGCAGCGCCGACCCGCCGACCATCACGATCCCGCGGTCGGCGAGATCGGCGACCAGGTCCGGCGGGCAGTCCCGGAGCACCTTGCCGATCCCGTCCAGGACGGACATGAGGGGCGTCTGGATGGCGTCCCGTACGGCGGCGGTGTCGACCCGCACGCTGCGGGCCAGCCCGGTGGTCACGTCCCGCCCGTGGATCTCGGTGGAGGCCGGGCCGTGCGGGGTGAGGCCGTTGCCGTCCAGCGCCAGCTCCAGGGGCCGTACCGACTGGTTCGGCAGCATCAGCTCGTGCTCGTGCCGCAGGTGCTGCACGATCGCGCGGTCCACGGCCTCACCGCCGACGGGCAGCCGCTCGGCGCACACGATCGACCCCAGCGACAGCACCGCGACCTGCGTGGCGGCCGCCCCGCAGACCAGGATCATGCTGGCCTCGGGCCGCTCCACCGGCAGCCCGCACCCCACCGCCGCCGCGATCAGCGTGTCGACCAGCTCCACCCGCCGCGCGCCCAGCCCCACCAGCGTCTCGATGATCGCCCGCTGGGCCAGCGGGTCGGCGTCGTGCGGGGCGCAGGCCGCCGCCCGCAGCCGGGCCTTGCGCCGCAGCGAGCGCCGGATCTTGTCGCCGAGCAGGTGGCGCAGCATGCGCTGGGCGATCTCGATGTCGACGATGGTCCCGCCGGAGATGGGCCGCACCACGCGGATGTAGTCGGGGGTACGGCCCGTCATCTTCTCCGCGAACTCGCCGACCGCGATCAGGGCGCCGGTCCGGGTGTTCACGGCGGCGACCGAGGGCTGGTCCACGACCAGACCGATGCCCTTCACGTACACGCGGGTGCGGGAGGCCCCCAGATCGACGGCGAAATGGCAGCGGCGCAACTGCTCCAGACTGACGGTCACGGCAGATCCTCCCGAGTGCGCGGGCCGTGGGGGTTGGCACCGCCGGTCGGCGGCCTGCTTCGCATCCTCCGGGGGATCGGAGCGGCGCGCCTGCGGGGAGGGGCCGGGCGGGGTGCGGCTGAATGGGGGTTTCGCCGGTCCGGGGGAGCGGGCCGCCTCAGGCGGGTCCGCCCCGGGAAGGGCCCACGATGCCCCGGACCACCCCCAGCTCCACCAGGTCCTGGGGCCGGATGCGCAGGTGGCCGGCGGTGGTCTCGGTCTGCTCCGGGGGGCGCTTCAGGATCGCCGCCGCCAGTTCCGGTGCGATGACGGAGAAGTAGCTGTCCGGGGTGGCCCAGGTGCTGCCGGGGGCGGCCAGCGCCAGCGCCCCGCCCGAGCCGCCCTCGCCGATGACGAGGGTGGTGATCGGTGTCCGGGCCGCGGCGACCTCGCCGAACAGCTCCGCGATCGCGGCCCCGGCGCCCTGCCGTTCGGCCGCGGCGTCGTTCGCGGCGCCCGGGGTGTCGACGAGGGTCAGCACCGGGATCCCCAGCCGGTCCGCGAGCCGTATCAGACGGGCGGCGGTGCGGTAGCCGGCGGGCCTGGTCGCCGTCCCGGTCTGCGCGGCGAAGGCGACCGTACGGCCGTCCCGCTCGCCGAAGCCGCAGAGCATCCCGTCCGGGTCCGCCCCGCCGCACCGGTCGCCGACGAGGGCGACCCGGCGGGTGAAGTACGCGTCCAGGTAGGCCTCGGCCCGCGGGCGGTGCGGGGCGCGGGCGCGCCGGACGGCCTCCCAGCCGGTGGCCGGCAGCGCGGTGGAGCCGAGGGCGAGCGGCGGGTCGGCGGGTATCGGGGCGGGGGCGGTCAGCAGCCGCAGCCACAGCCCGAGCGATGCCTTCAGCTCCTCCGGCGGTACCACGGCGTCGGCCGCCCCGGCCGCGAACTGCGCCTCGGCCGTGTACGCGGCCGGATCGGCGTCCGGCGGGCGGACCCGGGAGCCGGCGAAGCCCACCTGGGCGCCGGGCAGCGCCAGGATCACGTCGGCACCGGCGCCCAGGGTGGCCCAGCCGCCGCCGGTCGTCGGGTCGCGCAGGACCGCGATCTGCGGCAGCCCCGCCTCCCGGGTGAGCGCCGACTGGCGTGCCACGCGCTGGAGTTGGGAGAGGGCGAGCATGCCCTCCTGCATCCGGCTGCCGCCGGTGGCGACCAGCGGCACCACCGGGAGCCGGTGGGCGCGGGCATGGACGTACGCGGCCTCCAGCCGGTCCCCGGTGTGCTCGCCGAGCGAGCCGCCGAGGAAGCCGAACTCGAAGGCGATCAGCACGGCCGCCGTGCCCTCGACCCGCGCGGTGCCGACGACGACGGACTCCTCCTCGCCGGTGCGCTCGGCGGCGCGGGCGCGCGAGGCGTCGTACCCCTGCCAGCCGAGCGGGCCGTCGGGCGGCGACTGCCGTGCCGGGTGCGGGAGTTCGGCGAAGGTTCCGGGGTCGGTGACGAGGGCGAGGACGCGGCGGGCCGAGAGCCGCCCGGGGGTCGGCTCAGGCACCGAGGGCCCGCTTCATGATCTTCCCCATGTCGTTGCGGGGGAGGGCGTCCAGGTAGTGGACGACGCGGGGCCGCTTGTGCGGGGCGAGCCGCGCGGCGACGTGGTTCGCCAACTCCTCGGCGGACGGCGGTGCCTGCGGGTCGGCCGGGACGATCCAGGCGACGATCCGCTCGCCCAGGTCCGCGTCCGGCTCCCCGGTGACCGCCGCCTCCCGCACCCCCGGATGTTCGAGCAGCGCGTTCTCGATCTCACCGGCCCCGATCTTGTAACCCCCGCTCTTGATCAGGTCGGTGGCCTTGCGCCCGACGATCCGCACATAGCCGTCCGGCTCCCGCACCGCCATGTCGCCGGTGCGGAACCAGCCGTCGGCGGTGAAGGCGGCGGCGGTGGCGTCGGGCCGGTTGAGGTACTCGGTGAACAGGTTCGGGCCGCGCACCTGGATCTCCCCGACGGTCTCCCCGTCGAACGCGGCGATCGCCGTCCCGTCCTCCTCCACCAGCCGCAGCTCCACCCCCGGCAGCGGCACCCCCACGGTCCCCGCCCGGGCCTCGCCGTCGGCCCTGACGCTGGTGTTCATCAGGGTCTCCGTCATGCCGTACCGCTCGACGACCCGACGCCCCGTCGCCGCCGCGATCCGCTCGTGGTCGTGGACCGGCAGCGCGGCCGAGCCGGAGACCAGCAGCCGGGCCCGGCCGAGCGCCTTCGCCAACTCGGGGTCGGCGGGCAGGGCTTCGGCGATCCGGTGGTACATGGTCGGCACACCGAAGAGCATGGTCGCGCCGTCGTTCAGCTCCCGCGTGACCCCGTCGGTGTCGAACCGCCCGAGGTGGCGGACGGAGCCGCCGCGGCGCAGCGGCCCGAGGATCCCCAGCACGAGTCCGTGCACATGGAACAGCGGCAGGCCGTGGACGAGGACGTCCTCCCCGGTCCACTGCCAGGCGTCGGCGAGCGCGTCCAGGGTGGCGGCGAGCGCCCGGCGCGGGATGACGGCGCCCTTGGGCGGGCCGGTGGTGCCGGAGGTGTAGACGACGAGGGCCGGGTCGGCATCGGCGGTGCGGTCCTCGGGCACCGGGCCCACGCCCTGCGCGTCGACGTCGATCCGCTCCAGGCCCGCCAGCGCGGCGGGGAGTTGGGCGCCGGGTGCGGCCAGGACGGCGCTCGGCGCGCTGTCGGAGAGGATGTGCGCGAGTTCCTTCTCGCCCGACTTGGGGTTCAGCGGTACGGCCGCCCGGCCGGCGAGCAGCGTGCCGACGACGGCGACGGCCGTCTCCAGCTCCGGCGTCGCCCACACCGCGACCCGGTCGGCGTCCCCGACCCGGCCCGCGACGGCACCGGCCGCGGCGGCGAGCTGCCCGTACGTCAGCGCCCGCGCACCGAACCGCAGGGCCACTTTCCCCCGGACTCCGTCCGGGGGGACCCCCATCTCGCTGCGCTCGCCCGGACCGTCCACCAGGGCCGGAAACAGAAGGGACACGCGACGACTCCTCACCGGTCGGAACCTCGACAGCACCTTCCTACACCAGGCGCGGTACCCCAAGGACACCCCACTCGCGCTCCGCACCACGACCTTGATCACATCGCAGGGGTGGGGTCGGGTGTGGCCGTGGTGGGGGCGGGTGAGGCGGGGGCGAGGCCGGGGTGGTGTCGTGGAGACCGGTGTGGGCGTGGGGCGGTGCCGTGGAGCGTCGCGGCGGACGTTCTGCCGGGCGGAGCGGGGGCCGCGGGCCGGAGGTGGGGCGAGCCCGGAGGTGGTGTTCTCCTTTCCTGTCGCCCGGGGGCCTTGTCCCGGCCCGCTCTGGCTTTGTCGCGACCCGCCCCGACCCGACCCGTCCCGTCCCGGGCCTCGCGGCCGACCGGGACCGGCGCCTCCCCGTCATGTCCTCGGCCCTGATCGGATCCAGCTCTTCCGCTCTTCCCCAGCCTCTCAGCCGACCTGGACGGGTGGGCGGGTGGTCGGGACGACGTCGGCCACCACCGCGCTCACGTTGTCGGTGCCGCCCGCCGCGTTGGCCGCCTCGGTCAGTACCCGCACCGCACTCCCCGGCTCGCCCCCGCTCAGCAGCTCCCGGATCCGTTCCTCGGAGACCGCCCTGGTCAGGCCGTCCGAGCACAGCAGGTACCGGTCGCCGGCCCGGGCCTCGTGGAGCTTCAGGTCGGGGGTGTCGGCGGTGCCGCCCGGCAGCGCTTTCGCCAGCAGCATCCGGTCCGGATGGCTCTCGGCCTCTTCCGGCGTCAGCCGGCCCTCGTCGATCAGCGACTGCACCACGCTGTGGTCGTGCGTGATCCGGAACAGCTCCCCGTCCCGCAGCAGATACGCCCGCGAGTCCCCGATGTGCACCAGGGCCAGCCGGGACCCGGTCCACAGCAGCGCGGTGAGCGTGGTGCCGACCTCCGCGCTTCCCGCCGCCGCCTCCCGCACCGCCTCGTCCGCCGAACGCACCGCGTCCTCCAGGAGATTCAGCACGTTCCCGGCCGAAAGCTCCGCGTCCTCCAGGGGCTTGAGCGCCGCCACGGCGGCCGCACTGGCCGACTCCCCGGCCGGCCCGCACCCGTCGGCGACGGCCAGCAGCCGGCGCCCCGCGTACGCGGTGTCCTGGTTGGACGGCCGGACGTGCCCCCGGTCCGAACGGGCGGCATAACGCAACTCCAGCATCTTCATCGTGTCCCTTCTCGACTCTCCGGACAGGTGGTCGACGAGGAACGCGGCCAGGTCCCGCCGTACGGCGGTCTCCGCCTCGACGCGGGCCCAGTAGGCCCGCACCTCCCGGGCGGCCGATCCGGGCGGCAGCGCGCACACCTCGCGGATCCGCGCCAGCGGCATGCCGAGCCGCCGCAGCCAGGCCACCAGCCGGGCGCGTTCCAGCTGCGCGTCGGCGTAGTACCGGTAGCCGGTCTCGGGGTCGACCCGGGCGGGCTTGAGCAGGTCCAGCTCGTCGTACAGCCGCAGCGCCTTCGGCGACAGCCGGCTGGCCCTCGCGAAGGCCCCGATGGTCAGCCACTCCATGTCGTCTCCATGCCCGTGCCTCGTGTTCCTCGACGTCCGCCACCGATGCTGGGGCTTCACCGAAGGTGAAGGTCAATGGTGTTCCGTTAGCCTGACGAAGGAATGCAGTCGTCGACAGCCAAGGGAGCCCCACCGTGCCCCGCATAGCCCTCGCCACCTACGACCCCGGCGCGGAACCGAGCAAGGACCGGGACCTGCCGGTGCTGCTGCGGGCGCTGGCCGACGCGGGGGCCGAGGCCGTCGCCCGGCCGTGGGACGACCCCGGGACGGAGTGGGGCGACCACGACCTGGTCGTCATCCGCTCCACCTGGGACTACGCCTGGCGTACGGACGAGTTCCTGCCGTGGGTGGAGCGGGTGGGGAAGGCGACCCGGATCGCGAATCCGGCGGAGGTCGTGCGGTGGAACACCGACAAGCGGTACCTCGGTGACCTCGCGGCGGCCGGCGTGCCGGTCGTGCCGACCCGGTATCTGGCCCCCGGCGACCCGGCCCCCGGCGATCCGGCCGCCGAGCTCCCCGCCGACCGCGACTTCGTCGTCAAGCCCACCTTCGGCGCCGGTGCCCGGTTCGCCGCCCGCTACACGCCCGCCGAGCACGGGACGGCCGTACGGCACCTCGCCCGGATGCACGAGGAGGGGCTGACCGCGATGGTCCAGCCGTACGTCTCCGGCATCGACGTCAGCGGGGAACGGGCGCTGCAGTTCTTCGGCGGGCGGCTGCTGCACGCCAGCCGCAAGCGGGCGGTGCTCACGCCGGGCACGGCGTACGACGCGGACAAGGTCGCCCACCCGGAGCTGGAGAGGTGGACCCCGACCCCGGCCGAACTCGCCGTCGCGGAGAGCGCGCTGGCCGCCGTACCGGAGTCGCCCGAGCTGCTGTACGCCCGGGTGGACCTGGTCGACGGGGCGGACGGGCGGCCGCAGGTGATGGAGCTGGAGCTGGTCGAACCGAACCTGTTCCTGTTCCTGCACCCCGGATCGGTGGACGCCGTGGCGGCGGCGATCCTCAGAGCGGCCCGTCGATGACCGCGGTGCGCTGGAGCAGGCCCCAGGTGAACTCGGCGACCACCTGACGGCCGTCGGGCACCTTGAAGGTGAGCCCCCAGCGGGTCGGGGCCGTGCCCTCCAGGGGGCGGGCCGGGGCGAAGGCACGCGCGGCCTCGTCGACCGTGCAGGACCAGGGGGTCAGGTCGTCGAAGGTCTCCAGCCTCGGGGCGGGGGCGCCGGGGGCGCGGACCAGCCACTCGTTCCAGACCGCGCCGCCGGGGGCGACCATGACCTCGAAGCGGAGGGTGGGCCAGAGGGGGAGCGGCCACTGCCAGGCCGCGCACTCCAGGTCGCCGACGGTCCGTTTCGTCTCCGACTCGGGCGGGCCGAGGACCGAGCGGTAGCGGGCCGCGGCCGAGCGGGAGCGGGGCGAGCGGGCCATCGCCTGCCAGCGCTTGTTGGCCTCCCGCATGTCCGCGATCGACGCGCCCAGCGTGCGCCGGGCGTCCTCGACCAGGTCCGGGTTGTGGTCGGCCATGCGGCGCAGCAGCACCAGCTGGAAGTCCAGTTGCATGGCACCCATGGTGCACGGGTGGTGCACGTGGGGTGCACGTGCCGGGGCTGCTGCCGGTGTCTGCTGGTGCCTGGTTGTGCACGGCTGGTTCCCGGCCATTGCCCGCGGAATCCCCGATGGTTAGCCTGTGTTCGTCATGCCGATCGCCTGTTGATATCTCGAACGGCTCCGCGGCTCCGGCGCGCGGCGCACCGATATCTGGCGCTTAGACCCAAGGGAGGGGGCCGGACGTGGGACGCCTCGTGCCTGCCGTTACCCGGGCTCTCGACATTCTTGAGCTCTTCCTGGACGGGGACGGGACCCTCTCCGCCCCCGACATAGTGCGCAAACTCCAGCTGCCGCGGACCACCGTGCACGAGCTGGTGACCACGCTCTCCGCCCGGTCGTACATCGTGCCCGTACCCGGACAGCCCGGACGCTACCGGCTCGGTGTCCGCCCGTACCAGCTCGGCAGCAGATACGCCGAGCAGCTCGACCTCGCCGCCGAGGGCCAGCAGGTCGCCCGGTCCGTCGCCGAGACCTGCGACGAGACCGTCCACGTGGCGATCCTCGAGGGCACCGACGTCATCTACATCGCCAAGGTCGACTCCACGCACGCGGTCCGCATGGTCTCCGCGGCCGGCCGCCGGCTGCCCGCCCACTGCACCTCGGTCGGCAAGATGCTGCTGGCCTCGCTGCCGGAGCCGGAGCTGACCGCGCGCATCCCGGACGACGCCGACCTCGTCGCGATGACCCCGAACAGCATCACCGAGCCGGGCGCCCTGCGCGAGGCCCTCGCCGAGATCCGTGCGCGCGGTGTCGCCGTGGAGAGCCGCGAGTCCAACCCGGACGTGTCCTGCGTCGCCGCGCCGGTCCGTGACCGTACCGGCCAGGTCGTCGCGGCCCTGTCCATCTCCGTCCCGATGATCCGCTGGAGCGACGAGCGGCGGGACGAGCTGGAGCAGCTCGCGGCCAAGGGCGCCGCCGAGCTCTCCGAGCGCCTCGGCCACCGGAGCGTGGCATGACGACGACGGCGTACGAGGTCGCGGTCGCCGCGGAGGCGACGCTCGGCGAGGGCCCGACGTGGGACGCGGCGGCCGGCCGCCTGATATGGATCGACGTCCTCGGTTCACGGGTCCACACGTACGACCCCGCCACCGGCCGGCGCACGATCCGCACCACCGAACAGCACGTCGGCGCGGTCAAGCCGCGCGCGGGCGGCGGCCTGGTCCTCAACCTCCGGGACGGCGTCGGCCTCCTCGACCCCGACGACACGTTCCGCTGGCTGCACCGCGAGCCGGTACCGGGCCGCCGCGCCAACGACGCGGCCGTCGCCCCCGACGGCTCCCTGTGGGCCGGCACGATGCGCTACGACGAGGCGACCGGGGGCGGCACGCTGTCCCGGGTGTCGCCCGACGGCACGGTGACGACGTTGCTGCCGGACGTCACGGTCAGCAACGGCACGGGCTGGAGCCCGGACGGCCGCCGCGTCTACTACGTCGACACACCGACCCGCCGGGTGGACGTCTTCGACCATGTCGACGGACTCCCCGTCGACCGCCGCCCGTTGGTGACCGTCGAGGAGAGCGCCGGCTTCCCCGACGGGCTGACGGTCGACGCGGACGGGTGTGTGTGGGTGGCGCTGTGGGGTGGGGGAGCGGTGCACCGCTACACGCCGGAGGGCGAGCTGGACCGGGTCATCACCCTTCCCGCCACGCTCACGACGGCCTGTGCCTTCGGGGGCGCCGACCTGACCGACCTGTACGTCACGACCGCCCGGGTGGGGCTGGACCGCCCGCATCCGACGGCGGGCTCCCTGCTGGTGATCCCGGGCGCAGGCAAGGGCGTGGCCCAACCGGCGTTCCAGGGCTGACCTTTCGACAGCGCCCCGTAGGGGCGCGGGGAACTGCGCGACCAGCCACGACGGCGCCGCAGACGGTCGACTGCCCGGCGCGGCAGGGCCGTCGTTCGCCTGCGGGCGAGTGGGGGCTGATCGCGCAGTTCCCCGCGCCCCCTTCGGGGCGCTGTCCAGCCGCGGCTACAGAACCCCCGCCGCCTTCAGCTCCTCCGCGGTCAACGGCGGTCCGGTCAACGCCGGTTTCAGCGGCCCCAGCACCGTCGCCAGCACCACACTCGGCGCCATCAGCACCTCCGCGCCGCGCTCCAGCGCGGTCACATCCGTCACCCGCCGCGCGATCCGCCCGTTCCCGGTCGCCGTGTACATCAGCCTCCCCACGTACGCCTGCGCCAGCCGCTCGCGCAGGGTCGGCCCGCCCTCCGTCGCGCCCGGGTAGAACACGTCCAGCCCCGTCGACAGGTCCCACGCCGCCCGCACCGGCCGACTCACCGCCTTCTGGAGCGAGGAGGCGAGTCCGGGCGAAGCCCAGCCCCGACGCTGCAGCACGTTCCGCACCGCCAGTGCCCCCTGCGCCGCCACCGACATCCCGTGCCCGTACACCGGGTTCAGCGCGCACACCGCGTCGCCGAGTACGACGAGGTTCTCCGGCCAGGCCTGCATGCGCTCGTAGAAGTGGCGCCGGTTGGCCGTCGTGCGCGTCACCGTGACGCCGGTCAACGGCTCGGCGTTCGTGAGGAGTTCGGCGATGACGGGGTGAGCCAGTTCGTCCCGGGCGTATCTCAGGAAGTCGTCGGCGTCCGCGCCCGGCGCGCCGTCCCGGCGACCGTACAGGGTGACCAGCCACCGGCCGTTCTCGATCGGCATCAGGACGCCGCCGCGGCCCGGACGGCTGCCCTGTGGGCTGCCCTGGAGGTGGACGATGGGGAAACCGGCCCGGGCGGCCTCCTCCGGGGCCCGGAACAGCCGGCTGGCGTAGGCGATACCGGAGTCGACCTCACGGAACGCGGGTGCGGGCAGCCCGAGTTCGGTCAGCCAGGCCGGAGTGCGGGAGCCGCGGCCGGTCGCGTCGACGACCAGGTCGGCGGCCAGCTCCCGTTCCGCGCCGCCGTCGAGCGCTCGCAGCCGTACCCCCGTCACCGCGAGGTGCGTGCCGGTCAGCGCCACCGCCTCGGTGCGTGGCAGCAGTTCGATCCGGTCGTCGGCCAGCACCTGCTCGCGTACCACCGAGTCCAGCAGGTCCCGGCTGCACGGCAGTACGAACGCCGACTCGTCCCAGCGCCGGAACCAGCCCTGCGGGGAGAGCGCCACCATGTCCGTGGTCACCGGCAGCCGCCGCACGCCCGCCGCCCGCAGCCGCTCTACCGTGCCGGGCAGCAGCCCCTCCAGGGCGCGTGCCCCGCCGGACCACAGGTGGTGGACGTGCCGGGCTTGCGGGAGCCCCTTGCGCGGTTCGGGGCCGACGGGCAGTGCGTCCCGTTCGACGACCACGACCCGGTCCGCGAAGGGCACGAGGGCGTGGGCGGCCAGCAGGCCGGCGAGGGAGCCGCCGAGGACGACTGCGGTGCGATTACTCATGGACGGAGCTCTCTGCGGGGGATGGCTGTGACGGCCGCGCGCATGCGGACCGCCTCGATCTCGTCGGGGCGGCGCAGGACCCGGGACACCGCCCCGATCTCCTGGAGGAGGTGGGTGGCGTCCGGGCCGCCGGCCGTGTCGGCGGGTTCGGGGGTAAGGCCCTGGGCCTCGACGGCGCTCAGGATGCTGACCGCGGAGGCCAGCGCCCGGGCCCGGTCGGGCGGGTGGCCGAGGTCGATCGCGGCATCGTAGGAGCGCCGGTCGAGATCCCCGTCGATGTGCCGGGTGAGGGGCAGCAGTACGTCCCGGATGAAGGTCTCCCGCCTGGTCAGCCGCAGCTCGGGCGTGGCGCGGAACAGGAAGGGGACGCCGTCGCCGTGCACGGTCCGGGTCAGCTGGTACAGCGGCCGCAGTTCGCGATGGGCGAGCCGGACCCGCCAGCGGTCGTGCAGGTACTGGCCGGCGTGCGGGAGGATGAAGCCGACGGCGATGTTGATCGCGGACAGGGCGGCGACGGGCGGGGCCAGGTCGGTGCTGAGCCAGTCCAGGTCGCGGCCGCACCAGCGGGCGCCGACCGCGGTCAGCTTGGCCGCGTCGAAGATCAGGTTCAGGACGTAGCCGACGCCGAGCAGTTTCAGTCCCCAGCGCAGCCAGGCGTCGAGGCCCTCGGTGCGCACCCAGTTCCAGATCAGCCATGAGGTGATCAGGCAGGCGATCGAATGGGCGACGAGGTAGAGCAGGATCTCCTCGCGCATGAACGGGGTGTTGGCGTAGTACGTGTCCAGGTCCTGCAGCCGCTCCACGGGCGCGTCGGCCAGCGCGAAGAGCAGCCACAGGGCGGCGATCACCCCGGAGTAGACGGCGATCACCCAGCGCATCGCCCGCCGGGTGGCGGCCGAGCGGTCGGAGAGGCCGTTGCGCCAGACGATGATCAGCAGGAGACAGGAGCCGCAGAACGCGGTGAGCAGCGAATAGCACCAGGGCGCCGAGATGTTGGTGACGCCGGTCCACCGGTTCACGGCGGCGATCGTCGACGGGGTGCAGAACACGAACACCCCGCAGGCGAGCAGCAGCAGGCCGCCGACCGCACGCAGCAGCGGGTCGCGCCAGAGCCGGATGATGCTGGGCAGCTTGATCACCAGGGCGATGGTCAGCACCGCGGTGGGGATCCAGAAGGAGATGTAGAAGTCGCTGAGGAACCGTGCGGGTTCCAGCGCGGACGAGGTGGGCGTCACCGTGCCGCTCCACCGTGCCCGCGGTAGCCGAGGGACCGCTGGAGCGGGTCGGGCGGGGGCCGCAGGGGGTCTAGCGCGGGGCGGCACGGACTCTCCACGTACGGCCTCAGGGCGGTCGCCAGCCGGTACCCGAAGTCGTCTGCCTCGGCCTCGTCGGCCGCGCGGGAGCCGTTGCGCGCGGCCACCGTCAACGCGTTGTCCCGCCAGTCGGGTTGACCGGCCAGCGCGCGGACCGCTGCCGGGCCGGCCCCGTGCTGCTGGCGGTGGCCGGCGTGCAGATGCCACAACTCATGCCCGAGGATGACCAGTTGCTGCACGGCCGCGGCCCGCTCCTCGACGATGACCAGATCGAAGTCCTGGAACTCCACCCACAGTCCGGTGACCTCGATCTCGTCCGGGAACCGCTCGAACCGCAGCTCCACCGGCCGTCCGCCGCGCAGTGCGGTCATCTCCTCGCACAGGGCCCGGCAGACCTCGTGCGCCCCGGCCGGCGGCCGGGGCCGGGCGCGGACGGCGGCGGTGAGTCCGGCGGCGAGCCGGCGCATCCCCGTGTCCGGCCGGGGACGCCGCAGCCTCGCGGCGATCCGGGCCCACCGGTGCCGCGCGCCGGCCAAGTCCATCGCTCCCCCTTCGCACCGTCCCGACGGCGGTCACCGCGCTGCGTCGGCCCGTCCGAGACTACGCGTCCGGGGGCGGTAGTTCGAGCGGTAGTTCACACGAGAACAACTGCTCGATGCAGGAAAGTCGCGCCGGACCCATTGACGCGCAAGCGCTTCGATTTTACGGTCCCGTTCGAAGTTACGAGCAGGAGACGATATATCGAACAAGAATGACGGGCGCGATCACGAGCACGACGGATCCCGAAGGCAAGGGCAGGCAATGGCATGGGACGACCTGGCCTCAGTCGCAGGCGACTACTGGGCACGGCGGGCGGGCTGGCGGTGGCGGCGAGCTTCGGCTTCGCGGCCCTCGGCACCGGCGCCGACGCACTGACATCGAGCGCGCGCACCCGCGTCCGCTACTGGAACCTCTTCTCCGGCGGCGACGGCGCCAACATGCAGGCCATGGTGGACGCCTTCCACGCGGCCCACCCGGACACGGACGTCAAGGCGTCCACGCTCACCTGGGGCGACCCCTACTACACCAAGCTCGCCATGGCGGCCGCCGGCAACCGCGCCCCCGACCTGGCCGTCATGCACCAGGGCCGGGTCACCGGCTTCGCGCCCGGGCGCCTCCTCGACCCCTGGGACATCGGCCTCCTCGCCGAACACGGCGTCCACGAGGCCGACTTCAACCCCACCCTGTGGAAACGCGGCATCGTCGGCGGCGAGTTGTACGCCCTGCCCCTGGACGTCCACGTCCAGCTGAACTTCTACCGCAAGGACGTCTGCAAGAAGGCGGGCCTGCTCGATGCCGACGGCAGGCTGCCGCACGCCACCTCCGAGGACGACTGGTTCGCCATGCTCAAGGCCGCCAAGGCGAAGCTCAAGGGCGGCCTGCAGACCCTCGGCATGCACGCCAACGACCAGAACTTCTCCTGGTGGTTCTTCGTCGCCTTCTACCAGCAGCTCGGCGGCGGCTACTTCGACGCCGACCAGACCGGCGTCGTCTTCGACACCGACAAGGCCACCCGGGTCCTGGAGTTCTTCCGCAAGCACGTCACCGACGGCTACGCGATCGCGGGTTCGGACGACGCCGCGATGTTCCTGGCCGGCGCCCCCTTCGTCTGGGAGGGCGACTGGTCGGTCCCGGTCTACACCCCCGCCAAGCTCGACTACGGCGCCACGCCCCTGCCCCCGGTCTTCGGCACCCCCGGCACCCACGCCGAGTCCCACTCCTTCGTCCTGCCCCACCAGGCCGGCCGCGGCGGCGCCGCCAACGAGGGCGCCTACGCGCTCGCCGCCTACCTGGTGAGGAACGCGGCGACCTGGGCCCAGGGCGGCCACGTCCCCGCCTACCTGCCGACGTTCAAGGACCCGGCGTACACGAAGCTCTCGCCGCAGCGCGAGTACTCCCAGGACGCGATGCGGCACCTCGCCACCGAGCCGCACATCTGGTTCGCGGGCTCCACCGGCACCCTCTCCAAGCGGGTCGGCCCGCTGATCGCGGGCTCCAACCTCGGCTCCACCAAGCCGGACGCCACCGCCCGCGCCATGAAGAGCGCCCTGGAGGCACTGCTCGACGCGAGGAACCCGATGGACGGCAGGACCGCCGCCCAGGAGCTGAAGGGAGCCACCGCATGAGCTCCACCGCCTCCACCACGGCCGCCCCCGCCGCCGTCACCCGCGTGGCACGCCCCGCCTCCGCCACCGGCACCCTGCGCCTGCGCTGGGGCCGCCGCCTCCAGCACGGTGGCTGGTTCGTCACCCCGTTCTTCGTCCTGTACGGCCTCTTCGTCCTGGTCCCCATAGTCCGCGGCCTCTACCTGTCCCTCACGGACGCCAACATCTCCGGCGACCACACGAGCTTCATCGGCCTGGACAACTACCGCGAGGCCCTCCAGGACGACCTGGTCTGGCAGTCCCTGTGGCACAGCGTCAAGTTCACCCTCTGGGTGGTCCCGCTGATCGTCGTCATGGCACTCCTGATGGCGCTGATCGCCCACCACACCGTCCACTTCAAGTGGCTGTGGCGGTTCTGCTTCTTCGCCCCGTTCCTGCTCCCGTCGGCCGTCGTCGCCAATCTCTGGTGGTGGCTCTTCCAGCCGGTCAACGGCCTGGTCAACCACACCCTCGGCCTCGACACCCCCTGGCTCACCCAGAAGTCCACGGCGCTGCTCGCGAGCGTTGTCGCCACCCTCTGGTGGACCGTCGGCTTCTCCTTCCTCCTCTACCTGGCCGCCCTCCAGAACATCCCGCAACACCTCTACGAGGCGGCCGAACTGGACGGCGCGGGCGCCTTCCGGCGCATGCTCCACATCACGGTCCCGAACCTGCGCAACATCACCGGCCTGGTCGTCGCGCTCCAGATCCTGGCCTCGCTGCAGGTCTACGACCAGGTCGTCATCATGTTCCAGTTCGGCTCGGGCCCGGAGAACTCCACCCGCACCTTCGTGCAGTACATGATCGAGCAGGGCTTCACCAGCTACCGCGTGGGCTACGCCTCCGCGATCTCCATGATCCTCTTCATCATCGTCGCGGCCGTCGCCCTGGCCCGGATGTGGCTGCTGCGCACCCGTGAGGAGACCGCCCGATGAGCACCCCGACACCCCCGCTCCGCACACCGCGCTCCACCTGGACCCCCGCCCAGATCGCCCTCACACTGCTCGCCGCCGCCCTCTCCCTCCTCTGGATCGCCCCGCTCTTCTGGGCCCTGTCGACCTCGCTGAAGACCTCCACCGAGTCGGTCGCCTCCCCGCACTGGATCCCGGACCACGTCACCTGGGACTCCTGGAAGGGCATCTTCGACGCCGGCAACATCCCCGACTGGTTCGTGAACTCGGTCGTCGTCTCGGTCTGCGTGACCTTCATCGTGCTGCTCGTCGCGTCCCTCGCCGGATACGGCTTCGCCCGCACCGAGTTCCGCGGCAAGGGCGTCCTGCTCTCGCTCACCATGGCGGGCCTGATGTTCTCCCCGGCCATCCTCGGCGTCCCGCTGTTCACCACGGTCCAGTCGCTCGGCATGGTGGACACCTACTGGGGCATGATCCTGCCCCAGTGCGCACCCGCCGCGATGGTCTACATCCTCTACAAGTTCTTCCAGGCCCTGCCCAGGGAACTGGAGGAGGCCGCCTTCATCGACGGCGCCGGCCGCTGGCGCATCTTCTTCACGATCGTCCTCCCGCTCTCCAAGCCGGCCCTCTCGGCGGTCGGCATCTTCACCTTCATCGCCTCCTGGAACAACTTCCTGTGGCCGTACATGGTGACCAACAACCCCGACCTGATGACGATGCCGAACGGCATCGCGACCGTGCAGAACGCCTTCGGCATCGTCTGGCCGCAGCTGATGGCCGGCGGCCTGATCGCGGGCCTCCCGCTGATCGTCGTGTTCGCCTTCTTCCAGAGCCAGATCGTGCGCGGCGTGGCCCACACGGGCCTGGCCGGCCAGTGAGGAGCCGGAGTTGAAGCGTTTCCCGAGACTCGCCGCCCTGCTCGCGGCCGCGACGATAGCCCTCCTCCCCACCACCCCCTCCGCCGCCGCCACCTACCCCGACCCCCTCCCCCTGACCGGCCAGCAGATCATCCACGACCCCACCGTCCACCACCTCAGCAACGGCCAGTACGTCGCCTACTCCACCGGCGGCATCATCGGCGCCCGCCTCTCCACCGACCTCCACGACTGGACCGACGCGGGCAACGCGTTCACCACACCCCCGAGCTGGTGGTACGACTACAACTCCACCGCCGACCCCTGGGCCCCCGACCTCTCCTACCGCGACGGCCGCTACTGGCTCTACTACGCCGTCTCCTCCTGGGGCACCAACCACTCCGCGATCGGCGTCGCCACCTCCCCGACGGGCCTCCCCGGCACCTGGACCGACCACGGCGCAGCCTTCACCTCCGACACGACGGACTCCTGGAACGCCATCGACCCGGCGATCACCCGAGCCGACGGCAAGCTCTGGATGGCGTTCGGCTCCTACTGGACCGGCATCCGCATGGTCGAACTCGACCCCACGACCGGCAAGGCAATCCCGGGCACCACGGTCGCCCACCTCGCCACCCGCCCCGACGCCCCCTACGCCGTCGAAGGCGCCTCGATCCTCCACCACGGCCGCTACTACTACCTCTTCGCGTCCTACGACGCCTGCTGCGCCGGCGTGAACTCCACCTACAAGATCAGAGTGGGCCGCTCGACGACGGTGACGGGCCCGTACGTGGACAGCACAGGAAAGCCGATGCTGGAGGGCGGCGGCGACCTCCTCCTCTCTTCCCACGGCCGATACATCGGCCCGGGCGGCGAGTCGACCTTCCGCACCCACGGCCGGACCTGGCTGGCGTACCACTACTACGACGCAGACGACAACGGCACGCCCAAGCTCGGGCTCAACCCACTGAGCTGGACAAAGGACGGCTGGCCCAGCTTGCGTTAGGGGCGCGGGGCTGTGTCCATTCGCGGCTCCGCCGCGTGGGCGCGCCCAGCCACGAACCACCCGCACCCGCCCACGAAACACAAGGCACCCACCCCCGAAAGGCGAACATTGCGCACCGCCCGCTTCACCCTCGACCCCGCCTTCACCATCGGCGAAGTCAACCCCCGCCTCTTCGGCTCCTTCGTCGAGCACCTAGGCCGCTGCGTCTACACCGGCATCTTCGAGCCGACCCACCCCGCGGCCGACGCCGAAGGCCTCCGCACGGACGTCCTCGACCTGGTCCGCGAGCTCGGCGTCACCACCCTCCGCTACCCCGGCGGCAACTTCGTCTCCGGCTACAAGTGGGAGGACTCCGTCGGCCCGGTCGAGGACCGCCCCCGCCGCCTCGACCTCGCCTGGCGGTCGACGGAGACCAACCGGTTCGGCCTCTCCGAGTACATCGCCTTCCTGAAGAAGGTCGGCCCGCAGGCCGAGCCCATGATGGCGATCAACCTCGGCACGCGGGGCGTGGCGGAGGCCCTGGAACTCCAGGAGTACGCCAACCAGCCCTCCGGCACCGCCCTGTCCGACCTCCGCGCCGCCCACGGCGACAAGGACCCCTTCGGCATCGGGCTCTGGTGCCTGGGCAACGAGATGGACGGCCCCTGGCAGACCGGCCACAAGACCGCCGGGGAGTACGGACGCATCGCCGCCGAGACGGCCCGCGCCATGCGCCAGATGGACCCGTCCGTGGAACTGGTCGCCTGCGGGTCCTCCAGCCAGTCCATGCCGACCTTCGCCGAGTGGGAGGCGACGGTCCTCGCGGAGACGTACGACCTGGTCGACTACATCTCCCTGCACGCCTACTACGAGCCCCAGGACGGCGATCTCGACTCCTTCCTGGCCTCCGCCGTCGACATGGAGTCCTTCATCGAGAACGTGGTCGCCACCTGTGATCACGTGGGCGCCAGGCTGAAGTCCCAGAAGAAGATCAACCTCTCCTTCGACGAGTGGAACGTCTGGTACACCTCGAAGTGGCACGCGATCGAGAACTCCGACGTGCGGGACTGGCCCGAGGCCCCCCGCCTCCTGGAGGACAACTACAGCGTCCTGGACGCGGTGGTCTTCGGCTCCCTCCTGATCGCCCTGCTCCGCCACGCCGACCGCGTCACGGTGGCCTGCCTGGCCCAGCTGGTCAACGTCATCGCCCCGATCATGACGGAGCCCGGCGGCCCGGCCTGGCGCCAGACGACGTTCTTCCCCTTCGCCCAGGCGTCCCGGTACGGCAGGGGGCAGGTCCTGGACGTACGCGTGGACTCACCGACGTACGACACGAAGAAGTACGGCGAGACGAGCCTGCTGCACGCGACCGCGGTCAGGGCCGAGGACGGCACGGTCACGGTCTTCGCCGTGAACCGCAGCAGGACGGAGGCGCTGCCCCTGGAAGTGGCCCTGAGCGGACTCGGCCTGACGTCCGTGGCGGAACACAGCGTCCTGTCGGACGAGAACCCCGACGCCCGCAACACCCTGGAGGAACCCGAGCGGGTGACTCCTCATCCGGCCGAGGGCACATCCCTGAACGACGGCACGCTGAGTGCCGTCCTCGAACCCTTGTCCTGGAACGTGATCCGACTGACGTAAGGGTCAGCGCCCCTTTCTTTTTGCTTTTAGGGGCGCGGGGAACTGCGCGGGCAACCACACACAACCCGCAGCTAACGGCCGGGGGAGTCCACCCCCACAACCTCCACTCCTCCGGCCGCACTCCCCAGCAACTCAAGCCGTACCGCACCAGGACCGAACTCGGACGTGCCATCCGAAAGCACGGCCAGGGCCAAGGTATTCGAACCCCGGGTCAGCAAGATCCCGTTCGGCAGCACGAACGAATGCTGCGGCCCCACGTCATTGACGTACTGCCCGAGGTTCCACCCGTTCAGGAAGATCTGCACCCGATAGGCCCGCGCCGGATCGTCCTCCAGCACCAGCCCCACCGACGCGTCCACCCCGCCCGGCACGGACATCCGGAACCCGGTCCGGTACCAGGTGACCCCCATCCCCTTGTCGGAGCGGGGAAGCGAGACCGCCTCCCACTCACCGTCCGCGAAACCGGGCAGGTGCCATCCCTCCCGCTCCCCGTACAGCCCTCCGTTGTTCTGCGGCCCCCGCACCGGATCCGGCGCCGCGGCCCCCTGGATCCGCCAACCCACCTTCGGCGAGGCTCCCTTGAAGGAGACGGCGGTCAGACCGCGCGCCACCTTGTGGGTGTCCAGCGAGCCGCCGTCCATGTCGTGCTGCATCCGCCGCACCAGCACGGACAGCACATGCTCCGGCTTCCTTCGCTGCTTCTTCTTCAGCTTCTTCTTCAACCCGGCGAGGGAGAACTCGGCCGTGGCCGCCCAACTCCCCTTCCGTACCGTCTTCGCGTCCGGCACCGGCATCCGGTGCGAGCCCAGCGGCACCCCGTCCAGCCAGGCCATCAGCATGCCCTGGGTGCCCGTGCTGTAGGCGAGGGAGACCGACTCCAGGTCCGACAGGTCACCGTCCACCCGCCCCCGGTACCAGACGTCCCCGTAGTGGAAGCCGTAGTCGTCGGCGAAGAGCACCGGCTGACCCGCCGGGACCGCCGTCGTGCTGAACGACGTCTTCCTGTCGGCGACCGTCCACGCCGAGTCGTCGAAGCCGGTCGCCGACTCGGGGTTCTCGGCCTTCCGGCGCCAGCCGTCCAGGACCGGCAGCGCCGGCCGGGGCGCCCCCGGCATGTCCGACAGGGCGACCAGGCTCTCCGAGAGGCTCACCCGCGTCGGCACCGGCCGCCCGTTCCAGGTGACCGAGGCGATCCCGCGGGGTCCCCAGACCTCCAGTCCGGTCGCCCCGACCGTGTCACCGGTGAGCTCGACGGTCGGCCCGCTGACCTTCGCGTGGCGCAGCAGCGCCGGGCCGTAGACGAGGAGCGTGCCGGACGGGGTGTCGTACGGGAACAGCCGCAGGGCGGTCGCGTCGTCGGCGAAGAGCAGCAGCAGCGGTGTGTCGCTGTCGCCGCGCTGGACCAGGACCCGGGTGAGCCCGCCCTGCCCGAGCGGCGCGGTCACGTGCAGGACGCCCTGGTCGTAGACCCAGGCCGCCTCGGCGTCCAGGCGCTGGACGAACGGCTCGGTCGGGCACTCCAGCACGAGGTGCGCCATCTCGCCGTACCGGCCGGTGAACAGGGCGATGTCCTGGCGGCCGGCGGTGAGCACGAACATCGGCTGGGCGGTGCAGTAGCGCAGCTTCCGCTTGCCGAGGGAGAGACCGGCGGTGACGAGCCGGGCGTCGTGGGCCGGGACGGTCAGCTCGACGTCGTCGCCGGCGGCCGTGCGGAGCGTGGAGGTGACCTCGCCGTCGCCGTCGTTGCGCAGGACGTAGAAGTGCGCCTGGGTGTCCGGGTTGGTGAGGTGGTACGTCTTCAGCCCGGCCACGTGGACGTCGGCCGCGCGGTCCAGCTTCGCGAAGTCCGGGACGCGCTGCAGGAGGTGGCCGAGCTGGTGCATCGGCGCGATCTTCGGGGTGACGTTGCGGGCCTCGTCGATGGCCGCGCCGTAGTCGTACGACGTGTAGACGACCGGTGCCGGCAGCCAGCCCCAGGTGGTGCCGCCGTAGGTCATGTAGACGTTGTGGAGGGTGAGGCCGTTGGCGAGGTTGGTGAGGTAGAAGCGGCGTTCGTAGGCCGCGTCCCGGGTGCGCCGGGACTCGGCGTACCCCTTGCCGCCGAACTCGACCCCGCCCCACGGGTCGAACCAGCCGCCCCCGAACTCCGGCACGAACCCGGGCGTACGCGGGCTCGCGGTCGCGCCGCCCTTGAGGCCGCCGATCCCGAAGTCCCCCCAGTCCGGCGGGGGTTGGGAGGGGGAGGGGTAGCCGTCGAAGCCGTACAGCCACTTCCCGGTCTCGCCGCCGGTGTCGAAGGAGCCGGGGATCCAGTAGCCGTTGCGGCCCTTGTCGTTGTGGAAGAGGGGGACGTCGATGCCGTCGGCCCGCACCTTCTTGTACAGGTGGGACATGTAGGCGGGGCCGGTCGGGTCGGCGACGTGGCCGTCGTACTCGTTCTCGATCTGGTAGAGCAGGACGGTTCCGCCGCCGTCCGTGAGCTGGTGGCGGCGCACGATGCGGTTGACGGCCGTCAGCCACTCGTCGACGTGGCCGAGGTAGGTGGGGTCGGTGGAGCGGGCGGCGCCCTCGGTGGCGGTGAGCCAGCCGGGGAAGCCGCCGGCGTCGACCTCGGCGTTGATGTAGGGGCCGGGGCGGAGGATGACGTACATCCCGGTCTCGGCCGCCGTACGGAGGAAGAGGTCGAGGTCGCGTACGCCCGTGAAGTCGTACGTCCCGGGCGCGGCGGAGTGGTAGTTCCACGCCACGTAGATGCTGACCGTGTTGTAGCCGTGCGCCCGCATCTTCTCCAGGACGTCCCGCCACAGGGACGGGCTCGGCAGCCGGAAGGGGTGCAGCTCGCCGGACCAGACCACCAGCCGCCGGCCGTCGACGAGGAGGGAGTAGTGGTCGTAGCCGATCGTGTGCCGCTGCCCGTCCGCGTGCGGCGCGGCGGGGGCCGGACCGGTCGGCACGCTGCGCGCCGCGTACGCCGAGGGCGCTCCCGGCCCGCCGCTGCCGCCCAGGGCGAAACCGAGCGCGGCCGAGCCGGCGAGGGCACTGAAGGTACGTCTGCTGAGCGCCAAGGGATCCTCCCGGGCGATCTTACGGGGCGCGGGTCCGGCCATTCTCCACGGGAGGACGCCCCACAATGGACGCATGAGGATCTCGGCACGAGCGGATTACGCGGTACGGGCGGTACTGGAGCTCGCCGTACGGCAGGGGGAGGGCCCTGTGAAGGCGGAGGAGATCGCCGGTGCGCAGGAAATTCCGCACAAGTTCCTGGAGGGCATTCTGGGTGACCTCCGGCGCGCCGGGATCGTCGACAGCCGGCGCGGCGGGGGCGGCGGCTACCGGCTGGCGCGGGACGCGTCCGCGATCACCGTGGCCGACCTGATCCGCGCGGTGGACGGCCCGATCGTCTCGGTACGGGGGGAACGCCCGACGGGGCTGGCCTACACCGGCACCGCCCAGCCGCTGCTGCCCCTGTGGATCGCCCTGCGCGCCAACGTCCGCAAGATCCTCGAAGGTGTCACGGTGGCGGACATCGCGGCGGACGCCCTGCCGGATCCGGTCCGGGCACTGGCGGCGGAACCGGCGGCCTGGGAGAACCCGTGAGCCTCGACGGGGTGTGAAATCCGGCGTTGTGAATGGCCGGAGTTCGCCCTGACCGGTTCGCGTGGGGGTTCCTACGATTCGAGCGCCCCGGTCTTCACAGGAAACTCACAGTTTCTTCAAAGATGAACTACGGACGGCCGCGGGTGCAACCCCCCACTCGATCACCGAACCGGAGAAACCATGGGATCCAGGAGACACGGACTCCTGCTCGGCGGAGCGCTCGCCGCGCTGCTCACCGCCGGGCTGCCCGCTCAGGCCCAGGCCTCGTCGTCGCCCGTCTTCGACGACCCGCCGCCGGACAAGATCGTCATCAACGTCGCCACGGTGAACGGCTCCGGCTGTCCGGCGGGGACCACCGCCGTGGCCGTGTCCGAGGACAACGAGGCCTTCACCGTCACCTACAGCGCCTATCTCGCCCAGGCCGGCGGCAACTCCGACCCCACCGCCTTCCGGCGCAACTGCCAGCTCAACCTGGTCGTTCACGTGCCGGGCGGCTTCACCTACGCCATCGCCAGCGCCGACTACCGCGGCTTCGCCTCGCTCCAGCCGGGCGCCATCGGCACCCAGCGCGCCTCGTACTACTTCCAGGGCTCCTCGAACACCGCCTTCGCCAACCACCCCTTCACCGGCCCCTACAACGACAACTGGCAGGCCACCGACACCACCGACTGGGCCCAGCTGGTCTGGGCGCCCTGCGGGGTGCAGCGCAACTTCAACATCAACACGGAGCTGCGGGTGAACGCCGGGAGCGCGAACCCCGGCAAGGTCAGCTTCATGACCATGGACTCCACCGACGGCGAGATCAGCACCGTCTACCACCTGGCCTGGAAGCAGTGCCCGGCCAAGTAGCCCGGCCAGGTGGCCCGGCCGAGTAGTCCGGCCAGGTGGTCCGGCCCCCGGCTCCGGGGTCGGTCACAGGCTCCCGGGCCGGACCAGTCCGGTCCGCTTGACCCCGCTCAGGATCGGCGTGACCTCCATCGTGGAGACGTGTTCCAGGGCGCCGATCGTGTCGCTCAGGAAGCGGTAGAGCGCGTCGAGGTCGGTCGCCGCGACGGCCACGAGCAGGTTGGCGGAGCCGGTGGTGGCCGAGGCGAAGCGGACCTGTGGATGGCGGCTCAGCCGCCGGCCGGTCTCCTCCAGACGGCCGGGGGCGACCGTCATCCACAGCAGCGCCTCGGTACGGATGCCCAGCCGGGCGAGATCCACCTCGGTCGCGAGCCTCAGGACCAGGCCGCCCGCCAGCGCCTCCAGGCGCCGGCGGGCGGTCAGGGCGCTGATGCCGGCGCGTTGCGCGAGCTCCGTGTAGGAGGCCCGCCCGTCCTCGACCAGTCCGGCGATCAGCTGGTGGTCGGCGGGACCGAGCGAGGGCCGCGGGGCGGCCTCCGGCGGCTCCTGGCGCAGACTGGCCAGTTCCTCCGCCGACAGCAGGCCGCCGCTCCAGCCGAAGCCGGCCGGGAAGACCCGCAGCAACGCGTGCGAGGTCCACGACTGGACCGCGGCGGTGGCCGGAAGGTCGCGCAGCAGCAGGTTGTTGCGGGCGTCCGGGCCGTCCAGGAACAGGATGGTGCAGATCTCGTCGCCGCCGCCGAGGACGTCCACCCAGATCGTGTCGGGGCGGCGGGCCAGGGTGGCGGCGATGGCGCTGATCCGGTTGGGTTTGCACCGGATGCGCAGGGCCAGCGGGATCAGGTCGGGGAAGCACACGGGGTTGCGGACGGCCGTGGCCCGCAGCGTGCCGTCGTGGTAGAGCGGCGCGGCCCGTCTGACCACGGTCCGCTCCGAGATCCCGAGGACCCGGCCGACCGTGCGCCACGAGGCGCGCGGCGCGGCCAGCATCGCGGCGGCGATCCGGCTGTCGGTCTCGTCCAGCTGATGGCGTGCTTTCTCCATATTCATGGATCATATGGCCTGTATTCGCGATTCGACGCCCACTTTCTGGCTCGTTTCCGTGCTCCCGGTGAGGATCGGTGACATCGCAACCGAACCGAGAGAGGTGAGCACCATGGCGGACATCGAGAACCCGGTCGTGGCCACGGACCGGGGCAAGGTCCAGGGAATCGCGGCGGGCGGGGCGGGTGGGGCGGTCTCCTTCCGGGGCATCCCGTACGCCGCGTCGCCGGTCGGTGAGCTGCGGTTCGCCGCGCCGCGGCCGCACCCGGGATGGACCGGGGTGCGGGAGGCCGTGCGGTCGGGGCCCGCCGTCCCGCAGGGCCCGTCCCGCCTGGAGCAGGTGATGGGACACCGCACGCCGGACTGGAACGAGGACGGCAGCCTCACCGTCAACGTCTTCGCGCCGCGCGGGGCCCTGACGGACGGCGCGTCCCGCCCGGTCCTGGTCTGGTGGCACGGTGGCGGCTTCACCAGCGGCTCCGGCGGCTGGGACTGGTACGACGGCGGCCGCCTCGCCGCCCTCGGCGACATCGTGGTCGTCACCGCCAACTACCGCGTGGGACCGCTGGGTTACCTCTACCTCCCGGAGATCGGCGCCGCCAACCTCGGCCCCCAGGACCAGGCCGCAGTGCTGCGCTGGGTCCGGGACAACATCGCCTCCTTCGGCGGCGACCCGCGCGAGGTGACGGTCGGCGGGCAGTCGGCCGGCGCCTACTCCACCCTCTCCCTGGCGCTCGACCCGCAGACCTCCGGCTTCGTCGACCGGGTGCTGGTGCAGAGCGGCCCCTTCGGCCTGGCCCCGCAGGACCCCGAGGACGCGGCCGAGAACGCCGAGGCCTACCTGCGCCTGCTCGGCGTCCCGGCCGGCACCGACACCGCGAAGGCCCTGCGCGCCCTGCCCGCCGAGCAACTGCTGTCCGCCTACGGACGCCTCGCCGTCCAGATCGCGCGCCCCGGCAACGCCGCCCCGCCGATGTACCCGGTGCTCGGCGCCCCCGGCATGCCCCGCACCTGGCAGCGGGCGCTCACCGACGGCGCCCTGGAGGGCAAGCCGCTGCTCATCGGCACCACCGCCGACGAGGCGACGTCCTTCTTCGCCTTCGACCCGCGCATCCAGAGCCTCACCGCCGCGGGCGTGCTGGACCTCCTGGCCGCCCAGGCCGGTGACCGGGCCCGGGAGATCTACGACGCGTACGCCGCCCGGCTCCCGCAGGGCACCCCCGCGCAGATCTTCACCGCGATCGGCACGGACGCGCTCTTCCGCGACGGCTCGCTGCAGATCGCCGACCACCACGCGGCCGGCGGCAACGCGACCCACGTCTACGAGTTCGACTACCGCCCGGCCGAGGACCCGCACTCCCTCGGCGCCGCCCACTGCGTCGAACTGCCCTTCCTCTTCAACACCTTCGACGCCTACCCGGACAGCCCGATGCTCGGCCGGGTCGGGGATTCCCAGCGCGCCCTGGGGCACGAGTTCGGCACCGCGGTCGCCGAGTTCGTCAGGACCGGCTCGGTCCACGACTGGCTCCCGTACGCCCCCGCGACACCCGCCCGCATCCGCCACTTCGCCTGAACCCGGACGACGACCCACCCGGCCCCGGCGCGTCCGCGCCCGCCGCTCGGACCTTGCCCGCCGCTCAGACCCTGCTCGCCGCCGTGGCCCGGAACGTGTTCCGGTACGTCTGCGGGGAGACGCCGATCGCCGCGTGCAGGTGCTGCCGCAGTGACGTGCCCGTGGCGAAGCCGACCTCGGCCGCGATGCGGTCGACCGACAGCTCGCTGCTCTCCAGGAGGTGGCGGGCGCGGTGCACCCGCTGCTGGATCAGCCAGCGCCCCGGGCTCGTCCCCGTCTCCTCCTGGAAGCGGCGGGCGAAGGTGCGCCGGCTCATCCGGGCATGCTCCGCCAACTCGTGCAGGGCGAGCGGCCGTTCCAGGTTCTCCAGCGCCCACGCCCGGGTGGCCGCCGTACCGGTGGTGCCCTCGTCCGGCACCGGCTGCTCGATGTACTGCGCCTGGCCGCCGTCCCGCCACGGCGGTACGACACACTGCCGGGCCACGCTGTTGGCGACCGCGCTGCCGTGGTCGGAGCGCACCACGTGCAGGCAGACGTCGACACCGGAGGCCGCCCCGGCCGAGGTCAGGACATCCCCGTCGTCGACGAACAACACGTCCGGATCCAGGGCGACCTGGGGGAACATCCGGCGGAACCGCGGCGCCAGCGCCCAGTGCGTCGTCGCCGGACGCCCGTCGAGCATCCCGGCCGCCGCGAGCGCGAACGCCCCCGTGCAGATGGAGACGATCCGGGTGCCGGGCCGGATCCGCGCCAGCGCCGCGGCGACGGGCCCGGGCAGTTCCTCCGCGATCCGCGCCATGTCGTACGGCGGCACGACCACGGTGTCCGCGCTCTCCAGCGCCTCGGGCCCGTGCCCGACGGTGACCGTGAAGTCCGCGTTGGTCGCCACCGTACGGTCCTCCGTCGCCGCACAGGTCACCACGTCGTAGGCGCCGGGAACACAGGTGAAGACGCGGTTCGGGATCCCCAGCTCGAAGGGGTAGACCCCGTCGAGGGCGAGCACGACGACCCGGTGGGGGCGGGTGGGCAGGAAGCCGACGGCAACGGACATGGCACAATTCTATCGCTCATGGCCTATCCTGCCATCGCACAGTGACCCTGCTCCGCGGGGGCTCGCTGAAGCTGCTCCTCACCGACTCCGTGTGGGGATCCGAGCGGGCCTTGGTGTTTCATCGGCGGTCGGTCTCCCAGTCCCATGACCGGGAGTGACCGACGGCGGCGTCGAGGTCGTCTCCGAGGGGAACTGGAAGCTGTTCGATCCGGGCGCGTGAACGTGGGGCCTCGGCCCCAAGTGCCGAGAACAAGACGGCTGTCGGGAGAACGTGTGTCCGGCCGGGATCCGCTGGTCGATCAAGAAACGCCCCGCGCTGTGCACATCCTGTATCGGAGCGGTCGCCGGTAGGGGGTGAGTGGTCGACACGCCGAGTCTCGCTCACCCACAGAGACGCACCAGGCCGATCAATGGCTACTGTCCGCATTGGATCTAGTGCATTTAGTGACGGTCTCTTTATGGTCAAAGCGACGCCAACATCGCATCCCTGGAGGATTCGTGGCACGCTTCCTTACTCGTCTGGCCCTGCTCGGCCCGGCCGCAGCTCTCGCCGCCGGCGCTCTTGTCCCCGCACAGTTCGCAGGGGCGCAACCCGCCGCCGCGGCCGAGCAGCACCAGTGGGTCGCCCTGGGTGACTCCTACACCGCCGGGGTCATCCACGCCGCGGGCAACACCTTCGAAGTCCCGCGCGACGGCTGCGAGCGCACCGACCGGGCCTACCCCCAGGTCATCGACCGTGACCTCGGCGCTCTCTTCGAGCTGACCAACGTCAGCTGCGGCGCCGCCACCATCGAGAACGTCACCGACACACCCCAGCACCCGATCGGCCGCCACCTGCCGCCCATCTCCGAGGACCCGGACTACCCCTTCCCCGCGGTGCCCCCTCAGTCCGAGGCGGTAGGCGCGGACACCGACGTCATCACCGTCGGCGTGGGCGGAAACACCCTCGGCTTCGCCGACCTCCTCATGAAGTGCCCGCAGCTGGGCGGCGAGAGCGAGGGCAAGGGCACCCCGTGCAAGGACGCGGAGGGCGCCGGTATCGCGGCCCGGCTGAAGAAGGTGCGCCAGGAGTACGACCGGATGCTCCGCGTGCTCCACGAACGGGCGCCGCACGCGAAGATCCTGGCCGTCGGCTACCCCACCATCGTCCCCAAGGACACCTCCAAGTGCGACTTCGGCGACCTGACGAAGTTCGGCACGATCACCCAGGGCGACCTTGAGTGGCTGCGCAAGGACGTCCTGGAACCCCTCAACAAGGCCATCGACGACTCGACCGGCACCCAGGATGCCGCCGGCTTCGTCGACCTCTACACCTCCTCCCACAACCACAGCGTCTGCGACGACCACAAGTGGGTCGAAGGCTTCGTCACCCTCCCCGACCAGCTGTCCTTCGTGCACCCCAACGCCCTCGGCCACCGCAACGCCGCCGACCACGTCGAAGAAGCGATGCTGAACACCCTCGGCTGAGCCGACCCGCACCGAGCAGCGGCGAACCGGCCTCCGGCACCAGCCGGAGGCCGGTTCGTCATGTCCCGGCCGGGGTGGGGGCTTGGGGAAGGCGTAGCTCGAAGCAGGCGCCGAGGGTGCGGGGGGCGAGGGTGAGGGTGCCGCGGTGGCGGTGGGCCAGGTCGCGGGCGATGGCGAGGCCCAGGCCGGTGCCGCCCTGGTCGCGGGAGCGGGCGTCGTCGAGCCGGACGAAGCGTTCGAAGATGCGCTCGGCGTCCTCGGCGGGCACGCCCGGTCCGTCGTCGTGCACCGTGAGGACGATCCCGGCGCCCTCGTTCCGGACGGTGATCTGGATGCGGTGGGCGGCGTGGCGGGCGGCGTTGTCGATGAGGTTGCGCAGGAGTCGCTCGTATTCGTCGGGGTTGCCGCGTACGTGTGCGGGAGCGGTGCTGTCGCAGGTGAGGGCCAACGGCCGTTCGGGTAGGGGGTATTGCTCGGTCAGTCGGGCGGCCAGGGCTGTCAGGTCGACCGTGTCGGGGTCGGCTGTGGGGGTGCGCGTGTCCAGGCGGGCGAGGAGCAGCAGGTCTTCGGCGAGGGCCTGGAGGCGGCGGGTCTGTCGTGCGGCGGTGGTGGCCGCGGCGGGCCAGTCGGTGCGTTCCGGGTAGGCGAGCGCGACCTCCAGGCTGGCCAGCAGGGTGGTGAGGGGGCTGCGCAGTTCGTGGGCGGCGTCCGCGACGAAGCGGCGTTGCTGGGCGGCTGCGTCGTCGAGGCGTTGGAGGGTGGTGTTGATGGTGGTGGCGAGGGCGGTGATCTCGTGTCCCGTGGCGGGGACGGTGACGCGTTCGCGGGGGTCATGCGCGGTGACCGAGGCGGTGAGGACGCGGATGGCCTCGACCGGCCGCAGCGCGCGGCGGACGGCGAAGTAGGTGGCGGCGGCGATCAGTACGAGGCCGACGAGCCCGGCCCGCAGCAGCAGGTGGTCGGTGGTCCTGGCGATGGCCTCGGCGGTGTTCGGGAGCACCACCACATAGACCCGCAGCCTGGCGTCGGCGGTGACGCCCAGAGCGGCGGCTTTGGCGCTGCTCAGTTCATCGGGCCCGATGTCGGCCGTGACGACCTGGTGGGTCCCGCCGGCCACGGAGAGCTTGTCACTGGGGTCGTAGTCGGGGTTCGCGGGCAGGCGGACGGTGGTGATGATCTCGACCCGCAGGGCTTTCGGCGGGGCGGGCAGCACGTGGTGGGTGCCGGGATCGAAGTCGTCCATGCCTCCGCCGTAGGCGACAGCGGTGCGCCGGCCGGTGGCGACGACCTCGTACGGCACGGAGCTGGTGGAGTCGGGGACGACACCCTGGCGCAACTGATCGCAGAGAGCCCAGAGCTGTGCCTTCGCCTGGTCCTCGGCGATCTGCGTGCTCTGGCGGTAGAGATCGTGGTGCAGCCACCAGCCGATGCCGAGCAGGATGACGGCGGCGGTCGAGGCGGCGGCCAGCGCCGTGCGGGCTCGTACCGACCGCGGCCACCAGCGGCGCCGCGGCTCAGTCGCGGTCACGGTCGTCCACCAGCCGGTAGCCGGAACCCCGTACGGTCTGCAAGGACTGCCGGTCGAACGCGGCGTCCACCTTCTTGCGCAGCGCGCTGACGCGCGCCTCCACCAGGTTGGGATCCCATGCCTCGTCGGGCCACGCGTGATACAGCAGATCCGCTTTGGAGACCGCCTGGCCCGCCCGGCGGGCCAGCAGTTCGAGGACGGCGAACTCCCGGGGGGTGAGGTCCACCCGGGTCCCGGCCCGGCGGCAGACCCGGCCGGCGACGTCCAGCGAGAGGTCGCCCACGGCAAGGACGGGCGGGGCGACCGTGGCGGCTCGTCTGACCAGGGCCCGCAGCCGTGCGACGAGCACCATGTAGGAGAAGGGTTTGGCCAGGTAGTCGTCGGCCCCTGTGTCCAGGGCCTCGGCCTGGTCCCAGTCCCCGTCCTTGGCGGTGAGTACCAGGATGGGGGTCGCGTTGCCCTCCCGGCGCAGTTGGGCGCAGACCTTGTAGCCGTTGAGTCCGGGCAGCATCAAGTCCAGTACGACGAGGGCGTATTCGCCGGTCCGGGCCATCCACAGTCCCTGCCTGCCGTCATGGGCCAGGTCCACGCTGTAGCCCTCGGCGGTCAGACCGGTGTGCAGGGTCCGGGCGAGGTCCACCTCGTCTTCGACCACCAGGATGCGCATGCGGTGCAGCCTCGCACAGCGCCGGCCCGCCTTCCTGATCGGCCGGTCAGGTCGGGTCAGCGTCCGGTCAACGAGGTCCCGGCAAGGTGACGGAGTTTCCTCGCCCCTGCTGAAAGGCCCTGTCGCCGATGTCCGTTGCTGCACGCGTCCCCACCGTGACCAGGTCGGTCTCCCCTCCCGTACCCGCCCGTCGGCCGTCACCGAGCCCGGCCGGAGCCGTGGCCGTTGTCGTCGTCGCACCCTCGTCGCTGACCCTCGCTCTGGGGCTCTGGGGTATCCGCAGGCAGAACACCATGTGGGGGGACGAGTCCGTCACCTATCAGCTCGCGCACCGCGATCTTTCGCAGATATGGCACACCGCCCAGCATGTCGATCTGGTCCATGTCCTCTACTACGCCGTGATGCACGAGATCTTCGGTCTCTTCGGCGGAGGGCTGCTGACACTGCGGCTGCCGTCCGTGCTGGCGATGTCCGTGGCGGCGAGCGGAGTCGGGCTGCTGGGGCTGCGCCTGGCGGGACCCCGTGCCGGGCTGCTGGCCGGGCTGGTGTTCGCGCTCCTTCCCCAGGTGCAGAAGTACGCCCAGGAAGGCCGCTCGTACGCCATGGTCTGTGCCCTGGTCACCTGGGCCACGTATGCGCTCGTGGCCGGCGTCTCGCATCGCACCCGGTGGCGGTGGGCGGTCTATGGCTCCACCATGCTGCTGGCCTGTCTGCTCCATGAGTTCGCGGTCCTCGCCCTGGTCGCACACGGCGTCACCCTGGTCGTCTCCCGTGTTCCACGATCGGTGCTGAGGGCGTGGAGTGTGGCTGCCGCGGGCGCTGTGGCCGGGCTGTTGCCGCTGGCGATCCGCAGTGCGGGGCAGTCGGAGCAGGTGTCCTGGATCAACGGACCGGTGCGGCTTCACTATTTCCTGGTCGTGGCGGTCGTGGGCGTGCTGTGTGCCCGAGCGCCCCTGGGGACGAGGAGGCCCGTGCGGCTTTCCGCGCTGGCTGTGCCGATTCTCGTGCTGCCGGGCCTTCTGCTGCTGATCGCCTCACTGGCCAAGCCCCTTTTCGTCGACCGGTACGTGCTCTACGGCAACATCGGGGCCGCCTTGCTGCTGGGCGCCTGGCTGGATCACTTCCACCGGCTGCGGCGGTCTTCCCGCACCGCGTGGATCGCGGCGGTCGCCGTACTGGCCGCGCTCGTCCCGCCGAGCCTTGCGCTGCGGACGCCCCAGAGCCGGAGCAACGACGTCACCGCCATCGGCGCGACCGTACGCAGGGAAGGCCGTCCCGGCGACGGGCTGCTCTATCTCTCCGGCCGGTACCGGGCCTGGACCGCGGCCAACCCCGAGGACACCCGTTCTCTGACCGATCTCGCCCTGGCACAGGACCCCGTTTCGTCGAACACACTCGCAGGCGTCGAGCTTCCCGCCCAGGCCATCGCGGCACGCATGCTGGAATTCGACCGGATCGTCGCGGTCCGCGCCCCGGCGGGTGCGCACGCGCCGACCGACCCGCAGGAGGAAGCGAAGACCAGTACCCTGCGGCGCCACTTCCGCGCGTACGGGACAACCCATGTCAACGGGGCGCGAGTCACCGTCTATGTCCGGGACGACCGCTTCAGAGAGGCTTGCCCAGGCGGATCCGGGTGTCGCAGCCGAGATCCTGGTGGTGTGTCGTGGAGCCCTGCCGGTACGTGAAGCGGCAGTCGGCCAGGTCCCCGTGCACGGCTCCGGTCACCTTGACCCGGGCCTCGTAGTAGAGGTCCGACTGGCTGTGCGCCGCGACCCGGATCGGACCGACCTTGACGTCGTCCGTGGCGGCGACAGGCGACGACCCGATGAGGTAACCGCCGCCGGAGTCGGCACTGTCCGCCACCCGGTAACCCGTGATGCGCAGCCCGGCCGGCACGTGGACGATCTCCGCGTCGAGGACGGTGAGCGGCTTCCCCGATTTGTTCGCCAACGGTGGCATGGCCACCCAGTACTCGTCGCCGACCTGGGCGTGGTCGTATCCGGCGACGCCGGACGCTTGCGAACTGCCGTCCAGGGCCGTGTCCCCGCCGCCGGAGCACGAGGTGAGGAGGCCGACCGTGAGGAGGGCGAAAAGGATCCGTCTTCGATGTCTCATGCGGTGATCGTCGCACTGCCGACGTGGGTGATGATGGGCAGGTGGCAAGGGGGGAAGCAGTGCTTGATCCGGTCCGGTACGCACGGGCGCTCGGCGGTGCCGTCGCGCTCCTCGTCGGCTTGTCCGGGTGCGCGGGGAACGCGGTACCCTGCGCCGGTGTCGGTGTGGTGGCCCAGGTCGGAGTGCTCTTCGCGCAGGACGGCTACGACGGTCTCGCCGGCGCCTCCGTCCGACTCTGCGCGCACGACAGGTGCGTCGAGGACCGGATACGGGCCGAGGCCGTCACGAGCGTCAGTCTGCCGCTGCCGGACGACATCGGCCCCGACCTCGGCACGGTCCGCTTCCGCGTTACCCGCGCGGGCAGCACCAGGCCCCTCATCGACGCGTCCACCGAGAAGCGGCTCAGCCGCCAGTCCGACGGCTGTGGCGGCGGCGCCTACAACGGGGCACTCGCCTTCACCAAGGAGGCCGGCCTCACCGCCACGGTTCCCAAGGCCGTGTCGGACGCCTTGGCCAAGCAGGTCAGGACGGCTGCTTCCCGGCGTGCGTGAGGAAGCCGGCCCACGTGGTGGGGGAGAGCCCCCCCGCGCCACCCAGGTCGCCAAGGTCGTACGCCACCGCACCGACACCAAGACCGGCAAGCAGAGCCGCGAGACCGTCTACGCCATCACCGACCTGACCAGCCGCCAGGCATCTCCGGAACGGATCGCAACGATCTTGAGGGCGCCCTGGGTGATCGAAAACAGGCTCCACTTCGTCCGGGACACAGCCTTCCGCGAGGACGCTCCCCCAGGCTCCGCCCGGGGGTACCCCACCAAGATCCGTACCGGACACGGCCCGGAGAACATGGCCACCCTCCGCAGCTTCGCCGTCAACCAGCTCCGCGCCGCCGGCCACACCGACATCGCCGCCGGACTCCGCACGACAGCCCTCCGCCCCTACGAGCGGCCACTCGCCGTCCTCGGACTCAACTGACCTGCGCCAACACACGATCAACCAACCATGCAATCGCCCTGCCCCACGGACCCGCGGCCGGTGCAGTGGACGTCAACGGGCCGTGCAGTGGACGTCAACGGGCCGTGCACACGCGCCCTGTTCCATGGTCACGCGGCCGGTTCCCTCGATCAGGCAGCGTCCACGCCGTTTCCGTACGGTGCGGCGCATCCTCGCACCCGTGAGCACCAGGCCTCCAACCACCGTGTGAACATCAGCAGGGGAAATACGATGACACGTTCCCACCTGTCTCCCGGCGGGAGTTCGCAGGCCCCCGGGCGCCTGCCGGGCGTCCCCCCGTCCGGCGGCGACGATCGGCCGGCCGGCGATGTCAAGTTCAGAAACTTCGTAACACTCACTGCTCAGGAAATCGAGAGGGGTGCTCAGACTCTGAGTGGCGATGAGTTGGCACCCTTGTCGCACCTGACAGGAGTTTCTGTTCCGAGATCTGCCAATCCTGACGGGTTCCGTTTCGACGCTCAAGGTCACGTAATCGACGGTCTGCTGTATGCCCGGATTTACTGCGGCGCAATGAATGGGGTGTCCTGCGGCAGTACGGCCGATGATCCGATCGTGGCCGATGTGGTCAAGGCGGGCTGGATCTCATTTGTCGGTGAAGGGGGAGAACATACCGTCAAGCCGGGCCAGATGTTCATTCGCGACACCAAACTGTCATGGGAGTTTTCTTGCTCCGCCTCCTTTTCGACGCACGTCATATCCGTTCCCAGACACCTGGTGGTCCCTCGCGTCAGTTCGGTAAGAGTGCTTGATCGCGCGTACGTGGCAGACGCCGGTATGCCGGAAGTTACGTTTCTCCTGAAATTCATTGAGATGATTGACGAGAGTGTCGATAACCCAGGCGTCTCGAAATCCATACGAATTACCCTTCGGGATGCTCTCGCCGCACTCATCTCGGGAATCATGTCCGATTGTTGGGGCATGGAGTCGGATACTCACGCGAGTATGACTGTTGCGGCTGCGAGAAATGTCATCGAGCGTCATCTGGACAGCCGTGATCTCTCACCTCGGATGGTCGCTCAGCGTATTGGTGTCTCACTCCGGACACTGCACCGATCATTTTCGGTGTCAGGTGAATCGATGATGACATTCGCGCGCAGGAGGCGTCTCCAAAAAGCTCACGACGAACTAGTGGGAACCGAAACGCTAAAAGATATTTCCGCGTTGGCTGCGCGCTGGCATTTTTCGGATTCGAGTCACTTTATTCGGCATTTTAAGGCCTACTACGGGTCAACCCCCGGGGCATATCTGAGGAACAGAAGAATTGGCGACTCCTGATCTGCTCGACGTGGGTCCGGCGCAACCCTCGTCGAGGAGGTCGCCGTAGGCGGCGAGTTTCGCTGTCAGCAGGCGCGAGAAACCCTGTCGTTGAGATCGACGGTTCCGCTCGTGGCCGGAGCCGGTGCCACCCGCAGGTCGGCGACCGACCCGCCGCCGCTGACAACCGAATAGATTCCGGCGGTTTCGGCATGTTGGTTCAGAATCAACGCGCTGTCCGTGTTGTTCTTGACCGAGGAAGCCTGGTTGTCCGCCGGAGTTCCGTCCGAGAACTTCTTGCCCGCCAGGTCATTTACGCACGACGTCTTGACGCCGTTACTCAACGTGATCTTGGGAACCACGTACATCGGCCCCGAGAAGTTGATGTCCTTGTAGAGGCAAACCTCATCTGACGGGCAGGATGTGGCGGCACTGGCCGTCGGCCCCATTACCCCTGCACTTGCCAGGGCCAAAGCTATTGCCGGAATCACTACAGCTGCTCGCATCTTGTTCAGGATCCTCATCTCTTTGTTTTGCAGCAGAGAATTTGCCCTACCGGTTGCATGCTGCAGTATCCACTACTTCCACCTTGGGGTGCTAGGACATCCATGCCCGCCGATGGTACGACCGTGCCAACCTGGACACGGCCTGGATTGCGCGGCGCCACCGGTGGCGCGCGTATGCCACGGCATGGCGTGGTTGTTCAATACTTTCCTGCCCTCATTTGATGTAATGATCAATGTGAACGTCAGGAAGGGAGAACAGCCATGCTGAAGCCCTATTGGTAGAAGAACCAGCAAGGAAGAAAGGCCGGCGCATGCCCGTACCCATCGGCGCGGGCATGCGCCGGTCCGCCTTCCTGGCTGTGCATCGTCATTGTCCCGTCCATCGACCGGCCGATGGACGCACCAGTGCATTCCGGCATTCCTCCCGTCAGGCCTCCTGAGGGCGCAAATTGAAGAATCGAGGGTAACGCCGTGCATGGCAAACCCACCCCACGGTCCCTTTTCTCTTCGACTGAGTTCCGCGCCACCTGGCTGGCCGAACTGGTTTCGTTCTTCGGGGACCAGTTGGCCCGGGTCGCGCTGGCAATCCTGGTGTTCGACCGCACGGACTCTGCGGCCCTGACCGGCCTCACCTATGCGCTGACCTACGTGCCGAGCGTTGTCGGGGCGCTTACGCTTTCCCACCTGGCGGACCGGCGGCCCCGCCGCAGTGTCCTGATGACGGTGGACATCTGTCGGGCCATCGCCGCCGGGGCCATGGTGATTCCAGATGTTCCGCTCGGTGTTCTTTGCCTGCTCGTGTCGGTCATGTCGTTTCTGGGTGGACCGTACAGAGCGGCCCATCTTGCCCTGCTGCGCGAGATTCTCAGCGCCGAGCAGTATCCGATCGGCATGTCTGTCCGGCAGATCACCATGCAGGCGGCTCAGATCTTCGGCTTCGCCTTCGGCGGTGTGGTGTCCTCGGTTTTCACTCCGCGGGCGTGTCTCGCTTTTGACGCCACCACCTTCGTCGCGTCGTTCGGGCTCTACTGGTGCTTCGTCAAGTCGCGCCCGGCTGCCGGGACACCGGAGGGAACAGGAACCGTCGCAGCCGGTCTGACCGTCCTGTGGGCCGAGCCTCGCCGACGGGCGATCTTCCTGAGCACAGCACTCGGGTTCTTCTACATCGCCCCCGAGGCGGTGGCCGCGCCCTACACCAGCGCCCTCGGCCTCGGATCGGTCTGGGTGGGCGTCCTGCTGGCCAGCACGGGTGTGGGCGCGGTGGCCGGCCTGTGGGCGTTCCACCGGTTCGTGCCGGCCCACCGCTACGCGGACCACCTACCACTGCTGTGCTTCACCACCGGCCTTCCGCTTGTCGCCGTCGCGATCCAGGGCGGCGGGATCTACCTGGCCATGGTGTCCTTCGCCGTCAGCAACGCGCTGTGGTGCATCCAGGTGGTGGTCTCCGTCTCCACGCTGGTCGAACTGCTGCCGGACGACCGTCGTGCCCAGGGCATGGGCGTGGCGTCGGCCATGAACCTCACCGCCCAGGGCGTCGGCACCGGAGGCGCCGGACTGCTCGCACAGTGGCAGAGCCCGGTCTTCGCCCTGTCCTTCATGGGAGCCGCATCGGCGGTGGCCGGGCTGTGGCCCGGTCTGCTGTGGCTCCGGTCGACCCGGAAGCCGGCGGCCCTGCCCGCGCCCGACAGTGCGTGAACGCGGGCGCGCGCCACGCCTGCCTGCTGTCGCCGGGTGCACCCGGACGTGGCCACGAAGAGGCCGAGGAGTTCAGCCTCCCGGGGCCGCTCGGTGACGGCTTCGGGAGGGACACGCGGTCGGGCCGTACGGCTGTGCGACGAAGATGTCGACTGTTCGACACGCGGTACGAGTACGGCCCTACGCCTCGCGCCCTAGGCCCGTCGCCGGATGTGGCCGGGTGCGTACCGTCATAGCCTCGCCGTATGGCATCAGTTGACTCTCGCCGCAGCGAACCCCGAAGCCAGGAGCAGCGCAAGCGCGAGGCCCTGGAGCGGCTCGCGCGGGACAACGACGTATGGGTCGCCACGGCCGACGGTACCGGCGAGCCGTGCCTCGTTCCGCTTGCCTTCTGGTGGGACGGCGAGAGCGTGTGGCTGGCCACCCGCGACACCAACCCGACCGGGCGCAACCTCCGCGCCTCGGGCCGGGTCCGGCTCTCCTTCGGCCATACCCGCGACGTGGTCCTGGTCCACGGCACCGCGCGCATGCTGACCCGGGAGGAGCTGCCGGACGGGGTGGGCGACGCCTTCGCCGCCAAGGACGGCTGGGACCCCCGCAAGGACCACCCGTCGTACGTCTTCTTCCAGGTCGCCCCGCAGGTGCTGCAGGCATGGGGAACCGTTCCCGAGCTGGCCGGGCGGACCCTGATGCGTGACGGGAAGTGGCTGGTCTAGGTCATCGCCCGCAGCACCGCGGCCGTGTGCGCGTCCGCCGGGAAGAAGGTCTCGATGGCGATCTCGTCCAGGGTCACGTCCCGTGGGGAGCCGAAGACCGTGGTGGTGTAGAGGAGGGCGAGGTCGCCGTGGTCGGAGGAGAGGCGCAGGGGGACCACCAGGTCGTCGTGGGGTGATCCGGTGTCCCGGGGCTCGTCCGGCTCGGGGGACGGGTAGCTCTCCAGTTCCGTGAGGAGTTCGGCCAGTCCCGCGGCCGAGGTCCGGTCCAGCTGGCGGCGGACCCGGCGGAGCACGTGCGCGCGCCACTGCGCGAGGTTCCGGATGCGTCCGGACAGGCCGTCGGGGTGCAGGGTCGCCCGCAGCACGTTGAGCGGCGGACCGGTCACGTCCGGCGCGACGTCGCCGAGGAACAGCCCCATGGCCCGGTTCGCGGCCAGCAGCTCCCACCGCACGTTGACGGCGAGCGCCGGATTCGGCTCGTGCCCGGCGAGGACGGCCTCCACCGCCGCGCGCGCCGCACCCAGGTCGGCGTAGGCGCGTTCGCGGTGCACCGGGGCGTAACCGGCCGCCAGATAGAGCGCGTTGCGCTCCCGCAGCGGCACGTCGAGTTCGTCGCACAGCCGCCGGACCATGTCCCGGCTCGGTCGCGCCCGCCCGGTCTCGATGCAGCTCAGGTGCCGGGTCGACAACTCGGCGGCGAGCGACACGTCCAGCTGCGAACGCCGCCGCCGCTCACGCCAGCGCCGCACCAGCACCCCGACCGGCTCGGTGGTGGTCGTCGTCATGCACCCCAGGCTGCCCGGCGGCGCGCGCCACGGCAATGACCTCGCAGGTCATCGACAGCACGCGCCGCGCACCCTCAAATTCTGGGCAGGGCAACGCAGTTCACCGCGAAAGGACAGCCACCATGACCGAGACCGCCGAACGGTTCGACGACTACGTACGGTTCTGGAACACCGGGACCGAGCAGGAGCAGCGCGCACACGCGGCAGCCGCCTTCGCCGACGGCGTCGAGTACCGCGCCCAGATCGGGGTCCTCAACGGGACCCAGGCGCTGATCGACTTCCGCAACCAGTTCGCCGCCCACATGGGCCGGGTCACGCTCCGCCTGCGCGAGCAGCCGCAGGTCCACCACGACCGCGCCCGGCTCCGGTGGGAGATCCTCACCGGCGACGACGCCGGCACCTCCTTCGCCACCGGAACCGACGTGCTGCACCTCGACGGCGACGGCCGGATCAGCTCCGTCACGGTCTTCCTCGACCGTGCGCCCGAGGGCTTCGACCCCGAGGCGCACGACTAGGACCCGCCGGGTCAGGGCAGCTTGACCGCCAGGACGTCGACGGGCCTGATCCCGGGGGCCTCGCTGAGCATGGTCCCCGCGGCCTCCGTCAGCGCCGCCGCGATCCTGCCCTGCAGGTGCGCCTGCCGCCCCTGCTCGTCGTCGAAGGTGTCGAAGACGCCGAACGTCGTGTCGCCCAGCTTGAACGCGAACCAGGCGACGGTGTGGTCCTCCTGCTGCGCGAGCTGCAGCGCGTCGCGCAGCAGGGCCTCGACCTTGTCGGCGTACTCGGGCTTGGCCTCGATCTGCGCCAGCAGTCCGAGCTTGCTCATAGTGCACTCCTGTGATGGGGGTTGGGGGTTGGGGGGAGGGACAACAAGGAATCTAGGCCGCCCGCACCGCCTCACCCAGTGGCGGAAACGACTTATCCGATAGCGTTTCCGTCATGAACGTGGCTGTACTCGCCTACGACGGCGTCTTCGACTCCGGGCTGGCGTCCCTCCTCGACGTGCTGGCGGGGGCGAACGCCATGCGCGACGAGCTTCCGGAACCGCCGCCCGCCTGGAACGTCACCACGATCGGTTTCCGCCGACGCGTCCGTACGGGCGCCGGGCACGTCGTCGAGACCGTTCCCGTCGACGCGGCCGAGGACGCGGACCTGCTGCTGGTGCCCGCGCTGGCCGAGCGGCGGCCCGACGCCCTGATCGCCTACGTCTCGGGTCCGGACTCGGCGCCCCTGCGGCGGCTGGTGGCCACGGCACGCGAACGCCGGACCCCCATCGGCTCCGCCTGCAGCGGGACGTTCCTCCTCGCCGAGTCGGGAGTCCTCGAAGGGCTGCGCGCCACCACGAGCTGGTGGCTCGCCCCGTACTTCCGCACCCGCTACCCGGCGGTCACGCTCGACGAGACCCGCATGGTCACCACGTCGGACGGCGTGACCACGGCCGGCGCGGCCTTCGCCCACGTCGACCTCGCGCTCGCGATCGTACGGACCACCAGCCCGGCGCTCGCGGACCTGGTCGCCCGTTACCTGGTCGTCGACGAACGCCCCTCGCAGGCCTCGTACACCATCGCCGCGGCGCTCGCGCAGAGCGATCCCATGCTCGCGGCCTTCGAGCGCTGGGCCCGGATCCACCTCGACCAGCCGATCTCGATCGCCGACGCGGCACGGGCCGTCGGCGTCAGCGAACGCACGCTCCAGCGGGCCATGCGCCGCACACTCGGCACGTCACCGGTCCGCTTCGTCCAGGACCTGCGCGTCGAACGCGCCTCGCACCTGCTGCGCACCACGGACCTGCCCCTGGAGGCCGTCGCCCGCAAGGTCGGCTACGAGCACGCCAACACCCTGCGCGTCCTGCTGCGCGAGCGCACCGGCACTACGACAGGCGCGCTGCGCCGCTGACCGACGCGAGGAAACCGGCCCAGGTGGCGGGGGAGAGGGCGAGTTGGGGGCCCTGACGGTTCTTGGAGTCGCGGATGTGAATGGTGGTGGGGCAGGTGGCGACTTCGACGCAGTCGCCCTGACTGCCGCTGCTGTAGCTGGACTTGCGCCAATGGAGGGCTACCTCGACGCAGTCGCCCTCGCTGCCGCTGCTGTGGCTGCTCTTGAACCAGGTCAGTTCGGACGTGCTCATAGCGCTCCTCGCATCCGCTCCAACAGGGCCCTGGAGTCCCGAAGGTTGCGGGCCTGCGAGCGCAGTTTTCCATACCGCTGGTGGAGGACGCTGATCTCTTTCGGATCGGCGATGAGGCGGCCGTTGTTCTGTCCTTCCGAATAAGCGAACCACTGATTCTCGGGGGTCTCAAGCAGCTGCAACGGGCCATCCAGGCCGGCGTGCACGGGCTGAAGCAGGGGCATGATCTGGACCTCCACGTTCCGGTGGCGGTCGATCACCTCCAGCAGATGGCCGAGCACCTCTCGTGTGACGTCGTCGCCGCCCGTTCGTCGCTCCAGCACGGCCTGTTCGACGATGAAGCTGAACGCGCACGGTCGCTCGCGCCGGGTGGACAGCAGTTCCTGCCTGGCGACTCGGGCAGCCACCCGGTCGTCCAGTTCCTGGTCGTTGGGGATCGGCGGCACACTGAGCGACACTGCCCGCGCGTACGCCTCCGTCTGCAACAGGCCTGGTACCACTCGGCATTCGTAGGTGTAGAGGTTGACCGCCGAAGCCTCCATCCGCGCCCACCGCCGAAACCAAGCCGCCAACCCCGGCTGCCGCGCCACATGCCCCGCCGCCCGCCTTAAGGCCCCCGTGTTGCCCAAGGCCTCCTCCGCGGCCTCCACGAACGACTCGTCCGGCATCCTCCTTCCCAACTCCACCGACGCCACCGTGTGTTTCGAGAACCGCACCCGTTCGCCGAACTCCTCCCTGCTCAGCCCCGCGTGTTCGCGCAGGGCCTGGACCACCGCCCCGAAGGTCCGCAGACTGTCCGACGACTCCGGCTCCACTCCATCGCCCACGTAGGCCACCTCCCGGCACCCATGGTGACGGCGAGTTACCGGTACGGTCCAGTCGGTGACCGCGTACGCGGAGACGGCGTACGTGGCTCCCACCTGGAGAACCGCCCTCTCCCGGCGCCAGATTGGGGGCATGGACGCTCCCCCCACCACCGTCACCGTCAGTCGAACACTCGCCCAGCGGCTCAGCGGCACCCCGCGGGGCGCCCGGCTCGCGCGGCATCTCGCCGTCGCTCAACTCCACACGTGGGGTGGCCGGTTCGCGTCGGCGGAAGTGATCGACAAGGTCGAGGTGATCGTCGCCGAGCTGGCTGCCAACGCCGTGACGCACGGGCGGGTGCCGGGGCGAGACTTCGAGTTGCGGCTCTCGCTGGTGCCGGGGAGCGTGCGGGTCGAGATCACCGACACCCGGGCCGAACGGCGGCCGCCCGGCCCCCGGGACGTACGGCCGTCGGGGCCGCTGGACGCCGGTGGGCGCGGGCTCGTGCTCGTGGCCGCGCTGGCCGATCGGTGGGAGGTGCTGGAGCGGGACTGCGACGGCGCACCGGGCAAGACCGTACGGGCCGAGGTGGACCTGCCGCTTCGTCGCAGACCCTGAGCCGGGCCCCGGGGGACGTGCCCCGGGGCCCGGGCGTCGTCAGGTGGAGACGCCGAGGGTGAGCGTGCCGGTGTAGCCGGCGGTGGTGGAGCCGGTGACGGTCATGAGGCCGGACGTGGCGCCCCCGTCGTCGTAGATCGAGTCCTGGGCGAGGGTGGTGCGGGTGGTCGTGTTGGTCGAGTAGGGCGAGACCTTGGCGACCGCCGTGGTGATGGTCTCGTTGATGAAGAGCTGGCCGGTGTGCACGGTCGTACCGCCGGTGAAGGAGCCGTTGGAGGTCAGGGTGACGCCCGTGTGGACCTTCACGTGGATGTGGATGCAGCGGCCCCGGTACCAGCCCGGGTAGATCGTCGTGATGTTGGCGACGCCGCTGGAGTTGGTGAGGACGCCGCCGCGCAGGAAGGTGCCGTCGTCGGACTCGTTGTGGCCGTTGTTGCCGACGTAGCCGGAGTACTCGCCGAGCGCGTCGGTGTGCCAGACCTCGACGAGGGCGTTGGGGATGACGGTGCAGGCGGAGTTGACGACGGTGAGGGCGAGCTTGAGCGAGATGCCCGCCTTGCCCTCGGTGATGTCGGTGCGGACCAGCGCGCCGTCGAGGTAGTAGGGGCCCTCGGTCAGTTCCTCCGTGAGGGTGCAGACCGCCGCCGCGGCGGCCGGCTGGAGGTCCGGGGTGGCGGCTGCCGCGGGGGCCTCGGTCGAGACCGCTGCGCCTACGGCCAGGGCAGCGGCGGTCGTCCCGGTGGCGACGAGTACGGTACGGCGCCCGACGGAGCGGGCGTCATCTGAGGTGTCTGTCATGAACACGGCACCGTAGGAAGGGTACCTGTCGGCAAGCTGTCAGTTCCGTAAAGTGAGCTACCGTCAAGTCTTGAGTTGAGACAGCGGAACCGGCGATCGCCGTTCGACTCGGCCATGGATCGTGGACGACGACTTGCGGGCGCTGATCGAGCCGTTGCCGACACCCTGGCCCGAGCGCTCGCCGCGGCCGGTCGCGCCTCGACCGCTACGCGCCGGGCGGCGAGCACTCGATGTCGGAGACCGTCGCGGCCGTCGAAGGCGCCTGGTCGGGCGCCTGGTCGGGGGCGGGGGCGGCGCCCTCGTCGAGCCGACGGGCGGTGTGGACCCGCAGCAGCCCCTCGATGCCGCGCAGCAGGGTCTCGCCGGCCATGACGGGGTCGCCGAGGTAGCCGGCGCTCATCGCGCCGTCGCGGAGCATGACGAAGTGCCGCCCGGCGTGCTCGGCGGACGCCTCCGTGATCTCGGCGAACAGTCCGGTGATCGTCTGCAGGAACCACGCGCGATGCTGCACGACGGCCCGGTGGACCGGGTGGTCGGCAGCGGGGAATTCCGCTGCCGCGTTGAGGAAGGCGCATCCGCGGTAGCCGGGCGAGCGGATCTGCTCGACCAGGGACGCACCGATGCCCCGCAGGATGCCGTCGGTCGGCACGTCCGCGGCCGTCAGGGTGCCCATCTGGGTGCGGATCGCCTGGTCGACGCTTCCGATGTAGGCGACGGCCAGCTCTTCTTTGCTGCGGAAGTGGCGGTAGAAGGTGGCGTTGGTGACCTTCGCCTCGGCGACCAGACGGTCGACCCCCACCGTGTGGATGCCCTCGGTGTAGAAGAGCTGCCCGGCGGTCCTCAGGAGCCGCTCTCGGGCCTTGGAGACTCTCCCGCCGGTGCCGGGTTCCGTCTGCGTCATATCACTCATCGTAGCAGGTAGAACGTTCTCTCTTGTTTTCGGCGGAAGGGGTGTGCCAGGCTGCAGACAAGAGAGAACGTTCTCTCTACTTCGAGATGGGGTTTCCCGTGATCCGTCCGGCCGTCCGTCCCGCACTCCGGCGCTCCGCCGCCGCCTCCACCGAGCACGTCGGCGCCACGCCCGCCCTGCGCCGGCTGTACGCCGTCCGCTTCGCCTTCGCCGCCGCGTGGGCGGCGCTCCTGCTGGTGTCCGGCTCCGATCTCACCGCCGGGGCCAAGGTGCTGCTGTTCCTCTATCCCGCCTTCGACGTGGCCGCGGCCGTCGTCGACGCCAGGTCGGCGCGCGCCACCGGGCCGGTCAAGGGCCTGTACGCCAACATGGCCGTCAGCGCGCTCGCCGCCGTCGGCGTCGCGGTCGCCAGCACCTCGGGCGTCGCCGACGTGCTGCGCGTCTGGGGCGCGTGGGCGGTCGTCTCCGGCCTGGTCCAGCTCCTCGTAGGCGTCGCGCGCCGGCCGATGGGCGGCCAGTGGGCCATGATCCTCAGCGGCGGCATCTCGGTGCTGGCCGGCGCGTCCTTCGTCCGAAGCGCCTCACAGGACGACCCCTCGCTGACCGCCCTCGCCGGCTACGCCACGCTCGGCGGGATCTTCTTCCTCGTCTCGGCGATCCGCCTGTCCCGCTCCACCCCAAGGGGCTGACCGTGTCGACCAAGGACCCGGGCACGAAGGGGCCATTAGGGTAGTTCGCCGCGACGAGGGCACCCCTTGAACGGCGAGGGCTCGCGGGAATCGGTGCGGGACCCGGATCTAATCGCGCCGGAGAACCGAGCCTTGTCCCGCAGTGCTGGAGGAACATTCCCATGGGTGCCACCCCGCTCCTGCCCACGCCGTCCGGCCCCTACCTGGGCAAAGGGCTGCTGCCCGCCGACTTCTATTCCTTCGAGGAAATGCTGACGGACAGCGAGCGGGAGAAGATCGAGCGCGTCCGTGAATTCCTCGCCACGCAGGCCGCTCCCCTCGTCGACGACTACTGGGCCCGGGCCGAGTTCCCCTTTCAGCTGGTGGCGGGATTCGGCGGGCTCGGGCTGGTGGACTGGGCGGACCCGGACTCCGCGGAATCCAAGCCGAGCAATCTCCTCTCGGGATTCCTCGCGCTGGAATTCGCGCATGCCGACGCGTCCTTGGCGACCTTCTCCGGCGTGCACACGGGGCTCGCCATGGGCTCGATCCTCGCCTGCGGCTCCGAGGAGCAGAAGCGGCGGTGGCTGCCGGCGATGAGCCGCTTCGAGAAGATCGGAGCCTTCGGGCTGACCGAGCCGCACGGGGGTTCCGACGTGGCCGGCGGCCTGCGGACGACCGCGCGCCGCGACGGCGACGGCTGGGTCCTCGACGGGGCCAAGCGGTGGATCGGCAACGCGACCTTCGCCGACCTGGTCGTGATCTGGGCGCGGGACACGGAGACCAACCACGTGCTGGGCTTCGTCGTGGAGAAGGACACCCCCGGGTTCACCGCGACGAAGATCGAGAACAAGATGGCGCTGCGGATCGTGCAGAACGCCGACATCGTGCTCGACGGCTGCCGCGTTCCGGAGGCCAACCGGCTGCAGAACGCGAACTCGTTCAAGGACACCGCGGGCATCCTGCGCCAGACGCGCAGCGGGGTGGCGTGGCAGGCCGTGGGCGTGATGTTCGGCGCGTACGAGATCGCGTTGCAGTACGCGAAGGAACGCGAGCAGTTCGGGCGGCCCATCGGAGGCTTCCAGCTCGTCCAGGACCTGCTGGTGAAGATGCTGGGCAACGCCACGGCCTCGTGCGGGATGGTGACGCGCCTGGCCCAGTTGCAGGACGCCGGGATCTACCGGGACGAGCACTCCGCCCTGGCGAAGGCGTACTGCACCGTGCGGATGCGGGAGAACGTCGGCTGGGCCCGGGAGCTGCTGGCCGGCAACGGCATCATCCTCGACTACAAGGTCGGCCGCTTCGTCGCCGACGCCGAGGCCCTCTACTCGTACGAGGGCACCCGGGAGATCCAGACCCTGATCGTGGGCCGCGCCGTCACCGACGGCCTGAGCGCCTTCGTGAAGTGACGCCGATGACCCCCGAATCCGTGACCCCCGAATCCGGCGCCGCCGAATCCGCGACCACCGAATCCGCGACCACCGAATCCGTCTTCAGCGGCCTGAAGGTCCTCGACGCGTCCTCGTTCATCGCGGCGCCGGCCGCGGCCACCATGCTCTCCGACTTCGGAGCGGACGTCATCAAGATCGAGCCGCCGGGGACGGGCGACCCCCAGCGGCGGCTCAGTTCCGTGCCGCCCAGTCCGCGGGCGCGGGCGAACTACAGCTGGCACCTCGCCAACCGCAACAAGCGCGGCATGGTGCTGGACCTGAAGTCACCGGCGGCCGTCGAGGTCCTCAAGCGGCTCGTCGAGTGGGCCGACGTGGTCATCACCAACTTCCCGCACGGCACGCGCGAGAAGCTGCACCTCGGCTACGAGGAGGTCTCCGGCTGGAACCCGAGGGTCGTCTACGCGGATCTCACCGGCTTCGGGGACACCGGTCCCGACGCCCGGCAGCCGGGCTTCGACCTGACCGCCTACTGGTCGCGCAGCGGCCTGCTCGCCTCCACCCGCGACGCGGGCGCCCCGCCGACCGTACCGGTCTGGGGCAGCGGCGACTACACGACGGCGATCGCCGTCTACGCGGCGATCACGACCTCCCTCTACCGCCGTGAGCGAACGGGGCAAGGGGCCGACGTCGGGACGTCACTGCTCGCCACGGGCGTCTGGGCCACCGGAACCCTCGTGGCCGCCGCCCTCGCCGACGGCACCCCCTTCGAACTGCACGACCGGAAGGCACCGGCGAACCCGCTGAACAACCCCTACCGGACCGCGGACGGCGAGTGGCTCATGCTGGTCGCCTCACCCGCGCGCTGGCAGGGACTGGCACGCGCCGTCGGGCACCCCGAACTCCTTGAAGACCCCCGGTTCTCCGACCTGCAGGGGCTGGTCGAGCACTCCACCGCGCTGGCCGAACTGCTCGACACCGCGTTCCGCTCGCGGCCCTTCGCCCACTGGAAGGACGCGCTGGACCGGGAACGCATCACCTACAGCCTCATCCAGACGCCGGAAGAGGCCGCGCGGGACCCGCAGTTGCGTGAGAACGGCATCGTCGTGCCGCTGGCGGGAGTCGGCGGGCTGACGGAGACCGTCGGCAGTCCGGTCAACCTCCGGGGGGTGCCGAAGGTGCCGGCGAAACGAGCGCCGGACCTGGGCGAGCACAACGACGAGATCCTCGCCGAGCTGGGATTCGGCCCCGCCGAGATCGCCGAACTGCACGCCGGGGGAGTGGTCCCCGACGCCCCGGAGACGGAGCCGCCGCGCTGAACTCTTCATCCCGGCTTCGCCTGGAAATCGTCTCGACGAAGGGAGCCGGACGGCCGGTGTTTCCCGGGTGGCACAAAGTCCGTTGGTAGCGTCCGCGTACCCCGTGCCGTTCGACCGAGAGAGACCTGATGTCCCCGACGATCCGCAGGGCCGTGATCCCGGCCGCCGGACTGGGCTCCCGCCTGCTGCCCCTGACCAAGGCCACGCCGAAGGAGATGCTCCCGGTCGGCGACAAACCGGTGATCGAGCACACCGTGCGCGAGCTGGTGGACTCGGGCATCACCGACATCACCATCGTCGTCTCGGGCGGCAAGAGCCTGATCCAGGACCACTTCCGGCCGAACCCGGGACTCGTCGAGCAGCTGCGTAACGACGGGAAGACGGCCTACGCGGACGCCGTCGAGGAGGTCGCCGAGCTGGCCCGCAAGGGCCACATCACCTACCTCGACCAGTACGGCCCGTACGGCAACGGCACTCCCGTGCTGAACGCCGCCCGCTCCTTCGGCGACGAACCCGTCCTCGTGCTCTGGCCCGACGACGTGTTCGTCGCCGAGGTGCCCCGCGCCCAGCAGCTGATCCGCGCCTACGAGCAGACCGGCTGCCCGGTGCTGGCCCTGCTGCCGATGGACCCCGCCGACTCCCAGCGCTACGGCGTGCCGATAGTCAAGGAGGACCTCGGCGACGGCCAGTTGCGGATCACCGGCCTGGTCGAGAAGCCCGCGCCGGCCGACGCGCCGTCACCGTACGCGGCCATCGGCGGCTACGTCGTCACCCCCGGCATCATCGACGAGCTGCGCGAGCAGACCCGCCGCTGGTACGAGCACCGCACCGGCGAGGTGTACCTGACCGACGCCATCAACGCCTACGCCACCAGCCGGGCCGTGTACGGGCAGGTCATCCAGGGTCGTTGGTACGACACCGGCAATCCGGCCGACTACCTCGTCGCCCAGATGGCCTTCGCCCTCGCCCACCCCGAGTACGGGCCCGTGCTGCGCGGTCTGGTCAGCAAGCTCGACGAGGGCGACGGGCGGGACGAGGGGCGGGACGACGGGCGGGGCGACGCACCGCGTACGGTATGATCGTTACAGAGCTGGTCGCCGCAACTCACGGTGGCTGGTGCTGCGTTGGTGGTCCAAGGAAAGACGCTCCGCTTCCTGCGGGGAAATGCAGGTGCAAGGCCTGCCCGGCGCTCGATCCGGTGCCCGTCCGCATTCGATGCGGACGGGCACCGCGCCGTTTCCACGCCCTTTCCGCGTGTCCTCGGCAGCTCACGTCCCCCTCGGCAACCCTTTAGGGGTAATTAGTCCGCTTCTTCGGCGTCTGTGCCGGATTGTGCTGATATGAAACCTTCTGGACAGAGGGCAACTCCAGGGGCGGGGAATGACAACAGCACAGGTCGGTGTAGTGATCGTCGGCGCCGGCCCGGCGGGGCTCGTCCTGGGGAACCTGCTGCTGGACCGGGGCATCGACTGCGTGGTCCTGGAGCGGCGCGACCGGGCCGCCGTGGAGGGCCGGGCCCGGGCCGGATTCCTCGCCGCCCACTCCGTCCGCGTGCTGACCGAGAACGGCCTGGCGGCCGGCCTGCTGGCCCGCGGGAAGACCCACACCACCTGCCTGTTCCGCAGCGACCGCGGCGAATTCACCCTGGACTACGGGAAGTTGGGCCTCGGAGAGCCGCACACCGTCTACCCCCAGCAGGAACTCGTACGGGACCTGATCGCCGAGTACCTGCGGCGCGGCGGGGAGATCCGGTTCGACACCGAGGCGGCGGAAGTGGCCGATGAGGTCTCGGCGGCCCGGGTACGGGTGCGTGACGGCGGGGACGTCACCGGGCGGTACGTCGCCGGGTGCGACGGGCACCGGGGGATCGGCCGCGCCGCGCTGACGGCCCGCGGCACCCGCACCGCCCGCCGGGACCACGGGGTCTCCTGGCTGGCCGTGCTGGTCGCCGCCCCGCCCAGCCTGGAGGCGGTCGGATACGCCCTGCACGAGCGCGGGTTCGCCGGCCACATGGCACGGACCGCCACCGTCACCCGCTACTACCTCCAGTGTCCGCGCGGCACCGATCCCGCGGACTGGAGCGAGGACCGGATCTGGACGGAGCTCGCGGCCCGGCTGCGGACGGACGAGTTCGGGCCGCTGCGCGACGGCCCCGTCCTGGAGAAGACGGTCGTCGACCTGCGCTCCGACGTCCTGGAGTCCCCGGGCGCCGGCCGGCTGTGGCTGGCCGGCGACGCGGCCGGACTCATCAGCCCCTCGGCCGCCAAGGGCGCCAACCTCGCCATTCTCCAGGCCGAGTTGCTGGCCCGTGCCCTCGAAGGGGAGCTGGCCCACGGCGACGGCACGGGCCTCGCCCGGTACGCCGCCGACTGCCTGCCCCGCGTCTGGCGGGCCCACGAGTTCTCGCACTGGATGAGCGGCCTGCTGCACGGCCCGGCCGGCGAGGACGACGAGGCCCGCTACGGGCGTGCGCTCCAGTACGCCCGCCTGGAGAGCCTGCGCACCTCGCGCACGCACCAGGACTTCTTCGCCGAGAACTACACCGGCATCTGACCCCCGGGGCCGGCACGGCCGTCCCCGGTTCTCCCTGCCCACGGTCTCGGTCTCACCGGGAACCTTTCTTGACTTCTTCCCTCGCCTGAAAGAGCTAAAGGCGGGAGATTCCAGCGGTCACCCGCTGGGTTTCCTGCTTCACCGACGACTGCCCCGTCCGGGAGGACTCCCGTTGAGGTCTTACACCGTCTCCACAGGCGGATGCCGCCAGCCCGGCGGTCAGCATGTTGTGTGCCGCGTTCCCGTCGCGGTCATGGACTGTGCCGCAACGCTCACAGGTCCACTCGCGGATGTTCAGCGGCAGCTTCTCTCGGAACGTGCCGCAGTTCCCGCACAGTTTGCTGCTGGGGAAGAAGCGGTCGACCACGACGAGTTCGCGCGCGTACCAGGCGCACTTGTACTCCAGCATGGAGCGAAGTTCCGTCCAGGCCGCGTCCGAGATGGCACGCGCGAGCCTGCCGTTCTTCAGCAGGTTGCGGACGGCGAGGTCCTCGATCACGACCGTTTGGTTCTCGCGGACGAGTCGAGTCGAGAGTTTGTGCAGGAAGTCCCGGCGCCGGTCGGTGATGCGCGTATGTACGCGGGCCGCTTTCCGGCGGGCTTTCTCCCGGTTGTTCGAGCCCTTTTGCTTACGGCACAGTTCCCGCTGCGCCTTCGCGAGCCGGGTCCGGTCGCGGCGCTCATGCCTCGGGTTGGTGATCTTCTCTCCGGTCGACAGGGTCACCAAGGAGGTGATCCCGGCGTCCAGGCCGACCGCCGCTTCCGTGGCGGGGGCCGGGCTGATGGTGTCTTCACACAGAAGGGACACGAACCAGCGGCCCGCACTGTCCCGCGAGACGGTCACTGTGGACGGCTCCGCACCCTCGGGCAGCGGACGCGACCAACGGATGTCCAAGGGCTCCGCCGTCTTCGCCAGCGTCAGACGACCCTCCCGCCATGTGAAACCGGAACGGGTGTACTCCGCCGACGCGCGGGACTTCTTCCGGCTCTTGAAGCGCGGGTATTTCGCCCGCTTGGCGAAGAAGTTCGCGAACGCCCCTTGCAGGTGCCGCAACGCCTGCTGGAGCGGGACAGAGGACACTTCGGCGAGGAAGGCGAGTTCTTCGGTCTTCTTCCACTGTGTCAGCGCGGCGGACGCCTGGACGTAGGAGATGCGGCGTTGCTCGCCGTACCAGGCCCGAGTGCGGTCCTCCAAGGCCTTGTTGTAGACGAGGCGGATGCAGCCGAACGTGCGCGACAGCTCAGCCGCTTGCTCGCTCGTGGGGTAGAAGCGGTACTTGAAAGCCCGCTTGACCTGCTGCGTCATGTCTCACATTTGATCAGCTCCCATGTGAGCCAGGGGTGTCGGCCGCTGGCCGGTGGACGTAGAACCGCTCTGACGGCGGTTCTGCTTCCCCTGCTCTGCTCCGAAGGAGTCCGTTTCCTACTCGGTCTGAAGGCCGGGGAATCCACGAAGGAACCTCGATGAACCTCTCCGTCGTACAGGCATGTCTGACGGAAACCGACCTGGTACGCATCCGGCGCGCGGCCGACCACGTCCGCGACCACGACACGGACCAGGTCCTCGCCGAGCTGCTGCCCGGCCTGACGGCCGACGAGCGGACCGACGCCGCCCGCCACCTCGGCTACGACCACACCGCCGTACTGGTCTTCCCCGCCTCCCTCGACGGGCTCCGTGACGACCTGCGCGGCGCCGGCCTCGACCCGGGTCCCGTCACACCGAGCGTGGTGGTGCGCGGGCGGCTGGCCCGGCGCTACGGCGCCGCCGTCGGCGACAGCCCGGTCGGGATCGTGCACGTGCCGGTGGCCGGGCGGACCGTGGAGATCTTCGCGCTGCCCGTGCCGCCCGGCTCCCCGCTGGAGACGGTCGCCGCCGACGAACGGACCAACGGCCACGAGTCCCACCACGCCTTCGCGGTGACCGCACCGGGCCGGGTGATCCCCGCCGGGCTGCGCACCCTGCTGACGGAACGCGGCGGCGCGGTCCCGGACGGCGGCGGCTACAACAACCACGAGAACATCACCGTCCTCTACTTCCGCACCGCCGCCCACCGCCGCTTCGAACTCCGCCTCCCCGGCCGCCAGGAACCCCTCCCCGACCCCACCCTCGCCCTCCTCGGCGTGATGACCGGCGCCTGGGCCACCCAGGCCGTCCGCACCATGGCCGAACTGGGCATCGCCGACCACCTGGCCGCCCACCCCGCCCTGGACACCGCCACCCTCGCGACCCTCACCCACACCGACCCGGACGCCCTCCGCCGCCTCCTCCGCTACCTCGCCACCCTGGGCCTGCTCGCCTCGTCCCCCGACGGCACCCACCACCTCACCGCCCTCGGCGACCCCCTGCGCACGGGCACGGACCACTCCCTCCACCCCCTCGCACTCCTCTACGGCGGCCCGTTCTACGACTCCTTCGCCGGGCTCCCGTACGCCGTCAGCACTGGGAAGGAAGCTTTCGCCCACCGCTACGGCGAGCACCACTTCCCCTACTTCGCCGCCCGCCCCGAGCTGGGCGACCTCTTCCACCGGTCGATGGCTGCGAGCGCGGAGATGTTCACACCGGTACCGGACCTCGTCGACTTCTCCGGCGTACGACGCGTGGTCGACGTCGGCGGCGGCAACGGTGCTCTGCTGGGCCGGGTCCTACGGGCCCACGCCCACCTCGACGGCGTCCTGCTGGAACGCCCCGAGGCACTGGAGGCGGCCCGGTCGGAGCTGTCCGATCTGACCGGCCGCTGCACCTTCACCGCGGGCGACTTCACCGACTCCGTCCCCGCCGGCGGCGACGTCTACCTCCTGTCCCGCGTCCTGCACGACTGGGACGACGACCGCTGCCTGACCATCCTGCGCCGCTGCGCGGAGGCGATGCGCGAGGGCAGCCGCCTGCTGATCGTGGAACGCCTGCTCCCCAGCGACACGGCGGCGGCCTGGGACATCCACATGCTGTGCAACGTGGGCGGCCGGGAACGCGAGGAGGCCCACTACGGCCACCTGCTGAAGGAGGCGGGCTTCAGGCAGCTGGCCTGCCACACCTTGCCTCTGGGAGCGTCACTTCTGCACGCCGTGCGAGGCTGACCGCTCCGCTGGTTGGGCGGTTCGTCCACCGCGGGCCGGTGGGGGCCGGCCGCGCAGTTCCCCGCGCCCCTTTCAGGGGCGCTGCCCCAACCGTCCCCCGTAAGG
>NZ_JBHXMA010000018.1:0-80136 GCF_042721035.1 Streptomyces sp. NPDC058464
CCCCTCAGTCGTATTGACTTCACGTGACGATCGTGAAAAATACGAGATACCAGATCTCGGAAGGACACTTCTTTGGCTGCTCCGGCTCCTCAACCCGCTGACGAGGTCCGAGCCGTCCACCGGTGCCGGGTGGAGTGGCCGGACACCGACGCCTCCGGGCACTACCACAACTCGGCGGTGGTGCGGTTCGTGGAGGCGGCCGAGGCCGCCCTCGTGCGCGAACGGGGCGTCGTCGGCTATTTCGGTGCCGCACCACGGGTGCGCTACGAGGTCGACTTCACCGCCCCGCTCTGGTTCCAGCAGGAGGTGACGACCGTCCTGACCGTCGAACGTGTCGGCACCTCCTCGATGACGTTCCGGTTCGAGGTGTGGGGCGAGGAGATCGACGGCCGCTCCCGGCAACTCTCCGCGTCCGGCCGTTACACGGTCGTGCACGTGCCGCAGCGGGCGGACCGGGCGAGTGCTCCCTGGCCCGCCGAGTGGATCACCGCCCTCACCCCTGCTCCGGTTCCGGCTTCGGTTCCGGGTGCCGGGACGGGCGGGGGCGGCTCCCGGCAGCCACAGCCGTAGCCTCAGCCGTGCGCGGCGGGCCGGTCACGGGTGGCGGCCCGCCGCACCGTGTCGTCGCCGCTGCTACGCCGCGAGGGCGTGTCCGGGATGCAGGACGACCTTGGTGTAGCCCTCGATCCGCTGGTCGAACTTCTCGTAGGCCCTCGGCGCCTCCTCCAACGGCAGTTCGTGGGAGACCACGAAGCTGGGCTTGGCCCGCCCCGCGATGATCAGGTCGCGCAACTGGCGGTTGTACTGCTTGACGTTGCACTGGCCGGTGCCCATCCGCTGCCCCTTCTCGAACATCCTGCCGATGGACACCAGCAGCTGGCCGTGCTTGGCGTACTCGTCGGGTCCGCCCGGGTCGGACGGGACGTACAGGCCCGGTACACCGAGCATGCCGGTCGGCCGTACCGTCTCGACGAGGGTGTTCAGGACGACGGCGGGTTCCTCGTGGCTCGCGTCGTGCGCCTGGGCCTGGTAGCCGACGGCGTCGACGCCCTTGTCCGTTCCCTCGCCCCGGGTCTGTGCCTTGATCTGTTCGGCCGGGTCGCCCTGGGTGAAGTCGATCGGTATCGCGCCGATCTGCTCGGCCTTGGCGAGCCGCTCGGGCACGCGGTCGACCGAGAACACCTTGGCCGCGCCGCGCAGCAGCGCGGAGTACGCGGCCATCAGCCCGACCGGACCGGCCCCGAAGACGGCGACGCTCTCGCCCGGAATCACCTGGGCGAGCTCACAGCCGTGGTAGCCGGTCGGGAAGATGTCCGCGAGCAGCACGAAGTCCGTCTCGAACTCGTTGCCCGGCGGCAGCTTCAGGCAGTTGAAGTCGGCGAACGGCACCCGCAGCAGCTCCGCCTGCCCGCCCTTGTAGGGGCCCATGGCCACGTAGCCGTAGGCTCCGCCGGCGAAGCCCGGGTTCACCGTGAGGCAGAAGCCGGTCTTGCCGGCCAGGCAGTTCTTGCAGAAGCCGCACGCGACGTTGAAGGGCATGACCACCCGGTCGCCCTCGGACAGCGAGGTCACGCCGGAGCCGATCTCCTGAACTATGCCGAGGTTCTCGTGTCCGAAGACGATGCCCGACTCGGCGGCCGTACGCCCCTCGTACATGTGCAGGTCGGATCCGCAGATGGCGCTCGACGTGACCCGTACCAGCACGTCGTTCGGGTGCTGGATGCGCGGGTCGTCGACGTCCCTGATCGTGACGCTGAAGGGCTTCTCGTAGACAACGGCTTTCACCTGGCTCACCTCCGCGTCGAACGCCGGGCGACGGCGGACCACGCGGACGGAGGCCTGGCCATGGGGAACAGCCGGGACGGCGCCCCCGGTGCGTGCCGCGACCCTGGGCGCTCTTGTTTCACCATCGGATACCTCCAGAAAACGCCGATCGCACAGACGCTGCAACCCCGTCCCCGACATCGCCCTCCTACCGGGAGAACGCCCGGCCCAGCGAGCCGGGGACGTCCGCGGTGCGGTCGGCCGTAGGCTCGCCAACGGGGACGGGCAGCAGGGGTGTTGGCACCGAGGGGGAGCCTGGTGGGAATGACGGGGGCGTCGGATGTGCGGCCCGTGGCGGAACTGCTCGTCGAGAACTCCGAGCGCTACGGCGGGAGGGTCGCCTTCGCCGATGACCGGCGGACGGTGAGCTGGGCCGAGCTGGAGCGCAGGACCGCCCGGTTGGCGGCCGGGCTGGGGGTCGGCCGCACGGCGCGGGTGGCCTTCTGCCTGGGTGACGGCGTGGAGCTGGCCGAGGGGCTGCTGGCCACGGTTCGGGCCGGCGCGGTGGGGGTGCCGCTGAGCTCCCGCGCCACGGACGCCGAGCTCGCCGGGCTGCTGGCCGACTGCGATCCGGCCGTGCTGGTCACCGACCCGCACCACCTGTCACGGATCACGCGGCTGACGGCCGGACGTCCCGTCCGGCTGCTGGTCACCGGTGACGGACCGCTGCCCGACGGGGTCACCGCCTGGGAGACGACGGCCACGACACCGGCGTCCGCTCCCCCGGACGATCTCGGCCTGGACGAGCCCGCCTGGCTGCTCTACACCTCCGGGACCTCCGGCACCGCCAGGGCCGCGATCTCCAGCCAGCGGTCCGCACTGTGGTCCTCGGCCGCCTGCTATCTGCCCCGGCTCGGGCTGTCGGCGGCGGACCGCGTCCTGTGGCCGCTGCCCCTCTCGCACACCTACGCCCACTCGCTCTGCGTCCTGGGCACCACCATGGCTGGGGCGAGCGCCCGGATCACCACGGCCCGGGAACCGGCCGCACTGGCACGCCTGGTCGCCGAGTACGCACCGACCGTGCTGGCCGGGGTGCCGCTCACCTACCGGCAGTTGCTGGACGCCGGCCTCGGTGCCGTGCCCTCGCTGCGGCTGTGCGTCACGGCCGGCGCACCCAGCGACCCCGAGCTGCGGGAGGAGACGGAGGCACGGTTCGGCGCCCCGCTGCTGGACGGCTACGGCAGTACCGAGACCTGCGGCAAGATCGCGGTGGAGTCGCCCACCGGACCCCGGGTGCGCGGCAGCAGCGGGATGCCGCTGCCCGGCATGGAGGTGGCGGTACGGGCCGTCGCGCCGGAGCGGGCCGGCGGGACCGACAGGGACCGCGGTGCCAGCGGTGACGGTGGCGACGGTGAGATCTGGGTCCGCGGCCCCGGCGTCATGCTCGGTTACCACAACCGGCCCGAGGAGACCGCCGCCGCCCTGCGCGACGGCTGGTACCGCACGGGTGACCTGGGCCGGCTCGACGGGCAAGGCTTTCTGACCGTCACCGGCCGGGCGGGCGACCGTATCGTGCGCGGCGGCGAGAACGTCGACCCGGCCGAGGTGGAGCGGGTGCTGTGCGGTCTGCCCGGGGTGCGGGACGCGGCCGTGGTCGGGCGGGCCCATCCGCTGCTCGGCGAGGTTCCGGTGGCGTTCGTGGTGCCGGACCGCCCGGACCTCGACCTCGATCCGGTGCCGCTGCTGCGCGCCTGCGCCGCGGTGCTCTCCGCGCACAAGGTGCCCGAGGAGGTGCTGCCGGCCCCGGCGGTACCGCGCACCTCCGGCGGCAAGCTGCGCCGGGCCCTGCTGCGCCAGGCTCTCACCGACCGCCCGGCCGATCCGGGGCTCGCCGAGCTGGCCGGCCGGACGCCCGGTGAGCGACGCGCCGCGTTGACCGACCTGGTGTGCGCGGAGACGGCGGGGATCCGGGGGACGGCCGCCGATCCGGGCACGGCGTTCGCCGACCTCGGTCTGACGTCGATGGACGCCATGACCCTGTGGCACCGGCTCGGCACCCGCACCGGGCTGCGGCTGCCGGCGACGCTGGTGTGGGACCACCCGACCCCGGCCGCGGTCGCGGCCCACCTGGACGCCCTGCTGTACGGGGCGACCGGGCCGGTATCCGCAGGAACAGCCGGGACCGCCGCGGGCGCAACCGCGCCGGACGGAATCGCCGGGGTCGGGCCGCGGCGTGGTCCGGAGGCCGAGCCGGTGGCGATCGTGGCGGTCGGCTGCCGCTTTCCGGGCGGTGTGAGCTCGCCCGAGGACCTCTGGCGCCTGGTGGCCGAAGGCCGCGACGCCACCGGTGAGTTCCCCACCGACCGCGGCTGGGACCTCACCTCGCTGCACCACCCCGACCCCGACCGGCCCGGGACGACGTACACCCGCCGCGGCGGGTTCCTCGACGGGGTCGCGGACTTCGACCCGCTGTTCTTCGGCATGTCGCCCCGCGAGGCGCTGGCCACCGATCCCCAGCAGCGGCTGCTCCTCGAAGTCGCCTGGGAGACCTTCGAACGGGCCGGTGTCCCGGCGCCGGAGCTGCGGGGCACCGACACCGGTGTGTTCGTCGGCCTGATGCACGCCGGCGGGTACGGCGGCGGACGGCCGGCGCACGAGCTGGAGGCCCAGCTCGGCGTCGGCTCGTCGCCGAGCGTGGCGTCCGGCCGGATCTCCTACGTCCTCGGGCTGCGCGGTCCGGCGCTGACCCTGGACACGGCGTGTTCGTCCTCGCTGGTGGCGCTGGATCTGGCGGCCCGGTCGCTGCGGGCCGGGGAGTGTTCGCTGGCGCTGGCGGGCGGGGTGACGGTGCTGTCGAACCCGCGGCCGTTCGTCGTGTTCAGCCGGCTGCGCGGGCTGTCGCCGGACGGACGCTGCCGGTCGTTCGCCGCGGGCGCGGACGGCACGGCCTGGGCCGAGGGGGTCGGTCTGGTGCTGCTGGAGCGGCTGTCCGACGCCCGCCGCAACGGCCATCCGGTGCTGGCGGTGCTGCGCGGTTCCGCCGTGAACTCGGACGGCGCGTCGAACGGCCTGACCGCCCCCAACGGCGAGGCACAGCGCGACCTGATCCGGCTGGCGCTGGCCGACGCGGGGCTGGCGGGGTCCGACGTCGACGCGGTCGAGGGGCACGGCACGGGCACCGCGCTCGGCGACCCGATCGAGGCGGGCGCCCTGCTCGCGACCTACGGGCAGCACCGTGACCCGGCCGACCCCGTGTGGCTGGGCTCGGTGAAGTCGAACCTGGGGCACACCCAGGCCGCGTCGGGGGTGGCGGGCCTGATCAAGATGATCGAGGCGATGCGCCACGACGAACTGCCCGCCTCGCTGTACGCGGAGCGGCCGTCGCCGCACGTCGACTGGTCCGGCGGTGCGGTACGACTGCTCGACCGGGCCCGCCCGTGGCCGCGCCGCGACCGTCCGCGCCGGGCGGCGGTCTCGTCGTTCGGCATCGGCGGCACCAACGCCCACGTGATCATCGAGGAGCCGACCGAGATCGTCCCGGCGGACCGCGCGGCGGCCGATGCGGACTCGGCCGCGCCGCCGCCCCGTCGGCTGCCGCCGATGCCCTGGCTGGTCGGCGGGGGTGACGAGGCCGGGATGCGGGCCCATGCCGGGAGGCTGGCGGCCGAGCTGGCCGGCGTACGGGACGACGCGGACGCCCTGGACGTCGCGCTCTCGCTGGCCACGACGCGGACCCCGCTGTCGCACCGGGCCGCCGTCCTGGCCCCGGACGCCGAAGGCCTGCTCAGGGGGGTGCGTGACCTGGCCGCGGGCGCCGACGGTCCGGCCCTGCTGCGAGGCACCGCGCGCCCACGGCCGAAGGTGGCGCTCCTCTTCCCCGGCCAGGGGGCCCAGCGCCCCGGGATGGGCGGCGGGCTGCGGACGGCCTTCCCCGCCTTCGACCGGGCGTTCACGGGTCTGTGCGAGGAGTTCACCCCGTGGCTCGACCGCCCTCTGCTGGAGGTGATCGACGATCCGGGTCTCCTGGACCGCACCGACTACGCGCAACCCGCGCTCTTCGCCTACGCGGTCGCTCTGCACGCCCTCCTCGCCGGCTTCGGCGTACGGCCGGACCGGCTGGTCGGGCACTCGGTCGGCGAGCTGGCCGCCGCCCATGTCGCCGGGGTGTTCTCCCGGGCCGACGCGGTACGGCTGGTCGCCGCGCGCGGCCGGCTGATGGCGGCCCTGCCCGCCGGCGGCGCGATGATCGCCGTCCGGGCGTCGCCGGCCGAAGTGACGCCGCTGCTCGACGGGGTTCCCGGGCGGACCGTGGCGGTCGCGGCGGTCAACGGGCCGGAGTCGGTCGTGCTCTCCGGGCCCGAGGACGCGGTGACGGCGCTGGCCGCCGCCGTCGGACGGCCGCAGCGGCGCCTGCGAGTGAGCCATGCCTTCCATTCGCCACTCCTGGACCCGGTGCTGGACGGGTACCGTGCGGTCGCCGAGTCGGTGACCTACCGGCGGGCGGCCGTGCCGGTCGTGTCCACGCTGACCGGGCGTGCGGAGACGGACGCGCTCGCCACGGCCGGGCACTGGGTGCGGCAGGCCCGTGAGACGGTCCGGTTCGCCGATGCGGTGCGCCTGCTGGCCGAGGAGGGCGTCACGGCCTTCGTCGAGGCCGGGCCGTCCCCCTCGCTCGGCGTGGCGGCCGAGGAGTGCGTCGGTCCGGACGCGGGTGCGGTGTTCGTGTCGTGCGCAGACGCCCGGACGACGGTCGAGGCCCTGGCGGCGCTGCACGTGCACGGGGTCGGGGTGGACTGGCGGTCGGTGTACGCCGACTCCGGTGCCCGACGGCGTCCCCTGCCCACCCACCCCTTCCGGCGGCAGCGCTACTGGCTGGACGCCGTCCGGCCGCGGAGCGGGTCCGGCCATCCGCTGCTGGGCGAGCCGGTGCCCGATGCCGACGGGCCCGTGATCCGGCACACCGGCGTGCTGTCCCTCGACCACCATCCTTGGCTGGCCGACCATGTGATCGGCGGCCGGGTGGTGGTCCCGGCGACCGTCTTCGCCGAGCTGGCGGCCCGCGCGGACGGCTCCGCCGGGCCGGTCCGGCTGGCCGAACTCGCGCTCCGGGCCCCGCTCGTCCTCGCCCCGGGGCAGGGGGCGCAGGTGCAGGTGGTGGCCGGGGCGCCGGACGGGACGGGCGGGCGGCCGGTCACCGTCTGGGGCCGCCGGGCCGACACGAGCGAGCCATGGACCCGGCACGCCACCGCGACGACCGCCCCGGCGGAAGAACCGACCGCAGCGCAGAGAGAAGCGCTGACCGAGGAGACGCCCGGCGCCTGGCCGCCGGTGGGCGCGGAGCGGATCGCCGTCGACTACGAGCGCCTCGCCGCCCACGGCCATCGCTACGGGCCTGTCTTCCGCGCCGTCACCGCGCTGTGGCGCCGGGACGACGAGACCTTCGCCGAGCTGGCGCTGCCTCCCGGGGAAGCGGCGACCGCAGGGTCCTACATCCTGCACCCGGCCCTGTTCGACGCCGCCCTGCACGCCGCGCTGCTGGCCGAGGAGCCGGGGGAGCCGAAAGCGCCGGTGACGTGTTCCGGGGTGACGGCGTACGCGACCGGCGTCGCCGCCGCGCGAGCGGTCGTACGACGGCTCGGTCCGGACGAGTTCCGCGTCACCCTCAGCGACGGGGCCGGACTGCCGGTGGCGGCCGTGGAGTCCGTGGTCACCCGGACGATCCCGGCGACCCGGCCGCCGGCCGAGACGTACCGGCTCACCTGGCGGCCCGTGACCGTGCCCCCGGCCGACGGCGCGACCCCGGAGCACGAGCTGCTCGATGTGGCCGGGCCGGCCGCCGCTCTGCCCCCGGACACGCCGGTGCCCGACCGGGTGCGGGCGCTGCTCGGCGCCGTGCTGGAGCGGGTGCGGGAGTGGACCGCCGACGCACGGCCGGGCCGGCTGCTGGTCCTCACCCAGAACGCCACCGGGGACACCCCGGACCTCGCCGAGGCCGCCGTCGCCGGGTTCGTCCGCAGCGCCGGGTCCGAACATCCGGGCCGGATCGTGCTGGTCGACCGACAGGGCGCAGCGGCCACGACGACGGCCCTGCCGACGGCCACGACTGCGGCCTCGACCCCGACCTCGACTGCGGCCGTGGCGGCGGCGCTGCGCTCCGGCGAGCCCGAACTCGCCCTGCGCGCAGGCGTCGCCATGGCTCCCCGGCTGGCCCCCGCCGATCCGCCGACCGCCGAGCCCCCCGACCTCGATCCCGAGGGGACCGTCCTCGTCACCGGAGGCACCGGTGCGCTCGGGGCGAGCCTGGCCCGGTACCTGGTCACCGAACGCGGCGTCCGGCACCTACTGCTGGCCGGCCGCGGCGGAAAGGCCCCGGACTGGGCGGACGAACTGGCCGCCGACGTACGCGTGGTGGCGTGCGACGTGAGCGACCGGACTTCCGTGGACGCGCTGGTCGCGTCCTGCCGGCCGCCGCTCACCGCCGTCTTCCACCTGGCCGGGGTGGTGGACGACGGCGTGACGGCCGCCATGACGCCCGAGCGGATCGCGGCCGTGCTCGCGCCGAAGGCGGACGGTGCCTGGCATCTGCACGAGGCGACGAAGGACCTGGACCTGGCCGCCTTCGTGCTCTACTCCTCGGCCGCGGGTGTGCTCGGCAGGCCGGGGCAGTCGAACTACGCCGCCGCGAACGGGTTCCTCGACGCGCTCGCCCGGTACCGGGTGGCCCGCGGCCTGCCCGCACAGTCGCTGGCGTGGGGGCCGTGGACCACGGCGGGCGCGGCCGGCATGGCGGGCCGGATCGCGCCGGACCGGCTGCGCGAGGGCGGTGTGCTGCCCGTCGGCGAGCGGGAGGGCATCGCTCTCCTCGACGCCGCGCTGCGCCGTCCTGAACCGGTCCTGGTACCGGTGCCGCTGGACCTGCGGGCCGCGGCGGGACCGGACGCGCCGCCCGTCCTCGCCGACCTGCTGCCGCGCAGCCCGGCGGCGGCCGACGCGCCGCCCCCGGCCGACGCCGCCCGGGCGCCCGGTGCCTGGCGCGAGCGGCTCGCCGCTGTCGCGCCGTCCGAACACCCCGAGCTGCTGGCCGAGTTGATCCGCGCCGAGATCGCGGCGGTGCTGGGCTTCCCGGACCCGTCCGCGCTGCCCGCCGAACGCTCCTTCACCGAGATCGGCTTCGACTCCCTCTCCGCCGTGCAGGTCCGCAACCGCCTCAGCGCGTTCACCCGGGTCCGCCTGTCGCCCACCGTCGTGCTCGAGTACCCGACGCTCCCCGAGCTGACGGCACACGTCCACGGGGTGCTGCTCGACGAGGACGCGGTGCAGGGACCGGACATGGGGGCGGAGTCTGCCGTCGCCCCTCGGCAACCCCGGCCCGAGTCCGAGGCCGAGGCCGAACCCGTGCCCGCGCCACAGACCGCCGCTCCCACACAACTCCCCCACGCCCCCTACCGGTTCAGCCCCCTCTACCACCGCGTCCTGCGCGAGGAAGGGCCGAAGGAGGCGATGGCGCTGCGCTTCTTCGCCGCGTACGCCCTGCCGGTCTTCTCCGGCGGGGAGCGGGCCCGGCACACCGTGCCGCCGCTGCAGCTCGCGCACGGCGACGGCACCCCGCTGGTCTACCTCCCCGACTACATGGCACCGCACCTGCGCCTGCCCACGGGCCTGGCCGGGCAGTTCGACGGCGAGCGGGATCTGCAGGTGCTGGAGCATCCCGGTTTCGGCACCCGGCGGGCCGTTCCGGACAGCGTGGCCACGCTGGTGCGGGCGCACGCCGACACCGTGCGCTCGCTGCCCGTCGAGCGGCCGCCCGTCCTGGTCGGCTACTGCGCGGGCGGCGCGATCGCCCATGCCGTGGCGCGGCAGCTGGCGGCGGAGGGCGAGCCGCCGGCCGGGGTGGTCCTGCTCGACACCCATGCCGGGGTGCTGCGCCGTGGGGACGTGCGCGGGCAGGCGCTGATGTCCGCGGGTGCCGCGCTCGACGCCGAGGTGGTCGACCGGCTGGACGACTCCCTGCTGATCGCCGGAGGCGGGTACGTCCGGGTGATGGAGAGCTGGCGGCCCGAACCGTCCCCGGTCCCGGCCCTGTTGCTGCGCGGGAGGCCCACCGCGGAGATGCTGCGCAGCGCTCCCGACGACGACTGGCGGCCGCACTGGCCGCTGCCGCACGAGGCCGTGGACGTGCCGGGCGACCACTACTCCCTGCTGCACCAGGACGCCGGCAGCACGGCCGCGGCGATCCGTGCCTGGCTGACCAGGTGACCACCGCCCCCGCCTCGTTCGGAAGAGGAGATACTGCATGACTTTGCGGCACGAGGAGTACGAGCAGTACGACCTGATCGTCGTCGGTGGTGGGCCGGCCGGGTCGACCGCCGCGACGGCCGTGGCCCGGCGCGGGCACCGCGTGCTTCTGCTGGAGCGGGAGACCTTCCCCCGTTACCAGATCGGCGAGTCGCTGCTGCCCGCCACGGTCCACGGCCTGTGCCGTCTGCTGGGCGTCGCCGACGAGGTCGCGGCGGCGGGTTTCACCCTCAAGCGCGGCGGGACCCTGCGCTGGGGCCGGGATCCGGAGCCCTGGCAGTTCTCCTTCGCGACGACGCCCCGGCTGCCGGATCCCACCGCGACCGCCTTCCAGGTGGAGCGCTCACGGTTCGACGAGATCCTGCTGCGCAACGCGGCGCGGGCGGGCGCCGACGTCCGCGAGGGCTGCCCGGTGCGCCGGGTGCTGAGCGAGGGCGGGCGGGTGCGCGGTGTCGAGTACACCGGCCGGGACGGCACCCCGCGCACCGCGCACGCCCGGTTCGTCGTCGACGCGTCCGGCAACACCAGCCGGATCCACGGCCGGGTGGGCGGGGCACGCGTCTACTCGGACTTCTTCCGCAACCTCGCCGTGTTCGGCTATTACGCGGGCGGCCGCCGGCTCCCCGCGCCGAACGACGGCAACATCTTCTGCGCCGCGTTCGACGCCGGCTGGCTCTGGTACATCCCGCTGCGCTCCGACCTGACCAGCGTCGGGGCGGTGATCGCACCGGAGCACTACGCGGCCGTGCAGGGCGACCCGCGGGCCGCGTGGCAGGACATGATCAAGGCCTGTCCCGAGGTCGACCGGCTGCTGACGGACGTACCGGTGGCGACCGAGCCGCCGTACGACCGGGTCCGGGTGCGCAAGGACTACTCCTACTGGAAGACGTCCCTGTGGATCCCGGGCATGGCGCTGGTCGGCGACGCCGCCTGCTTCGTGGACCCCGTGCTCTCCTCGGGCGTCCATCTGGCCACCTACGGCGCCCTGTTGGCGGCCCGCGCGGTGAACGCGGCCCTGGAGGGCAGGGTGCCGGAGGAGCGCGGCCTCGCCGAGTTCGAGGCCCGCTACCGCCGGGAGTACGGGGTGTTCTACGAGTTCCTCGTCGCGTTCTACGACATGGAGCGGGACGAGGACTCGTACTTCTGGTCGGCGAAGAAGATCACCCGGGTGGACGTCGACGAGGCCGCCGCCTTCGCCGAGCTGGCCGGGGGTGTGGCGTCGGGTGACACCGGGATACCCGGCGCCGGCGGGCTCGGCGTCCGGTGGAGCACCTCGGTGGCCGAACTGGAGGGCGCGGTGGACCGGTTGGCCGCTTCCGGCGACCGTACGAACCCGCTCCTGACCACCCGGGTCGTCACCGAGACCTTCCGCACCGGCAAGGACCTCCAGGAACAGGCCCTGTACGGGGCACCGTTGGACGGCCCGGCCCGGTCGCCGTCCGCGTCCGGGAAGCTCGGGGTCACCGACGACGGCCTGTGCTGGCTTCCCGGGTGACTCCCCCGGCATCGGCCGGGGAGACGGCCGCTCACTCCGCTCACGCCGCTCACCGGGCGAAGGGCTGCACCTCCGGCAGCCTGCCCGGCAGCCCGGTGTCGTTCCGGCCGCGCAGCCGGCGGTCGAAGAAGGAGGCCAGGCAGGCCCGTTCGGCAGGAACGGCGCGGGCCGGAGCGATGGTGCCGATGAGATTCACGACCGTTTCCCGCGGCAGACCGAGCCCGCGCGCGATCTGCGGGACCATCGCCTCCTCGTCGGTGAACGTGGCGTGTTCGGCGCCGCGCAGGGTCAGGCCCTCGCGCGGGCCGCGGCTGTGCCGCCACAGGGCGTTCCAGGACGGGACCGTGCTCAGGTCGTTGCCGTCCTTGCCGATCAGCAGGAAGGGGCGGTCGAGGCCGTCGACGGCGACGGTCGAGAGGTAACCGTGGTCGCCGTCGTCCTGGACGTAGGCGACGACGCCGTCCAGGTTGGCTCCCGCCGCGATCCGCCGGTCGTCGTGCATCGCCTGGAGAGCGGTGAAACCGCCCGCCGACTGGCCGAACATGCCGATGCGGTTCCAGTCCGGGGTGCCGCGCAGTTCCCGGGGCAGTGCGCGCGGCAGTTCGTCGAGCAGGAAGCGGGTGTCCGCCACCCGCACCTCCATCGTCTTCCTCAGGAGGGCCCTGATGCGCTTCTCGTCCGGGAAGGCCTTGTCGTACTCCGCGGGCAGCACGGTGCGTTCGACCCGGCCGTCGGGGAACTGGACGGCGGCGGCGTCGTAGGTGTGGTCGAGCATCACCACGACGTAGCCGCGGGAGGCGAGGTCGTCGCAGAGGGTGGTGCCGAGGGAACGCGGGTCGCCGGCACCGGGCGAGTAGCAGACGACCGGGTACGGGCCCCGGTCCCGGTCGGCCGGGGCGCCCTCGTGCGCGTGGGTGCGGGTGGCCGCCCAGTCGACCTTGTCGGCGGGCACGCCGGCGAGGTTGTTCACGGCGGCGAAGCCGGCGGCCTCGCCGGGCAGCATCTGCGGTGCCCGGGGGTGGCCGCCGGTGTCCCGCGCCGGGTAGCGGATGCTGATCATCAGCTCCCGGTACGGCTGTGCGGTGATCCAGGGATCGGCGCGTGCGGTGTCGACGAGACGCACGGAGACCGTGCCCACCGGATGGGGCCCGCTGGGCGTGGGCAGGGTCAGCCGCACCCGTCCTGCCGTGCGCGGCGCGGCCGACGCGGTGCGCACGGAGACGGCGGACAGGGTGGTGGCGACGACGGCCGACAGCAGGGCGGTGCGGCGGGTGAGCAAGGCAGGCCTCCTTGGCTGCGCAGACCGCACAGGCCGCGCAGACCGCGCAGACCGCTCGGACGGCTCGGACGGCTCGGACTGCGTGTGTTCCGCGACGCCTCTCAGCTTTGTGGACCGGCCCGGCCGTCACCATCCGGCAGGCCGGTCGTCGCCTCCGGGGGTTAGCCCTACGCCCGCCCGTGCCACCGGTAGGTGGCGAAGGAGCCCGCCGGTACGGTCGTCACGAAGCTCTGGCCGCCGACGGTGACCCGGACCCTGCTGTCCGTGCCGTTGCCGTTGCCGAGGACGGTGACGTATCCGCCGTCCCGGGTGCGGTAGACGACGTTGCTGACGCCGTGATCCGTGGCGCTGGACTCCAGGCGGACGTCACCGGGCGCGAGGTACTTCGCGAACTGCCCGAGCCCGTACAGCTCGTCGCGGACCGTGAACCTCCTCGTCCCCGTGTCGACGGTCACCAGCCGGTCCTTCCACTTGGTGGTGGCCGCGACCTGGTCCCAGTCGATGTTGTTGTCCCGGGCCGGTGTCCAGTGCAGGGTGCCGCCGTCCCGTCAGCCGGAACCGGTCGAGTCCGGCGCCGTGCTCGGGGTCGACGAGCAGCCGGACGGCCGCCGCACGCTCGGCGGGGGTGAGCTTCCACAGGTTGGAGACGCTGGTCTCGTCCAGGGAGAAGCCGATGCCGGTGTACTTCTGCCGGAGGGCGGCCGGGTCGGCGACCACGGTGGCGTCGACGGCACCGCCCTGGTCCGCGCCCGTCCTGACGATCGGCAGGGGCTGCCACGCCTGCGTGCCGCCGGTGGAGTAGGTGCCGGTGACGACCTGGCCGTGCCCGGCGCTCCCGTTCGCTGGTGGGCCGGTCCGTGCGGACAGACTCGCGCCGATGAGTGGCAGTGTCATGACAGTGACGGCCGCGATCGCGGTGATCGTACGTCTCACAGCAACTCCTGGACTCTGTGGGGGTGTCGGGGGTCGTGCCGTGCCGAACCGAGATCCAAGCAATATCCGTGATGTTAAGTCAAGGTGTGAAGAAAGGGTTTCGCGAAGGGTGGTGCCGAGTGCGGGCGACGTGGATCCTGCCGCCCGCATCCGGTTCCCGCCGTGGCTACGGTCGTCCGGCGACCCGCATCGGGAGCCGGGCGGGGCTGAGCGTGGCGCGCCGCGGTGCCGGCTCGACCGGGCCCCGGAACTCCGGGGTCAGGGTCCAGCGGGCCGCGATCGTGGCCAGCGCCAGGGTCGCCTCGGTCATCCCGAACGTGTCGCCGATGCACTTGTGGACACCGCCGCCGAACGGCACGAACGCGTCCTTCGACACGGATGCGGCGCGCTCCGGCAGCCAACGGTCCGGGTCGAACCGGTCGGGGTCGGCGAACACTCCGGGGTCGCGGTGGAGCAGGTAGGGGCTGTAGGCGAGGCCGGTGCCCGCCGGCAGGGCGTACTGGGCCGCCAGTACCGACACCAGGTTCTGCACCACCGGGAAGTTCCGCTCGGCGGCGCGGGCGACCTCCTTGTCGTAGGAGGTCAGGTCGTTGTCCCAGCCGATGAGGACCGCGGTCATCTCGCGCAGGGTGCGGGCCCGGCGGCCGGCCCAGTCGGCGGCGGGCACCTCGTAGCCGCAGGCGATGTCGGTGAAGACGACGCAGGGGTAGACCCCGGACTGCTTCAGCCACATGGCCACGTAGTCGTCGAGGGAGGGGATCCGCCCCTCCGCACGGTTGGCGGCCTCCCAGAGCAGCCCGTCGAAGTACTCGACGTTGGCCTGCACCCAGCGTTCGGTCTGGACGTCGGTGGCCCGCTCACCGACGTCCAGCCGCAGGTCGCGCAGGGCCTGGGCCCACGGATTGTCGGGCAGCAACGGAGCCTGCGGGTCCTCCGTGATCCTGGTCAGCCGGGCCAGCAGTGGATGTACTCCTCGGGCGGGGTGGCGCCCGGCTTCTCGTCGCTGTGCACGTCGTCGAACGACTGGAGCCACATCACCTCCTTGCCGGGGAGTACCAGCAGGTCCGGGTCGGCGTCCGGTAAGGAGCGTCCGGGGAAGGCCGGGAAGTGCGAGCGGGCGAAGTAGTCGCGCTGGGTGGGGCTTTCGAAAAGCCCGAACTTGTCGAGCCACTCCACGACCGTGCGTTCGGCGGCCGCGGTGTGGGGGGATTCCGCGGAAGGTATCGGACATTGAAGTGCTCTCCCGGCTGAAGCCGGGAGATTCCTGCTTACCTCGCGGCAGCGGGCTTGACGCGCTTCGCGCGCCTGACGACTGCCCTCCCGGCAGCCGGGATGAGCGCGAGGCCCATCCGGTACAGGTGCAAGACGTTCCGGGCTGCGTTGTGGTCGGCGTTGCCCGACCAGCCGCAGTCCGGGTTCTTGCACACGAACACGGCCTGACTCTCCCGGCTGCCGGACGTGGTGAAGCCGCACGCTGAGCAGCGCCTGGAGGTGCCGGGGGCGGGGACCTTGACCACGGTGCCGCCGAGCTGGGCGGTCTTGTACGTCAGCATGGTGACCGTCCGGCACCATGCCTCCCCGCTGATGGAGCGGTTCAGCCCAGCCTTCTGGGCAACGTTCTTCCCCGGCTCCTCGATGGTTCCCCTGGCCGACTTGACCATGTTCGTGATGCTGAGTGCTTCGACCACGACGGTGCCGTATGTGCGGGCGATGACGGTGGTCGTCTGGTGCTGCCAGTCCAAGACCCGGCGCTTGGCTTTCGCGCGCAGTCCTGCGATCTGGTCATAGGTACGGTGCAGCCGGCGGCTGGTGCGCTCGCCGGGCTTGCGGTGCTGCTTACGCTGCGCGGCACGCTGCTCCAAGTACAGGAGCCTTGCCTTCTCCTTGCCGGTCAGCCATGCGCCGTGCTCGTACGTTTCCCCGTCCGACAGGGCTATGGGCACGGTGACGCCCACGTCGATACCGACGTCCGGCCCCTGGTGGGGACCGGGTTTGACCTCCAGGGTCTGAACACGAAAGGCGAGGTGCCAGCCGAGCACGTCCTTGATCAGTCGTGCCCCGGTGATCCGGTTCTCCGCGCCTGCACGCTTGCCGACCGGAAGGTCTTTGGTCCACCGGAAGCGGACTCGGCCCATCTTGGGAATGTTGACCATGCCCCAGCGGCGGTGCACGCGGGTGATGTTCAGGTCCCGGCCCTGCGGGATGTCCACGGACATCGCCGTGCGGAACCGGCCCTTGAAGTTCGGGGCGTCGGCGCGGCCCTCCCAGCAGTTCTTCCACGCCCGGAAGTACGTCTTGAGTACCGCTTGCGCGGCCTGGGCGGGGAGGGCGGCCAGGAAGTCGATGTCCTCACGGGCCTGTCGGATCGCGGCGTCCGCGTTCGCGAGTGTCCGCTTCTCCTTCGGCATCATCCGCCACCACGCGTGCAGCAGGTTCCACATCGTGCGGGCCGCGTGCGCCTGGCCGTCTGCCTTCAACCTCTCGGCAGGCGACAGCGCAAGCCGGGCACGGTGCCCGAACTGCCGCTTGACCAGGGTGTTGTGACTCACAATCGAGACCCTACCATTGGTTTATGTCACCCCGCTGGAACCCTAATCCCGATGTCAGAACTGGTCGCCATGTTGTTTACAACCTGCACGTTCACTTGGTTTTTGTCACGAAGTACCGGCGGAAGGCGTTCACCGACGCCATGCTGACCCGCACAGAAGAGATCATGCGGGAAGTCTGCGCCGACTTCGAGGCCGAGCTGAAGCAATTCAACGGCGAACAGGACCACGTCCACCTGCTCGTGCACTACCCGCCCAAGGTCCAGCTCTCCAAGCTGGTCAACTCCCTCAAGGGCGTCAGCTCCCGCAGACTCCGCCAGGAGTACGACAGTCATGTCCGCCGGTACCTGTGGGGTGGACACTTCTGGTCCGGCTCCTACTTCGCAGGATCATGCGGCGGGGCACCCCTGACCGTCGTCAAGCAGTACATCGAAAACCAGCAGCGCCCTGTCTGACCTTCATCCCAAGGGCGCAGAGCACTCCGGCGCTTCGCGCCTCCGGGCCAAGGATGGCCTTCACCCCCGCCCTGAAGGGCGGAGCACTGGCCAAGATCAGAGGTAGAACGGCGGCACGGCAATCATGGGAATTCCACTCGCTTTCCGAGGTGGCGCACCTGCGATCGGCTGCGTTCGGCCGTGATCGGCTGTGATCGACAAACCTCGAAAGGCTACGACGCCGTCGCCCCGGTCGCTGTGCCGGTCGGAGTCAATTGCCTTGCTGGCAGCCCGAGTTGGCACAGAAGGGCAACCGGGACCCGACCGTGCCCGGATCGATTCGTCCAAGCCCCGTCGATCTTTGTCCATGGACGGGGCCGCCGCCGGCGGTGAGGGTCGGTCCATGGGTGGATTCGGGGCGCGCCGGACGCCGAGCGGCCTGATCGCGCTGGCGCTCGGCGGGTTCGGCATCGGGCTCACCGAGTTCCTGGTCGCCGGTCTGCTGCCGCAGGTGGCGTCGGACTTCGCGGTGTCCGAGGCGACGGCGGGCCGGCTGATCTCCGGGTACGCGCTGAGTGTCGCCGTCGGCGCCGTCGCACTCACCGCGGCGACGGCACGGCTGCCCCGCAAGCAGGTCCTGGTCGGCCTGCTGGCGCTGTTCGTCGTCGGCAACCTGCTGTCCGCGATCGCGCCCACCTTTTCCGTGATGCTGCTCGGGCGGATCGTCGCCGCCCTGTGCCACGGCTCGTTCTTCGGCATCGGCTCGCTCGTCGCGAGCGGTCTGGTGGCGCCGGAGCGGAAGTCCCGCGCGGTGGCGGTGATGTTCGCCGGGCTGACGCTCGCGAACGTCCTGGGTGTGCCGTTCGGTGCGCTGGTGGGAGAGCGCTGGGGCTGGCGGGCGGCCTTCTGGGCCGTCACCGCGATCGGCGTGCTGACGCTGGCCGGCATCGTCGCCCTCGTCCCCGGCCGGGCGGGCCCGGTGCCGGAGGGCGGGGCACTCGGTGGACTGCGGGTCCAGTTCCGCGCGTTCCGCTCCGCGCAGGTCTGGCTCACGCTGGCCGCCACCGCGCTCGGCTACGGCGGGATGTTCGGGGCGTTCAGCTACATCGCGTACACCTTCACCGAGGTCGGCGGGTTCTCCCCGGACGATGTCGCCTGGCTGCTGATGGTGTACGGCGTCGGCCTGGTCGTGGGGAACCTGGTCGGCGGCCGGGCCGCGGACCGCGACCGGGACCGCGCCCTGGTCCTCGCGCTCCTCGGACTGGCCGTCACCCTGGGCCTGTTCGGCCTGCTGGCCGGCAACGCCGTGGCGTCGGTGGTGCTGGTGTTCCTGATGGGGGTGGCCGGGTTCGCAGCCGTCCCCGGCATGATCACCAGGGTGACCGACGCCGCCCACGGGGCGGCGCTGGCGGCGAGCGCCAACGTGTCCGCGTCCAACGTCGGCAACGCCCTGGGCGCCTGGCTCGGCGGCCTGGCCATCACCGCGGGCCTCGGCTACACGGCACCGCTCTACACCGGTGCCGCGCTCGCGCTGGCCGCCCTGGCCGTCATGCTCGTGGCCGTACGGCAGGGCGCCCTGTGGCAGGGCAGGTCCTCGGGGCGGGAGCGAACCGTCAGGCGCCCAGGCGGTTGATGTCCTTGCTGTACAGCACCCTGCTCGCGGTCACGCCCGGGCGGGTCAGCGCCAGCATGGCGCGGCCGAGGTGCTCGGTGGTCGTGGTGTGGGCGGGGACGAGGCGGTGCAGCAGGGGGTAGCACCAGGAGGTGAGGGTGTACATGACGCGGTAGGAGCGGGTCCGGGAGACCGCTCCGTGGCGGGGCTGGATGTAGCCGGGGCGGAACATGTACGCGTTCATCGGCAGGGCGAGCAGGGCGTTCTCGGTACGGCCCTTCACCCGCGCCCACATGGTGCGGCCCTGTTCGGTGCTGTCGGTGCCCTCGCCGGAGACGTAGGTGAAGGTCGGTCCGGGACTGGCGGCGAGCACCGTGTGGGCGGCGGCGAGCGTGAAGTCGTGGGTCACGCGGGTGTATTCCGGCTCGCTCATGCCTGCGGAGGAGACGCCGAGGCAGTAGAAGCACGCGTCCAGGCCGGTCAGCCGGTCGGCGATGGCGGACAGGTCGGTGAAGTCGTCGTGCAGGATCTCGGTCAGCTTCGGGTGGGTGATGCCGAGCGGGCGGCGGCCCACCACCAGGACACTGCCGACCGTGGGGTCCAGGAGGCAGGCGCGCAGGACGCCCTGTCCGACCATGCCGGACGCACCGAACACGACGACGTTCACGAGGATCTCCGTTGCTGGGAGGCGGCGTCCGGCGTGGAGCCGGACGTCCACCAGGCGGGGGCGCAGGCCACGGCCGCGTCGACCAGGTCGTCCTTGGTGACGGACGGGTCGCCGAGCCAGGCCTTGATGGCCCCGGCGAACCCGTGGGCCATGAACTGGGCGATGACCCGCCGGTCGGCGCCGCGGACGCCGGCCGGCTCGGTGCGGGCCAGGAACGCCAGGGTGTACTCGCCGAAGTGCCGTACGAGTGCCTCGTAGACACCGCTGTCCGCGGGGTCGGCCAGGGAGTTCCGGTAGACGTCCGTGAACCGTTCGACGTGGTCGGCGACCCCGGCGGTGGCGAGCCGGAGCAGTTCCCGGGCGGAGTGTCCGCCCTGGGCCCGGACCTCGTCCTCCCGGCGGTGGGCGCGTTCGAGGTCGTCGTGGAGGACCTGGATGAGCGGGTCCAGCGGGGTGCTGTAGCGGTTGTAGAAGGTCGCCCGGGTGACACCGGCCCGGTCGGCGAGCTCGGCGACGGTGATCTGGGAGACGGGACGCTCCGAGGCCAGCTCCACGACGGCCTGCTCGAAGGCGCGGACCGTTCGGGTGATGCGCGGATCGATCCGGTCGTTCAGAGCACTGCCCTCCTGGACGTCCTGTGCGAGGCCGTTGCGTGACCACACCGGCAGTGCTTTTATACCCCCATCAAATAGACACCTGTCAAATAGATGGGTGCGGCACAGCAGGAGGAACCCCTCATGGCCGCCCACACCTCAGTCTCCCCGCAGGAGGCCGCCGACCGGCTGGCCATCCGCGAGCTGGTCGACGCCTACGCCCACTGCGCGGACCGGCGGGATGCCAAGGGCCAGATGAGTCTGTTCACGGAGGACACGCGCTTCCTGGTGTTCATGGACGCCACGGCGGCGCAGCCGACGCAGGAACTGCACGGCCGCGACTCCCTCGCCCCCGTCTTCGACAACCTCAACACGTACCGGACGACGACCCACTTCAACGGCCAGAGCACCGTCTCCCTGGACGGGGACCGCGCGACCGGCGAGAGCTACTGCCTGGCCCACCACCTCTCGGTGGCGGACGACGGCCGTCGCACCCTGATGATCGCGTCGATCCGCTACCTCGACGAGTTCGTGAAGCAGGACGGGGAGTGGCTGTTCGCCGAGCGCCGTCTGCTGGTCGACTGGACGGAGACCCGCCCCTCGACGCCCTGACCGGCGCCGGAAGGCGGGGCGGGCAGCTCGGGGCGCAGCGTTTCCGGGAGATTTCCGGGGGCTATGAGTGCCCGAAACGATGGTCACGACTTGGGTCCGACCGCTTGTGTGCTTGTGCGGCGCGGCGGATCATTGGCCGAATTCCGCCCCTCACCCGAGCATGCAGGAGTTCCTGGTGACCGCTGGCCCCATCGCATCCGAGCCGGTCGACGCGCCGGCCGCTGCGCAGGAGGAACGGCAGAAGCTGCGCAAGCACTTCGGCCGTTTCGACATCCTGTTCTTCCTCCTGTGCACCATCGTCGGGGTGGACACCATCGGAGCCGTGGCGTCGTCCGGCGCCGAGGCGTTCACCTGGCTGATCGTGCTGGCCGTGGTGTTCTTCGTGCCCTCCGCGCTGCTGATCGCCGAGCTCGGAGCCGCCTTCCCCGACGAGGGCGGCCCCTACATCTGGACGAGCCGGGCCTTCGGGCGGCTGGCCGGTGCCGTCAACAACTTCCTGTACTGGATCACCAACCCGGTGTGGCTGGGCGGCACCCTCGCCGTCTCCGCCGTCACCGCGTACACCACCTTCTTCAACGACGGGAAGGACCTGAGCACCCCCGCCTTCTACGTCTTCACGATCGTCTTCGTGTGGGTGGGCGTGCTCGCCGCGATCCTCTCCTTCGACGTCGGCAAGTGGATCCCGACCATCGGTGCCTGGAGCCGGTTCGTACTGCTCGGCCTGTTCACGGTCACGGTCGTGGTGTACGGGATCCAGCACGGTCTGCACGGTTTCGGCATCGGCGATTTCTCGCCGACCTACGCGGGGTTCGTCGGCCTGGTACCGGTCCTGATGTTCAACTACGTCGGCTTCGAGCTGCCCAACACGGCCGGCGACGAGATGACGAACGCGCAGAAGGACGTCCCCTACGGCATCTTCCGCAGCGCCGTCCTCTCCGTTCTGCTCTACGCGCTGCCGATCCTGGGCATCCTGCTCGTCCTGCCGGTCAAGGCGATCACCGGCCTCGGTGGCTTCGTCGACGCGATCCGGCAGGTGTTCACGGTGTACGGCGGCCACGTCGCCGCCGACGGCACGCCCACGCTCAGCGGGTTCGGCACCGTGCTCGGCGACCTGGCCGCGATCATGTTCATCCTCACGGTGCTGTCCTCGGGCGTCACCTGGATCATGGGTTCGGACCGCGCCCTGGCCGTCTCCGGCTACGACGGCGCGGCGCCCCGCTTCCTCGGCGTGATCTCCAGCCGGTTCGGCACCCCGGTGCGGGTGAACATCCTCAGCGGCCTGGTCTCCACCGGCGTCCTGATCCTGGCCCACCAGCTGACCAACGGCAGCGCGGCCAAGCTCTTCGGCGCGGTCCTCGGGCTCGCCGTGTCGACGACCCTCGTCAGCTACCTGGGCATCTTCCCGGCGCTCCCGTTCCTGCGCCGCAAGTACCCGGACACGCCCCGCCCGTACCGGGCCCCGTTCCCCTGGGTCATCAGCATCGTCCTCACCCTGCTCATCCTCTTCGCCAGCGTGCAGCTGGTCGCGCCCGGCGCCGGCGACCACTGGTTCGGCGCCGACTACGCGCCGGACGGCTGGACCCACGCCGAGCGCGGGAAGTACCTGCTGACGGAGCTGGTGCCGCTGGTCGGGTTCATGCTCCTCGGTGTCCTGTTCTGGGCGCTGGGGCGGCCGACCCGGGCGGCGGCCCGCGGGAAGTAGGCACGGCGGCCGACCGGGCCCGTCGTGCGCCCCGGCGTCCGCACGCCGGTCACAGCGGGTCGGTCCACCTCGCGTCCGAGCGGGCCAGGGTGAACGCGGTCAGCGTGCAGCCGGCGAGGAGCAGGGTGGCGAGCAGCAGCGGCAGGGACGCGTCGCTGTGGCGGACGGCGAAGGCGCCGGCGAGGGCTCCGGCGAACATCGCCAGGATCGAGAGGGCGCGGCGGCCCGTCCTGCCGCCGTGGCCGCCGGCGGCCCTGCTGTCAGCGGCGATGCCGGTGATGGTCAGGGTCAGGACGGTCGTGGTCAGGTCCGGCACGGCGAGGGCGCGGGCCGTCGCGTTCTGGATGCCCAGCGCGAGACCGAGCAGCGCGATCAGCGGGTAGCGGGCCCCCGCCGCGTCCAGCGGGGCGTCGTACCGGGCGACGACGTAGGCCGCCAGGACCAGGGCCGTCTCCAGGACGAGCGCCAGGTGCAGGACGCGGCCCCGGTGGGCCCGGCGGGCGTGGGCGATGCGGCCGCCCACCAGGGCGCCGGCCCCGAAGGCGGCAAGCGCGGCCAGCGAGGCGACCAGGGAGAAACCGGCGGCGCCCGCGATCGCGAAGCCGGAGAAGACGACGTTGCCGGTCATGTTGGCGACGAAGACGTGGCCGAGCACCAGGTAGCTGAAGGCGTCCACGAGGCCGGTGACCACGGTGAGGGCGAGCAGCACCGGGGGCAGCGGGCCGTGCCGGTCGGCCGGGTCGGGCAGCACGGTGGCCCGGGCGTCACGCACTACGGGCCGGACCGCATCCTTGATCGACATGGTGGTCCATTCGGGTCGGGAACGGGGGCGCGCCGCGTTCGGTGCGTCCCCTCAAGCCTCCGGCGGACCCGGTCCCCCTGTCCAACATATGGATCCGGACGCAGCGATCGTTCATGCCGATCGACGGGTGGCGTGCCGGTCGAGGACGTCGAGGAAGGCGGCGCCGGCCGGTGCCAGCCGGGTGCCGTCGTAGACCACGCAGATGTCGTGCACGGCCTCGTCGTCCGTCAGGCGCAGCATGCGGGCGCCGCGGGGCAGGTCGTCGGCGGTGTCGAGGCCCAGCAGGGAGCCGGGGCCGACGACGGTGGAGCGGGGGACGACGGTGACGCCCACCCCGCGCACGGCGAGCCGGATCATGTCGTGGATCTGGCCGACCTCGAAGTGCCGGCCCGCCTCGACTCCCGCGCGGGCGAAGGCCGCCTCGACCTGCCGGCGCAGGCCGCTGCCGCGGGAGAACTGGATCAGCGGGTGGCTGTCCGGCAGTTCGGCGAGGTCGATGGCCTCGCGGTCGGCGAGGGCGTGCTCGCGGGGTACGACGGCGACCAGCGGGGCGCTGCCCAGCATCCGGCGGTCCAGTCCCTCCGGCACCTGCCCGGGGCCGAGGCCGACCACGGCGACGTCGAGGGTGCCGGCCAGGACCGCGGCGGCCATCTGCGAGCTGGGCGCGTTCGACACGCGCAGGTCGATGCCGGGGTAGCGGGCGCGGTACTCGGCCGCCACCTCCACCATGTCGAAGGACACGGCCATCGTCTGCACCAGGCCCAGCCGCAGCCGGCCCCGGTGCAGCCCGGCCAGCGCGTCGAGGGCGGCCTGGGCGTTGTCGACGTCGGCCAGGATGCGGCGGGCCAGCGGTTCCAGCAGCTCGCCGGCGGCGGTGAGCCGTACCGACCGGCTCGTGCGGTTGAACAGCGGGGCGCCGACGTCCTTCTCCAGCCGGGCGATCTGCTGGCTCAGCGCCGACTGCGCCACATGGCAACGGGCGGCGGCCTGGGTGAAGTTGCGGGTGTCCGCGACGGCCAGGAAGTACTTCAGATGCCGCAGCTCCATGACGTCAATCTCTCCCGCCGATGCTTCGCCGTCAATCGATGCGCCCGGCAGATCCTTCCCGGGGGGGGTGCGGCACCCGGGCGCGCCCGCGTGGCTGCCCGTTCGGGCAAAGGCCGAGCCGGGACGGCCTCCTCGCTTGCGGCGGCTCGGTTTCGGCGCATAAGAAAGCCGCGTAGCAAAGCCAGGAAGGCAACGCCCGGGACGCCCGGCCCGGCACCTCTCTCTCGCGGAGCAGCGACATGGCGGTCACCACGAAGGCGGCAGCGTCCCGCCGGCGCGTCCGTCCCGCCCGCTGACGGCGAGGGGTTCCTCACCGCCCTGTACGCGGCCCGCCGTTACGTGTGGAACGCCCCGGGCGTGCGCCGGGTGCTGCTGCGCACCGCGCCGTTCATCCCCGGTGCCGCCGCCGTCTGGTCGCTGCTGCCGCTGGTCGCCGGTGACTCGCTCGGCCTGGGTTCCGGCGGGTACGGTCCGCTGCTGGCCGCCGTCGGGTACGGCGCGGTGGGCGGCGCGTTCCTGCTGCCCGGCACCACGCCCGAGGCCACGCACGCCTTCGACGCCGCCGCCGTCGCGGGAAGGGGGCGCAGACCGCCCGCGCCGCCTCCGCCGGCTCCGGACGCCTCCCCCGCGTCCGGAGCCGGGCAGGACGGGTAGCCGAAGATCGTTGCGCGTACGCTCGTGCACATGGTTCAGCATCGAATGGTCGACGTGAACGGGATCCGGCTGCACATCGCCGAGGAGGGTTCCGGCCCGCTGGTAGTGCTGCTGCACGGCTTCCCCGAGTCCTGGCACTCCTGGCAGCACCAGTTCGGCCCGCTGGCCGCGGCCGGCTTCCGTGTGGTCGCCCCCGACCAGCGCGGGTACGGAAGCAGCGACCATCCCGCGGACGTCGAGGCGTACAGCATCTTCCACCTGGTCGGCGATGTCGTCGGGCTGATCCGGGAGCTGGGCGAGGAGCGGGCGTTCGTCGTCGGGCACGACTGGGGCGCCCCGGTGGCCTGGCACACCGCGCTGCTGCGGCCGGACCTGGTGCGCGGGGTGGCCGGGCTGAGCGTGCCGCCGCCGTTCCGGGGGACGAATCCTCCGCTGAAGACCATGGACGAGAGGTTCGGCGGCCGCTTCTACTGGAACTACTTCGACCGCCCGGGTGTCGCCGACGCCGAGTTCGGCCGGGACCCGCGCACCACGCTGCGCAAGTTCTTCACCATGGCGTCCGGGGAGGGCGCCGGCTCGGGTGAGGTCCGGCAGCCGCTGGTCGACCCGGAGCGCGGCTGGCTCGCGGACATGCCCGATCCGCAGACCCTGCCGCAGTGGTTCACCGAGGCGGACCTCGACGCACTGACCGAGAGTTTCTCGCACGGCTTCACCGGCGCCCTCAACTGGTACCGCAACCTCGATCGCAACTGGGAACTGACCGCCCCCTGGCAGGGCGCGGTGGTCACCCCGCCCGCGCTGTACGTCTACGGGGACCGCGACCTGGTCCCGGCCTTCCCCGGCACGCCCGAACTCATCCAGCGCCTCCCCGCCCTGATGCCGAACCTGGTGCGCGAGCCGCTCAAGCTGGCGGGCTGCGGGCACTGGACCCAGCAGGAGCGGCCGGACGAGGTGAACGCGGCGCTGCTCGACTTCCTCAAGTCCCTTTCCTGAGAGCACCGTTCAGGGCACCCGGCCGGGCCGCCCGCGGCAGCCTCTACGATCGTCCGGTGAACGCGTGGAACAAGGCCCTGACCGCGGCGGGCATCACCGACCCGGAACTGCGCCGGGACTACGGCACCCAGCGGCGGGGGGTGCGCCGGTACCGGCGCAGCGCCTACCTGGCCTGCCGGGTGCTGCTGCCGCCTGCCGTCCTGCCCCATGTGGTGGCGGCGACGGCCGTGATGCACCACGGGGACATTCTCCTGGACAGCGGCCCGAAGCCGGAGCGGGCGGTGGCCTGGGCCGCCTGGGAGCGGCGGGTGCGCATCGCACTGGAGACCGGCACCAGTGACGATCCGCTGATCCGCACCCTGCTGCACACCGTCACCTCGTTCCCGCGGCACCGGGAGGTCGTGGAGTCGTATCTGGCCACCGCCGCCGCGGAGTTGGCGTTCGACGGCTTCGCGACGGAGGCCGACTACCAGGCCTATGTGGACGCCTACTCGTTGCCCGCCTTCCTGCCGATCGCCGGACTGCTGGGGCCCGAGAGCGACCCGGACGGGCGGTTCCGGGCGGGTTGCCGCACGCTCATCGACGGCAGCCAGCGGCTGGACTTCGTCAACGACCTGGCCGAGGACCTCCGGGAGGGACATCTGGGGATCCCGGCGGAGACGCTGAAGCGCTTCTCGGTCACGGTGGAGGACCTCGAAGCGGGCCGGGCCTCCAACGGGCTGCGCTCCCTCGTGGAGCACGAGGTCGAGACGGCCCGGACCGATCTGCGGTCGGGTCGGGAGGTGCTGGCGCTGATGCCCGCGCCCCACCGGCCGATGGTGAGCGCCCTCGTCGAGATCGAGCTGATGACCGCAGAGGCGGTACTGGCCCGCGGTACGGACGTGCTGCGGGGTTCGGCGTCCCCCTCCCCGGCGGGCACCCTGAAGCTGTTGCTGGGTGCCCGCCGGGCGGCGGTGCGCGCTCGGCGGTAGGACGGTGCGCGCTCAGCGGTGGGGCGGCGCGCGCTCAGCGGTAGCAGGTGGTGACGCCGGGGTGCCAGCGGCAGGCGATCGCGGCGAAGCCGCCGTTGGCGACGACGTCGACGCTCAACTCATCGCCGCCGCGCAGCACTTGCCGGTCCTGGACCAGACCGTCGGCACCGTCCCGGACCGTCTCCACCAGCCAGCGACCCCGGCCGATGGTCAGCGGCAGGGTGGCGGTGCGGGCGGCACCGGCGTAGACCCCGCCGAGGAACCAGCGGTCCCCGCTGCGGCGGGCGAGCACGGCTTCCTGTCCGGGGCTGCCGGCCAGCAGCCGGGTGTCGTCCCAGGCGGCGGGCTCCTGGTCCATGAAGTCCCGGGCGAGGGGCCGTTGGTCGTACGACTCGGGGGTGCCCGCGAACATCTGGAGCCCCGACTCGTAGACGACGGTGAGTCCGGCCTCGGCCGCGTCGGAGTTCGGACGCAGCCCGACGCGCTGGAAACCGCCGGGGGTGAAGTCCATCGAACCGATCACGTTGCGGGTGAAGGGCAGGGTGGTGAGGTGGGCGGCGGTGTTGGTGCGCTTCTCCTCGCCGCCGACGGCCTCCATGCTCATCACCTGGGGCCAGGTGCGCTGGATGCCCTTGGGCAGGGTGGCGCCGTGGAAGTCGACCATGAGGTGGTGCTCGGCGGTCTCCGCGAGGATGGTGTCGTACCACTGGAACATCGACTGCGACTCGGAGTTCATGAAGTCGATCTTGACTCCCTTGACGCCCCAGCGTTCCAACGCCGGTAGCCACTGGGCGCGTTCCTCGGGGGTGTCGAGGTCGCGCTGGTGGATCCAGACGATGATCCCGACGCCCTTGGCCTTTGCGTAGTCGACGAGTTCGGGCATCCAGCTGTCGGCCTGCCAGTCGGGGTCGGCGACGTCCCACTCGTCCTTCTTGAAGTACCAGCCGGAGTCGACGGCCTCGTAGGGCCAGTGATGCGCCGCCGCGTAGTCCACGTAAGCCTTCTGCGCGTCGAGGCTCTGCCCCGCGGTGCGGCCGCCGGCCAGCCAGGTCCACAGCACGGTGCCGGGGCGGATCCAGGAGGTGTCGGCGACCTTGGAGGCCGGGGCGAGGTCGTCGGTGAAGGTGGACCCGGTGACGGTGGCGAGGTCGCCGGTGATCATGGCCCGCCAGGGGGTGGTGAGGGGCCCGGCGGTGTGGACCTGGCTGTCGGCGAGCCTGATGCGGTACGTGCCGGTGCCCTGGGTGTGGGCGAGCCGGGCGCCGGAGTAGGTGCCGGTGAGGTCGGACTCGGCGAGCAGGGTGTAGCCGCCGTCGGTGGCGAACAGGGCCTGGTCCGAGTACTCGCCGGTCGGGGCGCTCGCGGCGGTGTACTGGTTGAACTGGCCCTCGTTGTCGACCCGGTAGGTGCTGAGCCAGGCGCCCGCGTCCGCCGGCAGGTTGAACGCGGAGCTCTCGCCGAGGACGTCGCCGTACCCGGCGGGCAGCACGTACCGGTAGGCGATGCCGTCGGCGGCGGCGCGGACGACGAGGTCGAGGCGGGCGCCCGCGGCGGTGGCGAAGGACAGCCGGGTCTCGTTCATCCGCACCCGGCGGTCCAGGCGCTTGCCGGACTTCGCCCGGTAACGCTCCTCGACCGTACGGTCCTTGCGGTGCAGGAAGCGCAACCCCTGGGAGAGATCTGCCTGTTGGGTGACGATGCCGACGGGGGACGGCTCGATGACGGTACGGCCGTCACGGGAGACCGTGAGGCTGAGGGTGCCGGTGGTGTCGTCGAGGGCTATCCGGGCGCGGGGGGCGTGCGCCGCCTCGGACACGGTCCAGGTGTGCGGCGGCTGCCACTGCTGCTCGACCCGCGCGGATGCGGATGCGGATGCGGTCGCGGTCGCGAGGAGGGTGGCCGCCAGCCCGGTACAGAGCGCGGCGGCCATGGTTCTGGTGAGGGGAACGGCCATGAGGAGCCTGCCTTCCGGTCGGTGGTTACGGCAGTCCCCACGCCGCGCCCGGTTCGCTGACGGCGACGGGGGCGATGGCGAGGTCGGGGCGGGGGCCGGAGTGGACGAGGACCTCCCGGCCGCGGGGCAGGTCGATGGCGAGGGTGCCGTCGCCCAGGTCGTGGGTGTGGGCCGGGGTGCCGTCGTCGAGCAGGACGGTGAGGGGGCCGGTCAGGCCGTGCCGGAGTTTGAGCGGCTCGCCGGCGAGGCTGCGGATCCGGATGAACCGGGTGCTGCCCGCCCTGCGGACCGCGCTGACCAGGAAGGCGCCCTGGGTGCGGAAGTCGTGCAGGGTGAGGTCCGCCCAGGCGGTCGGGACGGCCGGGAAGACCCGGATGATCCCGCCCCAGCTCTGGCAGAACATGTCGTGCAGGGACTGCGAGGCGGACAGCGGGGTCTCGATGACCGGACCGGCCTCCGTGTAGTGGGTGTTGGCCCGGCACGGGTAGCGGGTCGTGGGGTCGAAGAACTTCCGCAGGTAACCGATCGCGGTGTCGCCGTCGCCGGTCATCGCGTACATCGAGGCGGCCCCGGTGTAGCTGTAGCCGCGATGGGCTCCGGTCAGCGCGTGCCAGTGGACGACGGACCTCGTGATCAGGTCGCGGTTCTCGGGCTGGTCCCAGGTGACGAGGTACAGCGGGTACACCATCAGCAGGTGCGAGTAGTGGCGGTGGGACTGCGCGTACGGGGTGTCGGCGCCGATCATGAAGCCGTTGTCGTCGACCGGGTACGGGGTGAGCCGGGCCAGGATCTCCTGCCAGCGCGGCTTCAGCTCGTCGTCGATGCCGAGCAGTTCGGCGGAGTCGAGGAGGGTCTGGCAGCCCCAGCGGATCAGAGCCAGGTCGTAGTTGGTGTCCTGCGGCGGCACGACGGGGTATTCGGGCGAGAGCGTGCTCGGGAGGTGCAGTTTGCCGTCGCTGCCCGGGGTGAGGAAGTGCCAGTAGTAGGTGATCGTGCGGCGCAGCAGCGGGTAGATCGTGTCGCGGAGGAGGGACTTGTCCATGGAGTGGCGGTAGGAGAGCCACACGTTGTGCAGGGCCCAGGTGAGGTCGCCGGTCTCGGCGCCGGTTCCCGGCCGGCCCACCTCACGGTTGGCGAACATGTCGGAGCTGCGGCCGATGCCGGAGCTGTCCGCGCGGTAGGCGGCGGGCACGTTGGCGGTGAGCTGTTCCTGACTCTGGCTCAGGGTGGTGGCGAGGGAGTCCAGTTCCGGGTGGTTGAAGGCGTGGATCAGCCAGTACTCCAGTTGGACGTTGAGGTTCCACCAGACCGCCGGCCAGGGGGTGGGTTCCAGCCAGGGGCCGGGGGTGGCCATGACCGGGCCGTCGGCGCGGCTGGCGGAGGCGACCTTGTAGAGCTGGATCCAGTGGAAGCTCTGGAGGCGCTGGTCGGGGAAGGAGACGAAGCTCTTGCGGTAGAAGGCGTGCCACCAGTGGGTGTGGCGTCGTCTGAGGGTGCTGTATGACATAGCACTCCGCAGGTTCCGCCGGGAGTCGGCCTCCGCGGCCGTGTCGGAGGGGAAGCTGTGCCCGACGCTCAGCAGGAGTTCGTCACCGGTACGGCGGTAGGAGGTGGCCGTCTGGCCGCCGCCGGTCAGAGGCTGGAGGACCTGCTCGGTGCCGTCGGCCGTGGTCCGGGTGGTCCAGGGCGGGTTGGCGGTGTAGCCGGCGGGCGGTGACTCCTGGATCTTGCGGGGGCTGATCGCCTCCTCGGGGTGGAAGGCCCAGGTGACGCGCTCGCCGTCGCCGGCCGTGGCGCGGACGGCGAGAACCTCGTCGTGAATGAGGGCGGCGAGGGTGAGGGTGCCGGCGGTGGTGGTGACGGTTCCGGTGAGTTCGGCGTTCCACAGGCTGAGGCGCCAGTCGACGGCGGTGATGGTGCCGACAGGTTCGAGGGTGAGGTGCCCGACGGGCAGGCGTGCGGTGCCCCAGCCGCTGCCGAACTCGGGGCGGTGGTCCTGGACCCGGCCGTGCTGGACGGTGAGGCGGATCTGGTTGGCGCCCGGTTCCTGGTAGATCATGCTGCCGAGCAGGCCGTCCCCGAGGAACGGCCCCTCGTACCAGAGCGTCGGCAGCCTGCTCCACAGCAGGTCCTGGCCGCGCAGGAAACGGTCCCATGCGCCGTCCGTGGTCATGGTGTTGCGGAGTTTCCAGGGGCGTCGGGCCGCTGACGCCGCCGGTTTCGCGCCCTCCGCGGCGGCCGGTTCCGCCGACGCCGCGTGGGCGGTTCCGGGCAGGGTCACGGCCGCCGCGCCGCCGAGGGCAGTGCCGAGTACGGCTCTGCGGGGCACCGGCGAACGTTGCTCCGGGTGCGAGGTCATCATCGTCCTCCAGACCTGACGGATCATCGATACATCGGGTGTATCCGGGAACCTAGGGACCCAGCTTGCACCTGTCAACAACCCCAACGCGGCGAGGATCACGCCGACTTGGGTCATCAAGAAGGCTTGAGCTCCGCGTTCACATCAATAACCTTGACCCAAGTCCTTGACTCCTCCGATGTATTGGAGTTGCCTGCGGTCGCGTCATCTCTCTCGGCTCCTCCACCGGAAAGGACAGTCGATGAACCGGAGATCCTTCTTACGGGCCGGCACCGGAGCACTGGCCGCCCTCCCCCTGACCGATGCCGTGGCCGTGGCGGCCGTCGCCCCCACCGACGGGTGGACGCAGACCTCGTTCACCTACAGCTGGCAGAAGCCCTGGAACCTCGATCTCAGTGACCGGCACAGCTCCAGCGGGGGCGTCGAGCGCATGTGGGTGTACGCCACCGACGAGCCCTTCGAGGAGGGCAGCGACACCGATCCGCGTACCGAGATGCGCTGGAAGGTCGACTACAGCACGGGCGGCCACATGTGGGACGCCGACGTGTATCTGCCGTCCGGCACCGACGGCGCGACCTTCGTGCAGATCCTGCGCAGCGTGCACCCCTCGGGCACGCCGGCCACGGACATCATGCTCGACGTCTACGACACCGGAGGGGGCACCGTGCGGCGCTACGACGGCACGGTGCTCAAGACGGACGCGTACGACGCCTGGTTCAACGTGAAGATCGCCCACCTGGCGAGCACCGGGACCGGGACCCTCAAGGTCTACTTCGACGACTCCCTGGTCCTGACCGTCGCCGACCGAGGTCCGGCCACCCGCTACTTCAAGAACGGGGTCTACGACCACGGCTCCGGCCGTGCGGAGGCCCGTTTCCGGAACCTCCGCTACTGGACCAGGTGACCGGCCGCGGCCGTCAGACCGTCAGCTCTTGTGCCACTTCTGGTTGGCGGTGCCGGCGCAGGTCCACAGCTGGAGCTTGGTGCCGTTGGCCGTGCCGTTGTCGGTGACGTCCACGCACTTGTCGGCCAGGGCGCTGACCAGGTCGCCCTGCGCGCTGAGGTAGAACAGCTGGGCGCGGTTGCCGCTGCACTTGGCGACCTGGATCGCGGTGCCGTTCGCGGTGTTGGCCCAGGCCAGGTCCATGCACAGGCCGAGCGAGCGGATGGTGCCGTCCGACTGGAAGACCCACTTCTGCTTGGCGGCGCCCGAGCAGTCCAGGATCTCCAGCCGGGTGCCGTCCCCGCCCGCGTTGGTGACGTCGATGCACCGGCCGGATCCGGTGCCGACGAGTTTCACGCCGGGGACGGTGGGGGTCTTCGTACCGCTGCTTCCCGACGAGGAGCCGCCGGACGAGGAACTGCCGGACGAGGAGGACTTGGAGCCGCCGGACTTCGAACCGGAGGACCCTGAGGACGTGGAGGACTTGGAGCCCGAGTCCGAGTTCGAACCGGAGCTGACGGAGCCCCCTCCTCCCGACTGCTGCCCGGTCGAGCCGCCCGTGCCCCCGGCCGACCCGGAACCGCCGGAGGTGGTCTTCTCAGGCTGGTGGGAGGGGGTCTGCGACGGCGTCGGGGACGGCGACGGGGACACGGAATCGGTGGTGCCGGCCAGCGTCGTCGGCTCGCCCGCCGCCACCACGGCGGCCGGTGAGGTGTCCGGGTCGGGGAAGAGGTCCACCCGGCTCAGCAGCGGCACGGCCAGGGCGGCGACGACGGTGAGCCCGGCCGCCGCGCCGACGGTCGCCCAGACCCGCACGCCCGGCACGAGCCCGCGGCGGGGTACGGCGGGACGGCGGGCGAAGGTGTCGCTGAAACGTCCCGCCGGGGTGCCGGGCCGTTCCGCCGAGGGCCGGGGTTTACGAAGGGGCGGCACGTCGTCTCCTGAAGGTCTCGTGAAGGTCTCGGAACACCCGGAACATCCAGGGCACAGGAACAGTAACCAAGGCACGGCACCGATCCGTCCGCCCGCCCGCCCACGAAGATCCCGCCGAACGTCACCTTCCGTCCACCTATGCGGAGTTGCCTGTGACAAATCTGTTGAAGTCGGGGGCGGGTGTGACTTCGGGAACTGGCGTTATTCGCGCTAGCGTTCGCGCTTGACACGATTCACAGTGACACAGAGCAACCCGGCAAGACAGCACAACAGCACCACCGACACCGGAAGGCGGAGGCCGTGAGCCTCATCGACCATGACCGCGCCGACGGCGCGGACCGGACGCTCGGCCTCCTTCTCGCGGAGCGCGACAGCCTGCGCCGCTTCGTGACCGGCATGATGGGGCGCGACCCCCACGGCGCGGAGGACGTCGTCCAGGAAACCCTGTTGCGGGCCTGGCAGTCGGCCGGCCGGCTGGACTGGCGGGACCGGCCCATCCGGATGTGGCTGTTCCGGGTGGCCCGCAACCTCGTGGTCGACGGCCGGCGACGGGACCGGACCATCCCGGTGGGGATCACGGCGGCGGACTTCGGCAGCGCCGCCCCCGCACCGGTGCCCGACCACGCCGACCAGGTCGGTGACCGGCGGATGCTGGTCTCCGCCCTGCGCACCCTCGCGCCCGCGCACCGGGAGGCCGTCGCCCGTGTCCATCTGCTGGGCCAGCCGGGCCACGACGTGGCCCGTCAGCTCGGGCTGCCCCCGGGTACCGTCAAGTCCCGTACCCATCACGGCATCCGCGCGCTGCGCGCCACCCTCGAATCCCACGGCTGCCGCCCGGCCGGGACCGAGCATCTCCGGGGAGAGACGACCTCATGACCTCCGACACCATCACCACCCTGCTCGGCCTCGTCGGCGTCCTGGTGCTGGTCCTCGCCGTCATGCACTGGCTGGTCCGGCGCGGCGGCGGCTGGAAGGCCCTGTGGCGCCGGCTCGGGCGTGAGATCGACCTGACCGTGAAGGCCTTCACGGGTCCGGTCCGCACGGAGCTGCGCTACCGGCGCGGTCTGCGCCTGCTGGTGCGGCTGCTGCGCGACCCGGCCGTCTGGGCCGACGCCGAGCGGGCCACGGCGCTGGCCTCGGCCGTCCGGCCCGGGGTCCGGCCCTACGGCGTGCTGGCCGGCCCGGAGTGGATGGCCGTACTGGTCGCGGCGGACGGCGACGCGCTGCGCGAGCCGCCGGAGCCCTGGGCCGCGGACGAGAGCGACCCGCGGCTGTGGTGGATCGACCGTGCCGACCTGACGGACGACGGCGTGGAGTCCGCCGTGCCGCTGCTGGTGTGCGTGGGGCACGACATGGGCCACGCCGTACTGCTCGACCTGCGCTCCGGTCCGCCCGCGCTGTCCGTGTACGGCCCGTCGCGCGCCGCCCGTTCGGCCCGCGCCGTGCTCCAGGCCCTGGCCGCGCAGCTGGACGCCCGGCTGCCGGAGGGCCGGGTCGCCATCGCCGCCGGGGTGCACCCGCGGCATCCGGGGATGCCGAGCGCGGCGGCGGTCGGGCAGCCCGGCGTCGAGGTCGCGGTGTGCGCCGACCCGTTGGAGCGGCCGCTGCCGTCAGGTGTCCGGCTGCTGAGCCTGGGCGTGGCCCGGGGCAGGACCCGGCTGCTGGAGATCGCCCCGGACGCGGTGCTCACCGTCCACGGCGCGCCCGCCGCCGCCCGGGTCGACGTGCTGCCGCTGTCGCGGGCCGTGGCCCGGACGCTGGCCGCTCTGCCGCCGTGCCCGGACCTGCCGTCCGACGAAGCCGTGGGACCGGCGGACGCCGTGGCCGTGACCGACCCCGATCTGCTGCCGGACGAGCCGGACCTCGACGCCGGCGCGGCCCCGGTCACCGGGCCGACCGGAGTCTCCGCGACCCGGCCGGCCCCCGCGCCCGAGCCCGCCGTCGCGCCGGTGCCCCCTCCGGCCGCCGCGCCGGTGCCCGCTCCGGCCGCCGCCGTCGAGAGCGACGACGACTTCGCGGAACCGAGCACCGCCGAGGCGGCCGGGGTCTCCGCGACCTCGCCGCAGGCTCCGTGAGGGCCCGACCGCCGTACCCGTCCCCCGATCCCGTACGAACGAACGCCCGGCTGGGAGCCGTGAACCTCACCATCACCACCGTGGACGCCACGGACGGACAGCGCCGCGACCACCAGGTCCGGCTGCCCTCGAACGCCACCGTCGGCGATCTCGCCGCCGCCCTGACCGAGGACGAGGGCGCCGCCACCGGCGGCGCGGACTGGGCGGCGGCCGGTGCGCCGCGGGCCCGGAACCTCTATGCCGGTGACCACCGGCTCGATGCCGGCACGCCGGTGTCCGGCAGCGGGATCCGGGACGGCGGACTGGTCGGGCTCGGCGGCCCGGCCCGCCCGGCCGACCTGGTCCGGGTCCAGGACGACGCCGACCTGGACGGAGTGCTCGCCGAGGTGCACCTCGTCTCCGGGCCCGGTGCCGGGCGCACCTGGCGGCTCGGTCCCGGCAGCCACGAGATCGGCACCGACCCGCTGTGCGCCCTGCGGCTCGACGCCGCCGACGGGGTGCCGGAGAGCGGGCTGTGGGTGACGGTCGGCGCGGACGGCACCGCGGCCTGGCAGCGCATCGACGCCGACCCCGAGGCCGCCGTGCGGGCCCGGCTCGCCTCGCCGCCGCCCGACGACGCCATCACCCAGCTGCGCCGGCCCCGCCCGCAGCCGCCGCGTGAACGCCCGGCGGGGCCCGGCCCGGTGCCGTGGCCGGCCGGTGAGGACCTGACGGTGGGTCCGGTGCTGCTGCGGATGAGCGGCCCGGTCGAGGCGGACGCGGCCGTCACGCCGTCCGCCGACGGCTACGGCGTGGACTACAACCGGCCGCCGCGGATCGCCCCGCACCTGGACGCCGAGCGGGTCCGGCTGCCGCAGCCGCCGTCGCCGCCGCAGAAGCGGCCGTTCCCGACCGTGATGATGATCTCCCCGATCGTCCTCGGTCTGTTCATGGTCAGCATCTTCAAGTCGTACTACTTCCTGGTGTTCCTGTTCCTCAGCCCGATGATGATGCTGTCGAACTGGGCGACCGGCCGCCGTGCGGCCCGCAAGCAGTTCCTGGAGTCGGAGGCGGCGTACGAGCAGCGCCGTGACGTCCTGGAGGAGCAGGTCCGGGACGCGGTGGTGGGCGAGCGGCGGGTGCGGGACAAGACCGGCCCGGACCCGGCGGCGGTCGCCCTGATCGCGACCGGGCCCGGCGGCCGGCTCTGGGAGCGGCGCCGCCGCGACCCGGACCATCTGGTGCTGCGCCTGGGCACGGTGGACCAGCCGTCGGTGCGGGAGCTGGAGGACCCGGCGCGGGACGAGAACCACCGCTCGATCCGCTGGAACATCCCCGACACGCCGATCGGTGTCGACATCACCGCGCACGGGGTGGTGGGCATCGCCGGTCCGGCGGCCGAGGTGCAGCCGCTGGCCCGCTGGCTGGTGGCGCAGGCCGCTGTGCTGCACAGCCCGCGCGACCTGAGGGTCGTCGTCCTGACCGAGCCGGACCGGGTGGCGGACTGGGCGTGGACGCGCTGGCTGCCGCATCTCAAGCCCGGTACGGCCGGTGGTCCCGTGGTGCTGATCGGCAACGACCCGGAGTCCACCGCCGCCCGGATCAGCGAGCTGGTCTCCCAGGTGCAGTCGCGCCGCCGGCAGGCCGGCAACGAGCGCGACGTGGTCTTCGCCGAGCCCGACGTGCTGGTGATCGCGGACGGCGCGCGGCGGCTGCGCGACGTGCCGGGCATGGTGCAGGTGCTGACCGAAGGACCGCGGGTGCGGATCTTCAGCGTCTGTCTGGACGAGCAGGAACGGCTGCTGCCGGAGGAGAGCACGGGCGTCGTGCTCGCCGCCGACCGGCGGCTGACCCTGCGGCGGCCCGGCGCGCCCGACCTGCCCGCGGTGCGCGCCGACCGGGTCTCCCCCGAGTGGTGCGAGCAACTGGCCCGTGCGCTGGCCCCGATCCGGGACGTCAGCCCCGAGCACGACGCCGGACTGCCGCAGCGGGTGCGGCTCCTGGACCTCCTCGACCAGGAACCGCCCAACGCGCAGGCCCTGTTGGACCGCTGGCAGACCGACCCCGCCTCCACGTCCTTCCTCATCGGCACCGGTTTCGACGGCCCGCTCTCCCTGGACCTGGTGCAGGACGGACCGCACGGTCTGGTCGCCGGTACGACGGGTTCCGGCAAGTCGGAGCTGCTGCAGACGTTCGTGGCCTCGCTGGCCGCCGCCAACCGGCCCGACGAACTCACCTTCGTGCTGGTCGACTACAAGGGCGGCAGCGCGTTCAAGGAGTGCGCGAACCTGCCGCACACCCTCGGCATGGTCACCGACCTCGACGCCCACCTGGTGGAGCGGGCCCTGGAGTCGCTCGGCGCCGAACTGCGGCGCCGGGAGCAGGTGCTGGCCGCCGCCGACGCCAAGGACCACCCCGAGTACCGGGCCAAGCGGGCCGCCGACCCCTCGCTGGCCCCGCTGCCGCGGCTGCTGCTGGTCATCGACGAGTTCGCCACCCTGGTCCGCGAAGTCCCCGACTTCGTGCCCGGGTTGATCAGCATCGCGCAGCGCGGCCGTTCGCTCGGCATCCACCTGATCCTGGCCACGCAGCGCCCGGCCGGTGTGGTGACGGGTGACATCCGCGCCAACACCAACCTGCGGATCGCGCTGCGGGTCACCGACATGACAGAGAGCCAGGACATCATCGACGTCAAGGACGCCGTCGACATCTCCTCCGGCACCCCCGGGCGGGCCCTGGTGCGGCGGGGGCCGAAGCGGGCGGACCCGTTCCAGACCGCCTGGGTGGGCGCGGAGCGGCCCCGGGAGACCCCGGCCGCCGCGGCCGAGCCGGAGGCCGGTCCCCGCAAGCCGGTGCGCGCGGTGGACGTGGGCTGGGACGCGCTCGGCCGCCCTGCCGAACTGCCCGCCGAGACGCGGACGGTGACGGTCGCCTCCGCGCAGGGCCCGGCCCCGACCGACCTGCAGGCGCTCGTCGAGGAGATCCGCACCGCGGCCGACCTGCTGGACGACTTCACCGCGCAGCCCAGCCCCTGGCTGCCCCCGCTCCAGCGCGAACTGACCCTGGCGGACCTGGACGAGCTCGGCGCCACCCGCGAGGGCCGGCTGGTGATCCCGTACGCCCTGGAGGACGTGCCGCAGCTCCAGCAGCGCCGGGTGGCCGTGGCCGACCTGGCCACCTTCGGGCACCTGTACGTCATCGGGGCGCCGCGCTCGGGCCGCACCCAGGTGCTGCGGACCATCGCCGGGTCGGCGGCGCGCGCGGCGAGCACCGCCGACGTGCACATCTACGGCATCGACGCGGGCGGCGGCGGACTCACCGCGCTCGGTGCGCTGCCGCACTGCGGTGGCGTGGTCTCCCGACACGACCTGGAGCGGCTGGGCCGGATGCTGCACCGCCTGAACCGCGAACTGACCGAGCGGCAGGACCTGGCGCAGACGCACAGCGCGACCGGCATCGCCGAGCTGCGCAAGCTGCTGCCGAAGGCCGAACGGCCCGCGCACATCCTGCTGTTCATCGACGGCTGGGACTCCCTCTCGGTCATCATCGACGAGCACGACCACGGCCAGCTGGTGCAGGAGGTGACCCGGCTCATCCGTGAGGGCGCCGCCGCGGGCATCCATGTCATCGCGACCTCCGAACGCTCGCTGCTGGGCGGGCGGATGGCCGCGCACAACGATCACAAGCTGCTGCTGCGGCAGGGCGACCGCAGTGACTACCAGGCGGTCGGCATGATGCCGAACAAGATCCCGGCCGACATCCCGCCGGGCCGTGGCTGGCACGTCCTCAGCGGCACCGAGACCCAGGTGGCGCAGCTGGCGGCCGGCGGCGGCACCGAGCAGGCCGAGGCGCTGCGCACGATCGGCGAGGCCGCCCGCAAGCGGGACGCCCAGGTGTCCGAGGCCCGGCGGCCGTTCCAGGTCGCGGTGCTGCCGCGCTCGGTGGAGTTCGCCGAGGCCTACGAGAAGGTCGCGCAGACCGACCGGCGGCCGATGTGGGGTCTGCTCGGCGTCGGCGGCGACGAGGGCGGCCCGGTCGGCATCGACCTGGCGGGCTCCGCCTCGGCGTTCGGGGTGTTCGGCCCGGCCGGGTCGGGGCGCAGCAACACGCTCGCCTCGATCGCGGTGTCCCTGCTGGCCGGCGGTACCTCGCTGGTCGTGCTCACCCCGCGCGAGTCGCCGCTGCGCGCCCTGGAGCGGCACGCGACGGCCACCGTGCTCACCGAGAACGACCCGTCGGCGGACACCGTGCAGGCGGCGCTGGACGCGCTGCCGGGGCCGAAGGTGGTGGTGATCGACGACGCCGACCTGATCACCAGCTCAGCGGCGGACAAGCTCCTCAAGGAGATCGCCGTCTCGGGCCGCGACCGGGGCCTGGGGCTGGTCTACGCGGCTTCGGCGGAGGGGTTCCAGAGCGGGATGAGCGGCTGGACGCTCGCGGCCCGCCGGGCGCGGCGCGGTCTGCTGCTCGCGCCGAAGAACCTCACCGAGGGCGACCTGGTCGGCGTACGGCTGATGCCGAGCGTGGTCCGGGCGACGACGCACCCGGGCCGGGCGTGGACGGCCGGTCCGAGCGGTGCGCTGCTCGCCCTCCAGGTCCCGCTCACCCCGCTGCGGGCCTGACCACCCCCGCCGCACCGCGCGAGAAGGGGCCTTCCCGGGAAGTCCGGGAAGGCCCCTTCTCGGGTACGGGCGTTACGAGTTGTTCTGCAGGCTGCTGCTGATGCCCTGGTCGAACTGGATCGCGTTCTCCTTGATGCCGTTGAACATCTCCGAGAAGTCGTTGATGCCCTTCACGGCGGCCAGGAGGCTGGTGTCGAAGTTGTTGTAGGTCGTGCGGATGACCTCGCTGGACTGCTGGAAGACCATGCCGTCGTCGACGAGGGTGTTGACCCGGTTGCGCAGGTTGCTGAGCACCGGCAGCAGGTTCTCGTGGGCGTCGTGCAGCAGGCTCACGACCTCCTCGATCTTGTGGTAGTCGAGGTTGATGCCGTTGTAGCTGGCCATGGGGGTCCTGTCCGTTCCTGTCGGTCTCGATGCGGTTGTCGGGTGGTCACCAGGCGGCGGGCGTGGAGTTGTAGTCGTCGTTCCCGCCGCCGCCGTCGTCATCGGTGTTGCCGCCCACCTGCTGCCAGTCCGGCTGGTTGCCGTTGGCGTCCTTGGGGCCGCGGGTGTACTCGGTGCGGTCGCCGTCGCTGCCGGTGGTCACCATCGTGCCGCTGCCGTCGGAGTTGAGGTTGGTCTCCGAGTGCACGGTGCTGCCGTCCGGGTACGAGGTGTCCGTGGTGTAGTGGTTGCCGTCGCTGGAGTAGTTGGTGACCGAGGTGTACGTCTTGCCGTCGTAGGTGACGGTGGACTCCTCCTTGATCACATGGCGCTGGTCGTCGAGCGTGAGGTGCGTGTGGACGCTGCCGCGGTCGGTGGTGATCGTCTGGTCCAGCGGCGGGGCGCCGGGGTCGGTGGCGGAGCAGAAGTCCGGCATCTTGCCGTCCGGGCCGGGCACGCACTGGTCGAGGTGGGACTGCTTGTAGTCCCACAGGTCCTTGTCCCGGAAGTAGTTCTGCAGTCCCAGGTTGCTGCCGGTGATGCCCATGCCCTGGGCCAGTTCGGAGTCGAACGACAGGAACGCCTCGCCCACCGAGCCGAAGGCGCCCGCCAGTTCCTTGAGGCCCTTGTCCGCGTGGGACATGGTGCTGCTCGCGTTGGAGTAGAAACCCGAGAGCGCGTCGGCCAGGGTCTGGTCGCCGAGGACCGTCACGGCCTCGGTGGAGGTGTATCCGTCGTAGTCCGTCTGGCCCAGCCGGGAGAACGTGCTGTTGTCGAGGAGCGGACCGATGTCGCCGGCCAGGTTCTCCAGGTCCCGTTTGGCGTCGTTGAGCACGTTGTATTCGATTTTCAGGCCATCGGCCATGCGTGGGCCTCCCAGTCGTGACTCCGGTCAGTTGGACCACGCCGCACACGCCCCGCCGGTTCACCCGGGACGGCGGCTGTAACCCAGATCACGTGAACCGCGGCGGCCGCTGTGGCGTGGTCAGTTGGGGAGTGACCGCCCCGAGCCCCGCAGCTTCCGGGAGGAACCCGTATGCCACGCCCGAGCGACTGGAACGCGATCGGGCTGGACAGCGATCCCACGCCAGGCGAGCCGGACCAGATCCGGACGCTGTCCACCGAGCTCAACCACCTGGGTTCCGAGGCCCGTCGCATCAGCACGGCGATCGACGCGGTCATGAACACCGCCGGTGACAGCGTCTTCGTCGGCGAGGCCGCCGACGCCCTGCGCGGCAAGGTCAACGACCGGCTGCGCGGGCACATCGAGGACGTGGCGCAGTCCTTCGAGAGCGCGGCGACCGCACTGAACACCTGGGCGGACAAACTGGTCGACCTCCAGTCCCGTGCCGACGGTGCGCTCAACTCGGGCCGCGGGCTGTCCGAGGACGACCCGGACCGGGAGACCTACGCCTCCACGGCCCGGCAGGCCGGCACCGAGCACGGCGAGGGTGCCTCCGCCGCGGCAGGCAGCATCTCGGGGGTCTCCAACATCCAGCTGCCGATCTCCGAGTGCCAGATCTTCTGGGAGGCGTTCCAGTGGCTGGCGATCATCCTGATCGTGCCGGCGCTGATCTTCGGCGGACCGATCGCACTGCTCGCCCTCGGCGTCAACCTCACCCTCTTCATCAAGACGATCGTCGACTTCGCCAACGGCAACGCCAGCTTCCTCGACCTGTTCCTGGCCGGGCTGGGCATCCTGGCGCCCACCACCAAGGCGCTGCCGATCTTCCAGATCATCAAGGGCGTCGCGACGAGCGCGTTCGCCAAGGGCTTCGCCAACATCGCCCGCGGCACCTTCCAGGCGCTGCGGAACCTGTTCACCAACGGCTTCCGCCCCACCACCCTGCTGCTCGGGCTCAAGGACCTGGTGCGGCTCGGCAGCACCTGGGTCTACAAGGGCGGCCTGTGGGTGCTGGACGGCATCCACAACCTGCCCAACGTCATCAGTCACGGCGTCAACTCCCTGAGTCTGACGGTCGTGCAGGGCTTCAAGGCGATCCCCGGGTTCGTGCGGGGGCTGCCCGAGACGCTCTCCCGGGGCTGGCAGGCCACCAAGGGGTGGGTGGGTCAGGAGTTCGGCGGCACCAAGTGGCTACGGATCTTCCTGCCGGTGGACGCGGCGGAGATCGGCGAGTACGGCTTCGCGCGCGCTCTGCGCATCGGTCTCTTCGACCGCGGTGTGCTCGGCCAGCACGTCTTCGGCGCCCCGATCACCAGCGGCATCGGCCGTACGATCAGCTCGGTCCCGGTCGACCCGCGCACCGTCGACGCCCTGGTCGACATGCCGCGCATCCAGCTGAACGAGGTGCGGTTCGGGGCGGGTTCGGGGCAGAGCAGCATCCGCAACCTCGACCTCAACATCCCGAGCACGCATCTGGACGTCACCTCCACCCTGCGGCCGCCGTCCCTGAACCTCGGTGACGTCGGGGCGATCGCCCACCGCGGCAACTTCGGCGTCCACGCGGCGCGCACGGTGGACGCGCTGGTCGACATGCCGCATGTGCAGCTCGGCAGCGTGCGTGTGGAGAACTTCGGCGCGCTGGGCGGGCATGGGGAGCTCGGGGTGAGTGCCGGTGCCACGCCGACCATCACCACCGCCTCGGGCCTGCACGTGCCCGCCTCGGCCGGGGTCCCCGGCGCCACCCACGGCATCACCAGCACCCCGGTCGCCGCCGTCTCCGGGGGCGCCCACACCACGCTCACCGGGCTGCCCCCGACGCCGGCGAACCTCACCTCCCACGCGGACGTGCTGCTGCCGGGCGGCGCGCACAACACCACCCACGGGCCGGCCGGCACGGTCCTCACCGGCACGCACGGCACGCCGCCGCCGGTGGCGGCCTCGCTCGGCGACCTGTCGGCCGCCGGCCCGACCGCGGGCACCCTGCACTCGGCGTTCACCGGCACCCCGGGCGTGGGCACCGTGCACGCGCCGGGCACCCCCGGTATCGGCGCCGCCCACACCACGCTGACCGGCACCCCGGGCACGAACATCGCCCACACCGCGCTCGACTCGGCCCCGGCGCCCGGCGCCCCGCACAGCCTGCTCACCGGCCCCACGACGGTCGCGCACCCCTCACCGACCGGCCTCGGACACGGCGGGCCGGGCAGCGTCGACGCCGGGGTCTCGGCCTTCGACCTGTTGGCCGGCACCCGTCACAACACGCCGCACTCCCCCGTGTCACCCGGCACCGGCGACGCCTTCGCCGAGCGCACCACCAGTGCCCTCAACGCCAACCAGACCCGCCTCCACCTCGACGAACTCGTCCACCAGCCGGGCTCGCCGCGTCCCGGCACCCCGGCGGAGCGGCTCCCGCACGGCTCGCCGTCCCCGGCGCCCGGGACGCCCGACCGGCTCACGATCACCCCGGCCACCCCGGACCGGCTGACGACGACCCCGACCACCCCCGACCGGCTGACGACGAGCCCGACCACCCCCGACCGGCTGACGACGAGCCCGGCCAACCCCATCACCTCCGACCGGCTCCCCGTCAACGGCGGCACCCACGAGCCGGCTCCCGCGCCCGTCGGCGGCTCCGGGCACCTGGGGCCCGGCGGCGACCACAGCCGCTCGGCCCTCGACCTCGTCGACACCGGCCGCAGCGCCCGCACCACCGACGGCCCCGCCTTCGCCGGCGCGCCCGCCCACACGGACGCCGACAAGGGGCTGGCGGGCTCGGCCAACGGCACCTCCGCGCATGTCCCCGAGAACCTGCCGACCCACGCCGCCCCCACGCCGCCCGGCACCCGCACCCCGCTGCGGGGCCACTCCTCGCCCGCGCCGGCCGCCCACACCGCCGACACCACCGGCGCCTTCGACGACCTGCTCAAGGACCGCCACGTCGTCAGGGTGCCCGGCGACCATCAGCTCGCGGTCAAGGTACCGAGCGGCGGCACGCCCGAACTCCACGGCAGCGCGGTCGAGTCGGGCCTGTACACCGTGGAGAAGCAGGGCACGGGCTTCGTCGTACGACAGCTGGACGCCGTCGGCGGCACCGTGGCGCACAGCTGGACGTTCAAGCGGCTGGGCCGCTTCCGTCTCGCCGAGGAGACCGTGCGGTTCGGCGACGGCCCGTTCGGCGGGGTGAGCGTCAAGGTCACCGACAAGTCCGTGGACTCCGTGAGCGACGGCGCCGGTACCTGGCCGGCGAAACTGGGCGGCGAGGACGAGATCGTCGTCGCCTCCACCTCCGGCACCCATGTCTACAGCCGCTCCACCGGCGACCTGCTGCGCTCCGCCACCCCGGACGTCACGCTGCCCCCGCGCCCGGCCGGACTCACCGGCACGTCCGCGGACAGCTGGGACGCCGCCGCGCACGCGGCCCGCGGCCACATGGGCAAGGCCGCCGCCGACACCGAGACCAAGCTGTTCATGCAGGGCGTCATCGGCGGCGCCTTCACCTCGAAGAAGGGGTACGGCGGCTTCGTCAACCCCAGCGCCCTGGAGGCCAATCCCGGCCTGGTCGGGAAGGTCAAGCAGTTCAACAAGGTCGCCGGCGACCTGATGTTCGAGGGTCCCAACCAGCGCATGACCGTGTGGCGGGGCGTGTCCATGGACCCGCGGGCCGCCCAGGCCGACGTGTTCGTGGAGCGGCTGCCCGCCTCCACCTCCAACCAACTCGGATTCCAGGCGGAGTGGGCGAAGAACGGCGTCAACAGCAACCGCGTCGTCTTCGAGATCGAGGTCCCGGCCGACCACGGCAAGCTCGCAATGGCCTACCCGCCCGGGTACAACAGAGCCGTCGACGACGCCCTCGCGCTCAACCAGGACCAGTGGGAGATCACTCTCTCCCCGACCCGGCTGCACCGCACCGGCCCGGCCCGCGTCGAGGACGGCATCACCGTCATCCCGGTGCGGGCCGAGCAGATCCCGGAGGGCCAGCTCGACAGTCTCATCAACGAGAAGTGGTCCGGGCTGCCCTCGGGCGAGGCGTTCGAGGACTTCGGCCGCGCCTTCGGACAGGACGCGATGCGCCGCTGGGAGGGCCTCGGCGACGCGCTCGTACGGGAGGGCGGTGACGGCCCGAACGTGAAGACGTTCACCGTCGGCCGGCCCGGCCACGCGGACGAGATGACCATCACCGTCACCCACAAGGTGGACGACAACGCGGTCTCCGTCACGATCACCGGCGGCGACCGCACCTTCACCAGGGAGTGGAGCGGCACCGGCTTCAACGACCTCGCCGCCGACCTGCGCGGCCACGTCCTGCACAACAACGAACTGCTCAGCTCCCTGCCGACGCCCACCTCATGGGGCAGGGAGCTGCCGAGCCCGGCCCACCCCACCTCGGCGCACACCGACACGCCCGTCCCCAGCCCGACCCGGTCCACCCCCGACACCACACCCACGCCGCGCCCGGACACCGCACACGCCGGTGGTCAGGAGCTGCCCGGGCGCGGGCCCCGGCTCACCCCGGCCGAGATCGAGCAGGCGTGGTTCCGGGACGGCGAACGCGTCGACGCGCTCTTCGGCCACCTGGACGACCCGTTGCGCGGGGCCCGCCGCGAGGCCTGGCGGGACCATGTGCAGGCACGGTACGACCTGGGCCGGGCCGAGGATCTGGTGCCGCACAACGGGCACGCGGGCAGCTCCCGCGGCCCGACACCCGACGAGATCCGCGCCCGCGAGAACGTCGACGCCGCCCAGCAGCGGTACGACGCCACGCACCACCGGCTGACCGAACTCGGCGTCGACCCGGTGCGGATGGAGGCCGATCTCGGTGCCCTGCGTCAGCTCAGCCTGCAGGAACGGCCCCGGCTGCTCGGCGGCATGGTCACCACGGCGAACGACGCGCCTCCCCCGCCCGCGACCGCCGTCCCCGCCATCCACGGCGAGGGTGGCGCGGCCTCCGTGACCCCGCCCAGGCGGCTCAACGAGATCCTGGCCGACCAGACCAAGGCCCATCAGGAACTGCAGCAGGCGGAGATCCAGCACGCGCAGCCCGCCAAGGGCAAGATCGCGGAAGCCAAGTCGAACCTGGACGCGGCGGACACCAGGTTCAAGGGCGTCACCCGCGAACTCGACGAGGCGCTCCAGCACGAACTCGACAACCGTCTGCTCTCCCAGCGTGAACTGAACCTGCTCGTCGACCAGTTCGCGGGCGCCGGCGACATCGACCGGGCCCTGAAGCTGCAGACCCACGCACGGAACCTGGACGCCGCCTCCCGCGGCGCGGGCGACGGTCCGGTCCGCGCGGACCAGTTCATCCGGACCGGCGAGGAGATCCGGTCCCAGTCGGTCACCGTCCGGCGGCTCGCCAACAAACTCGAGTCCCTGGTGAAGGCGGGCACGACTCCGCACAGCGAGCTGAAGGGCCTGGCCGAGGGGCTGGAGCAGGCCGCCAAGGACCTGGACGCGGCCCTCCAGGGCCATGTCACGGACGCCGCCCGCTTCGGGGGCACCTACACGCTGCGCAACGAGCACACGCCCGTCTCCGCCGTGGCCCACCACCTCGCCGAGCTGGTCGACGACGCCGTCAAGGCGGCGAAGCCGGGCGACAACCTCGTGCTCAAGGGCTTCCTCGGCACCGACGCCTCCGTCGAGCGGATTCAGCGCGGCATCCCGGACCTCCTGCGGCGCTATCGCGAGAACCAGGCGTTCGGCGAGGTGCACACCGGAGAGCAGTGGAAGGCGGTACTGCCCGGGACCGAGGCCCAGTGGCGGAGGGTGTTCGAGGACTTCGACGGCTTCGACAAGCTGTCCAGGTCCCAGCAGCACGACTTCGTACGCAAGCTGTCCGAGAAGAACATCACGGACCTGCGTGCCGACTTCGACAACCTGCTGAAGGACCTGCCGGAGGCGGACCGCCTGAAGTTCCAGCAGCTGCGGGACAGGCTCCAGGACCTGCCCTACCGGATCAAGCACGCCACTCCGGCCTATCACGCCATCGCCAACAGCGGTGTGATGTCCTCCCAGGGCGACCTGACCCGACGGGGCGTCAGGTTCCTCGCGTCCGGGAAGAGTTCGGCGAAGAACATCTCCAACCTGGGCAACGACGACTTCGTGTTCTTCCGCATGGAGGTCGGCGACAAGCCGATGGCGACCCGGTACGGGCCGACCACACTCGTCTTCGACGCCAAGGTCCTGGAGGAGAAGGGCGGCTGGGTCTCGCTCCACGACCAGCTGCACCCGCTGGACCGCGACACGATGAACCAGCTGAAGTTCGGCGACGACGTCGTCCGCAGCGCGAAGTACGACGCCGGTTTCGACGAGGTGGGCAAACGGGGCCGCTGGACCTACGAGTACCCCGACCACAGCACTCGGCAGGTCTCCTTCGAGCAGGAGGTCTTCCACGGCGAGCACGTGCAGGAGGCGCTCGCCCTGTCGGTGGTGCGCGAGGTCCATCTCATCGGAGGCGCCTTCAAGGACGACGTGTTCAGGCTGCTCGCCGACACCGCCCATCCGGAGGAACTGGGCTCGGTCATCTCCAAGTTGTACCGTCCCGAGGCGAAGTTCGGCTCGGGGCTGCCCATCAACCCGCTCGGCAGCCATGCCGCGAGCGAATGGCCGTCGCCGCTGGCGGTCCACGACGCGGAGGGCGACGGACGCTACCTCGCCGACGGCACGGTCGACCCGGCCGCACGGGCCGCCGGCAAGGCCTTCGACGACGCGTCGGACCGGGTACGGCAGGCGAACAGCGCCGTCAAGACCACCAACGACAAGGGGCTGCGCTACAACCTCAACAAGGCGAAGCCGCACGCCGAGCAGTCGGTCAAGCTGACCCAGGACTTCCACGCGGCCGCCGTCGGCGAACGCAAGGACATGGCGAAGACCCTGCTCGACCAGCGCGAGCAGCTCCTCAAGGACATCAACACCCGCCTCGACGCCCTGAAGCCGCAGAACAGGCCGGCCAAGAACCAGGGCGCCGGGACCTCCTCGTCGACCGCCGGGGCGAACGGCCCCAACCTCAGCGAGCTTCCGCAGTCGGCCGAGGACGCGCTCAAGGCCGTAGAGGGCATCACCGACCATATGAAGAAGATGATCCGGGCGCTGGGCAACTCGGACGGCTTCCGGTCCCTGCCCGACTCCAAGGTCGGCGCACAGACCACGGCGGCCGTCGACCTGGGCAGAACGGCCTTCGACAAGGCCTTCAAGCACCTCTTCAGGGCGGGACTGGTCGAGGGTGACACCGCGGGCCTGCACTTCACGGACGAGGGCCGCCGGCTGTTCCTGCCACCGGGCTCCGACGCCAAGACGGCGGCACCGTCCTCGTCCGCCACGACCGACGTCCACTCGACACCGGCCCACACCCAACCCCAGCTCCCTCACACCCAGTTGGGCCCGGACACCAAGGCCCCCGCCGGCACCGGCGACGGCCTCCCGTCCCACAGCCTGGACACCGACTCCCCGGCACCGCACGGCCTCGGCACCGACTCCCCGGCACCCCACCACGCCGAGCCGGACACCAAGTCCCCGGCGCCGCACGACCTGGACACCAAGTCCCCGGCGCCGCACGACCTCGACACCAAGGCCCCGGCACCCCACGACCTCGACACCAAGGCCCCGGCACCGCACGACCTCGACACCAAGGCCCCGGCACCCCACGGCACCGACACGCAGTCGCCGGTACCGCCCCGCATCGCCGACAGCGAGACGCGCACGCCCCACCTCACGGACGCGGACACCACCCCGCCCCACCCCACGGAAACCGACAAGGCCGCACCTCACCTCGACGACGTCCACCCGGCAACGCCCCACCACGGCGACGACGGCGACTTCGCCTCGATGCCCCCGAGGGACGACACGCGGCTGGGCGGCGGATCCACGCGGCCGCTCGGTGACGCCGTCCTCGACGACGTGCTGAGGCCGCCCCGGCGGACCGGCGACACCACCGCAGCACCCGCGCCCGGCACCGCTCACCCCGCAGCGCCCGACCTCCTCGACCGGGACGCCTTCCGCCGTAGCACGTACCGGGAGAACGGCATGCGCGCCCGTTCGCAGATCCGGTACGTCGACCGCGCGCTCGACGCCTTCCACCGCGTCCCCGCCGACCAGGTGGCGCAGCGGGCGCAGGCCCTCGACAACCTGGCCGACGCCGCCCAGCGCTTCCTGCGGGACCGCCCGGACTCCGTTCGCCGCGCCGGAGTCGAGCAACTGCTGCACCAGGTGCGGGCCGAGGCGAACGCCTACCGGCTGCTCGACGACTTCCGGCGGCTCGGCGGCGACGGGGACGGGTTGGCCGGCCGCGTCCGTACCGCGCTCACCGACGGCGGCACGACCCCGCACACGCAGACCAGGCTCCAGACGATGCTCGACGGCATGGACAGGTCCGCGCAGGCCCGGCGGCAGAACGACGCGCTGAGTCTGCTGGACCGCGCGACGCCGCTCCGGAACACCGGTGACACCACCCTCGCCGTACCCTCCCGGCAGCCCGGGGAGACGCCGTGGGCCGCGGAGTCGGCGCGGATCGACGAGCTCCTGGGCGGTGACGGCAGGCCCTTCCGGGAGGCCTGGGTCGAGCTGTCGTCCGCCCGGGTCGAACTGAACCGGGTCGAGGATCTGCGCGCGGCGCCGGGCGGCGCCGGCACATCACGGGGTCTGAGTGACTACGACGTGCAGCTCAACCACGAACTGGTCGCCGCTCAGGACCGGTTCCGCACCGCCTACACGAACCTGCAGGACCTGGGTGTCCAGCCGACCGAGATCGAGGCCCGGATCCACGAGATCCAGCTGGGGGCCACCCGCCGCGGCGCGACGCTCGGCGCGGGCCAGTTCGACGCGCTGCCCGACACCGCCCCGCCCGTGGTCAACCACATCGCTCTGAACAACTCGAGCATGAGCGGGCCCAACGGCCTGACCATCGAGCGGAGCGTGGCGCAGGACAACACCGAGACGCTGCGGGTGGTCGACCACCACCTGGCCCCGGACCCGACGCGCACGGTCGTCGGCCGGCCGGACGGCGGTTTCGACGTCCGGCACACGCAGTCGGACACCGTCGACACCTACAACGCGAGCGGCGACCGGATCGCCCACGACACGCCGCTCCTCGGGGCCGACGGCGGGCCGACAGGGCTGCGTCTGCACGCGGACCTCAACGGCCGCGGTGCGCACCAGACCCTGACGGTTCGCGGCCCCGGATCGGACCGGCTCACCACCTTCGGGCTGCCCGACAACGCGACGCGGATCACCCATCTCGACACCGGCGTCACCCGGCGGGTGGACGCCCTGGGTACCCGGCTCGACGAGGGCGTCCAGCTCACCGGCCGGGACGGCGTCCCCGCCCCGGCCGACCGGGTGTGGGTCACCGACGGCGCCGACGTCCATGTCACCGATCTCGCGGGCAACCGTCTGGACCTGCGGGTCCAGGACCTGGGTGACGGCAACGGCGTCAGGGTCACCCATGACACGACCGGGGTGTCCGTGCGCCACGACGGTCAGGGCCGTCTCCAGGAGACCGGTGTCTCGCTGACCGACCCGCGGGGCACGCGCGGGGAGCGGTTCCTGGCCGACGACGGCACGGGCCGCTTCACGCTGACCGACCCGTCCGGTGCCCGGCAGCCCCAGACGGTCACCGTGCTGCCCGGCGGCTCCGGCTTCCGGGTGACCGACGAGGCGAGCGGCGCGACCAGCAGGTTCACGGCCGACGGACGCTATCAGGACACCGGCCTCGCCCTGTTCGACCCGGCGACGAACGCGCGCGGCGACCGGATCGTCGTACGGGACGGCGTGAACGGTCACCGCCTCACCGACGCGGCGGGGCAGCCGCTGCCCGAACGGGTGGTCGCGGTCGGCGGAAACCGGCCGCGCACGATCGACGGCGTCACCGGTGAGTCCGTGCTGTACGACGTGCAGGGCCGCCCGGTGAGTACGTCTACCGCGCTGGCCGACCCGGTCGGCGGGCAGCGCGGTGCCCGGTTCGCCGAGCCGGACGGGGCCGGCGGTCACCGTCTCACCGACGCCGACGGCGACCGGCTGCCCGACACCGTCACCGCGCTGCCGAACAACGGCGGCTTCCGCACCGTCCACGACACCGGTCACCGCACCTTCACGCCCAACGGCGACTTCACGGGCGACGGGCTGCGGCTGACCGGGCGGGACGGCGCGCCGGCCGGGCATCTCGACCGGCCGCTCGGCGGGGCTTCGCACTGGCTGGACGACGCGTTCGCGCCGGACCCGGCACGGGCGGTCACCTTCGACCCGGCGGGCCGCATCGAGATCGCCCGCCCCGGCGGCGGCCGGCAGGTCTTCGACCAGAACACCGGACGGTTCGCCGAGGAGACGGTCCCGCTGCCCGGCGGCGGTCACCAAACCACTCTGGCCGACGGGACGTTCACCCGGTACGACGCCCAGAGCGCCGTCACGGCCACCGGCACCCCGCTGCCCGTGGGACACGGCGGACGCCACCTCGTCGTCGCTCCGCCGACCGCGCAGCACCCCGGCGCCTGGCTGGAGGACGCGGCGGGCGGCAGGCTCGCGCGCTGGGACGCCACCCAGCGGGGCGACGGCACCACCCGGATCGTGTTCGACGACCGGACCAGCCCGCGGCACGGCGAGTTCGTGCACCTGGCCGCCGACGGCAGCGTGGCCCGGCAGGGCTTCAACGTGCTGGACAACGGGCGGCGCACGGACTACCGGTACGTCGTCGACCACACCGCGGGCACCTGGGAGCGGACCACCAGGTCCGGCGCTCCCGTGGCGGCCGGGTCCTTCCACCACGGCACCGCCGACCTGACCGGTGCCGCGGGCGGCCACGTCAAGCTGCTCAGCTCGACCAAGAAGCAGGTGCCGGTCTTCGAGCGCCAGGTGCTGCCCGGTGCCTCCGGCGACGTCGTCGACTCCTTCCGGCGGACCGACACGATCGACTTCGCCCGCACCAACCCCCGTACCCACTGGGTGCGCTGGGACGACACCGGCACTCCGGTCGGCACGGGCAGCCGGCACTACGACACGGCGGGCACCGGCTGGCGCGACACCGACGGCTGGGGCCGCACGGTGCGCGAGTACCGCGACGGGCTGCAGAAGTTCAACGGCCGGACCGGCCACACCCTGGGCGTCGACGACGGCAACGGGGCCTGGACCTGGCACCGTTACGACGGCGACGGCAAGGTGATCGCCTCGGGCCCGCGGACCCGGGAGCGCATCGGCAGCGGCTGGACCGACCGCACCGCGGACGGCCGGATCGCCCAGCAGCAGTGGGGCATGGCCGAATGGCCCGAGCGGGCCGGCCAGTACCAGGAACACGCCATGAACCCGGCCGACGGCACCCTCCGCGCCACCTGGGAACGGCACTCCCCGCACGGCAAGGAGGTCGGCAAGCACGAGGCCTTCGGCGACGGCTTCCTGACCACCGACCGCTGGCGCGAGCAGCGCCCGCCCACCTGGGTCCGCACCCGCTGGCTGGCCGGCGCCGAGCACGTCCGGCCGCCGTACGCCCATGTCCGGGGCGACGACACCTACCAGCTGTTCACCTGGACGAAGGAGGCGGGCGACGGCGCCACCACCTCCGGAGTGCGGTACGTCGGGATGGACGGCAGCGCGCTGGACCTGGCGGCCGACGGCAGCTTCGCTCGCTTCAGCGGCAAGCTGCACGACGGCACCTCCCTGAAGGTCGGCGACCACGCGGCGCGCCCCGGCCACGCTCCGGCCGACCCGGCCGACCACCCCTGGCAGGCCGGCGACCTCAGGGGCTACCGCCAGCAGCTCGCGAACGACCCGCAGGGCAGGCTCTGGCAGGACGTCTACCAGGACGCAGGCGTCACCCGAACCGCCCGGGAGGGCCGCCCCGACGGGGTCGTGCGGGAGTTCACCGGTGACCGCACCTGGGTGGACCGGGACCCGCACGGCAACCTCGTCGGGCAGAGCCACGCCAACCCGGACGGCACCGCCGGACGCGTCATCGAGGGCCACGGCCGCGCCGACTCCGGCCGCTGGACCTGGCGTGAGCTGGACGCCCAGGGCGCCCAACTCGGCCACGGCCGACGGGAGTTCTTCCGCGGCTCGAACGACTCGCGGCTGCCCTGGGACGACTCCTACCGGGACTACGACGGCAACGGGAACCTGGTCCGCGAGCGCCGGATGCTGGACTCCGGCCGGTACGTCGACGCCTGGCGGGACAACCAGGGCGACTGGCGCGTCAGTACCCACGAACGCAACGGCACGCCCGTCGACGTGGGCAACGGCGAGCAGGTCCGCCGCTGGTGGAACGGACACGCCTGGCAGGACCGGTGGACGGACGGCGCCCGGCACTTCCGTGACGAGCTGCGCGTGCCCGGCCAGGCCGCGCCCACCGTCCTGCGCGAGACCCCGGTGCACAACGGCGGACCGCTGCGGGTGCGGGCGTACAGCACGACGGTCACGCAGAACACCCCGGCCGGCTCGGTCTGGAAGGAGTTCGACCACGGCGGTGTGGTGCGGGAGCGCAAGGCCGACAGCGGCGGGTTCCTGGAGACCGATGCCTGGCGCGGCCAGTGGAACCGTTACAACAGGAACGGCGATCTGATCGGCCAACGCACCGACAGCGGGCTGGTGTTCGAGCGGGACACGTTCAACACCTGGCGGCTGGTCGGCAACGAGTACGACTTCCGCGGCGCGCTCACCGAGATCCGCGGCTGGGGCCGCACCACCCGTGAGGCCCAGCGCATGCCGTGGTCCGGAACGGTCGTGCCCGGCGGCGACGCGGCGCTGCGCGAGGCGCGTTACGAGCCGTACTGGCAGTCCGTGGCCAAGAAGGCGGCGCTGGAGTTCGGCCAGGAGTTCATCCTGGAGTTCGGTGCGAACCTCGCCGTCAACGGGATCGTCGCGGCCGTCCAGAACAAGCCGTTCACCGGCAAGGACGCGCTGAAGTCGTTCGCGAACGCGGCGGTCGGCGCGACCATCAAGACCGGTCTGAGCACCGCGGTGCACGAGAACCGGGCCCTCGGGTTCGAGAAGCTCGGGCAGTTCAAGACGGGCATCGCCAACATCGACGGCGGCAAGCCGTGGACCCGCCGTCCGCTCAACCACGACAAGACGTGGGTCAACGAGTGGGCGGGCAACGAGACGCCGACCCGCTGGCGCGGCGGTATGTACGACTTCTCGTTCGGTGTCGTGAGCAGTGCGCTGTCCGGCTGGGTCAACGGCAGCATGAACGCGGCCGTGTGGGGCGTGACCAACGCGGACGGGCAGACCGTGAAGCTGCACGGCGGGGACGCGGTCTGGGAGGGCGGGATCAACGCGGCCGCCTCGGTCACCACGGCGGCCACCACCGGCCTGGTCAAGAACGTCTTCGTGATGAGTACCGGCAGCCGGCTCTTCCACCGCCAGGGCTTCGCCGACTTCTGGATCCAGCTACCCTTCAAGATCTTCGAGAAGACGATCCAGTCGCTGTACCTGACCAGTACGTATCGTGCGAGCATCAACCCGACGTACTACCAGGCACCGTGACCGGGCAGCGGCGATCACCGAGGACTGAGGAACGTAGATGACCACCCGTCACACCGTGGCGCCCAAGGGGCAGGGCGGCCGGGGCGCGTACCGGACCATCGGCGAGGCGATACGCGCCGCCTCGCCCGGCGATCTGGTGGTGATCGCCCCCGGCACCTGGACCGAGAACCTGGTCCTGGACCGCGCGGTGGTGCTCACGGCGGAGCACGGCAGGGGCAGCGTGGTGATCGCGGCGCCCCCTGGTGAGGCGCCCGCGGTGACCGTGGACGGGCCGGACTGCGCCCTGCACAACATCACGGTGTGGGGCGCGGACGCGGGGCTGCCCGCCGTGAGCGTGTCGCCGGGCGCCGGGCTGGTCCTGGAGGAGTGCTCGGTGGAGGGCGGCCGGGTCCAGGTGAAGGGCCCGGAGGACGAGGAGGGCGGTACGACGGCCGTCGTGCTGCGCCGCTGCCGTCTGGAGGGGGCCAGGCTGGCCGGTCTGCACCTGGCGGGCGGTGTCCGCGCCCTTCTGGAGGACACGGCGGTGACGGGTGTCGACGGTACCGGCGTGGTGCTGTCCGGCACGGCGAGCCTGGACGCCGTACGGCTGCGGCTGGAGCGTACGACCGGGTCCGGGATGCGGCTGCGCGGCCGGTCCCGGCTGCGGCTGACCGACTCGGTGCTGGCGGGCAGCGGCCGGGCGGGACTGCTCCTGGAGGACTCGACGGAGGCGACGGCCGGGGAGTCGCGGATCGAGACGCCCGGGGCGGCGGGGGTGCACCTGACCGGTTCGGCGCGGGCCGAGCTGACCGACTGCCGGATCCGGGGGGCGGCCGCCAGCGGGCTGGTCGTGCAGGAGACCGCCCGGCTCAGCGCCTCCGGCTGCTCCGTCGCCGACGCCGGGGCCAACGGGCTCCTGGTGACGGGTTCGGCCGAGGCGGACCTGGCCGACTGCCGGATCGACCGGAGCACCTTCAGCGCGGTGCATCTGGCCGGTACGGCCGTCGGGCGGCTCGCGGACTGCCGGGTGCGGGGCGGCTCCGAGCACGGGGTGCACGCCACGGGCGAGGCCCGGATCGAGCTGACCGACTGCGGGATCACCGACGTCGCCATGACCGGGGTCAGCGTCCTGGAGCGGGCGGTGGCCACGCTCACCGGCTGCCGGGTCGCCGGGACCGCCGCCGGGATCGGCATCGGCTCGCCCGCCGGCAGCACGGTCGCGGACACCACGGTGACCGGGACGAAGGAGATCGGCGTGCAGGTCGCCAAGGGCGCTGCCGTCTCCCTCGCCGGGATCAGGATCAGCGGCGCGGGGGCGGCCGGTCTGGTGGTCGACGAGGGCGCCGAGGCGACCGTGACGGGCGGCCGGGTCGAGGACTGCGCGGGCTCCGGCGCCGTCGTGTGGACCGGCGCCAGGCCGGAGGTGACCGGCCTGCACATCGACCGGCCGGGCAAGAACGGCCTGTTCCTGGCCGAGGGCGCGGGCGGCACGTTCACCTCGGTCGACGTCACCCGGGCGGGCTTCCCGGCCCTGCACGTCGCCAAGGGCGCCGACCCGGTCTTCCGGCACTGCCGCATCCGGGACTGTGCGGAGGCGCTGGGCACCGACGAGGGCGCCAAGCCGGTCCTGGAGGACTGCACCGCCGACGGCACCCCGCTGACCTTCGGCACCCCGGCCGCGGCCCCCGCGAACGGCAGACCCGGTGCCGCTCCCTCCTCTCCTTCCGCCGCCAGGACGGCCGGCGACTCCGACGAGCCGGAGGAGGAGAACCTGGAGGACCTGCTCGGCGAACTCCACGAGCTGGTCGGCCTGGACCGCGTGAAGCAGGACGTCGGCTCCCTGGTCAAGCTCATGCAGACGGTCCGCCGCCGCGAGGAGGCCGGGCTGCCGGCCCCGCCGCTCAGCCGCCACCTGGTGTTCGCCGGCAACCCCGGCACCGGCAAGACCACGGTCGCCCGCCTCTACGGCCGCCTCCTCAAGGCCCTCGGCCTGCTCCGCCGGGGCCACCTGATCGAGGTCGACCGCACCGCGCTGGTCGGCGAGTACGTCGGCCACACCGGCCCGAAGACCACCGCCGCCTTCAACCGTGCGCTCGGCGGCGTCCTCTTCATCGACGAGGCCTACTCCCTGGCCCCGGCCTTCGCGGGCAACGACTTCGGCACCGAGGCCGTGGCGACCCTGGTCAAGCTGATGGAGGACCACCGCGACGACGTGGTGGTCATCGCCGCCGGCTACCCCGGTGACATGCACCGCTTCATCGGCTCCAACCCCGGCCTCGCCTCCCGTTTCGGCCGCACTCTCCTCTTCGAGGACTACGAGCCGGGCGAGCTGGTGTCGATCGTCGAGTTCCAGGCGGGCCGGCACCGCTACGAGCTGACCCCCACGGCCCGTACCGAACTGTTCTCCCTCTTCGAGGCCATGCCCCGGAGTGAGGGCTTCGGCAACGGCCGTTCGGCCCGCCAGATCTTCCAGGAGATGACCGAGCGCCAGGCCCAGCGCGTCGCCGAGCTCACCGCACCGACGGCCGAGGAGCTGATCAGTCTGGAGGCCCACGACCTGCCCCACCCGGCCGCCCACTGACGGCACGCTCGCGCCGTACAACCGTATAATTTGAGGCCGAACGAAAGTCGAGAAGGAGCCACCCGTGCCCGGTCACCGGTCCATCACCGAAGCGGAGAAGCTCGCCTCGGCGAAGCTCGGCGGCATCCCGGTCCGCCGGGACCAGATGGCGGCCGTGGCCAACATCCACCGGGCCGCCTCCGCCGTGCGCCAGCACCTGGAGAACTCCGTGCTCCGCGGCTCGGACCTCACCTGGACCGCGTTCGTGGTGCTGTGGGTCGTCTGGGTGTGGGGCGAGTCGGAGACCCGGCACGTGGCGGAGGAGGCCGGGATCTCCAAGGGCACGCTCACCGGCGTGGCCCGCACCCTGGAGTCGCGCGGGCTGCTCGGCCGCGCCGGGCATCCGGACGACGGGCGCCTGGTCCTGCTCAGCCTCACCGACAAGGGCGAGGAGCTGATGCAGCGGGTGTTCCCGGCGTTCAACGAGGAGGAGGCCTTCGTGACCTCCGGGCTCAGCGACGCCGAGTGCCGCACCCTCGCGGAGCTGCTGCGGCGGGTCGTGCTCCAGGTCGAGGACCACGGCGAGGAGCGGCGGCGCGAACTGCTCGACGGCGCCGAGCCCGCGCCGCGCCGCAGCGGGCGGCGCCCGAAGGCCTGAGCCTCAGCGCGCGGCCCGTACGAACGCGTCGAACAGGCGCTGCTGCACCGGGTCTTCGTGCGCGGTGTCCTCGGGATGCCACTGCACGGCGGTGAACCAGCCCGGCGCGTCGGCCAGTTCCAGTCCCTCGACCGTGCCGTCCGCCGCGGACGCGGTGACGGCGAGTCCGGTGCCGAGGCGGTCCACGCGCTGGTGGTGGTAGCAGGAGGCGTCCACCTTCTCCTCCCCCACCGCCTGCTCGACGAGCGACCCGGGACGGACGGTCACCGGGTGGCGCAGGTGCCGGTGGGTGCGGTCCGGGCCGCCCATGTCCTGCTCCAGGGTGCCGCCCAGCGCCACGTTCACGGCCTGCAGCCCGCGGCAGATCGCCAGCAGCGGCAGGCCCGACTCCAGCGCGTGGCGGGCGACCTGGAGGTCGAAGGTGTCCTGGAGGTCGTCGACGTCGTAGACCGTGTCGTGGGTCTCCGTCGCTCCGTAGCGGTGCGGGGCCAGGTCGCCGCCGCCTGGCAGCAGCACGCCGTCGAAGCGGGCGAGCCGGGCCGGCACGTCGGTGTCGGCGGGGTGGATGCTCGCGGGTTCGCCGCCGGCCCGCCAGACGGCCTCGATCAGAGCCCGGGCGTTGACCTCGGCGGCGAAGCGCAGCGCCGAGGTGGTGGCGGAGAACCGCGCGGGTACGGCGATGAGGGGGCGGAGCCGACGGTGCGGACGGGTCACAGCTGGATCCAGGTCGTCTTGAGGTCGGTGTACTTGTCGATGGCGTGCGCGGACTTGTCCCGGCCGTTGCCGGACTGCTTCATTCCGCCGAACGGCACGGTCAGGTCGCCCTCCTCGTAGCAGTTCACCCAGACCGTGCCGGCCTTCAGGGCGCGGGAGACCCGGTGCGCGGTGGACAGGTCGGAGGTCCACAGGCCGGCCGCGAGGCCGTACTCGGTGGCGTTGGCGAGCCGGACCGCCTCGTCCAGGTCGTCGAAGGCGAGGACGGACAGCACCGGGCCGAAGATCTCCTCCCGGGCCAGCCGCATACCGGAGTCGACGCGGTCGAAGACCGTCGGTTGCAGATAGCTGCCGCCGGTGTCCGCCAGAGTGCGCTCGCCACCCGTGCGCAGCCGGGCCCCCTGCGCACGCCCGGCGGCGACATGCCCCTGCACGCGCTCCAGATGGGCCTCCCCGACCAGCGCACCCATCTCGGTCGTGGGGTCGAGCGGGTCGCCGATCCGCAGTTCCTCCGCCCGCCGCACGATGGCGTCCGTGACGCGCTCGGCGATCGAGGAGTGGACGAGGAGCCGGGAGGGCGCCGTGCACATCTCGCCCTGGTTGAAGAAGATCCCCCAGGCTGCGGTGGCGGCGGCCCGGTCCAGGTCGGGGGCGTCCGGGAGGATGATGTTGGGCGACTTGCCGCCCAGCTCCAGCCAGACCCGCTTGAGGTTGGAGTCTGCGGAGTAGCGCAGGAAGTGGCGGCCGACGGCGGTGGAGCCGGTGAAGGCCAGCACGTCGACGTCGGGGTGGAGGCCGATCGCCCGTCCGGCCGTAGGGCCGTCGCCGGTGACGACGTTGAGGACGCCGGGAGGCAGTCCGGCCTCGGTGCCGATCCGGCCGAGGAGCAGGGCGGAGAGCGGGGAGGACTCGGAGGGCTTCAGGACGACCGTGCAGCCGGCCGCGAGCGCCGGGGCCACCTTCCAGCTCGCCAGGGTGAGGGGGAAGTTCCAGGGGACGACCGCGCCGACGACACCGGTCGGCTCGCGGGTGACCAGGGCGAGGGCGTCGGAGGCGGTGTGCGGGGACTCGTCGGTGAGCTTGTCGGCCAGCTGCCCGTACCAGCGGAACGTGGTGATCGCGGCGCGCAGTTCGATGGCGTACGCCTCGGTGATCGGCTTGCCCATCTCCAGGGTGATGGTGAGGGCGAGCTCCTCCCGGTGTTCTTCGAGGAGTTCGGCCATGCGCAGCAGGATCCGGCCGCGCTCAGCCGGTGCCAGGCGGGGCCAGGGCCCGGCGTCGAAAGCGCGGCGGGCGGCGGCCACGGCGTGGTCGACCTCGGCCTGCCCTGCGTCGGCGACCTGGGTGAGGAGCTGTCCGTCGCGGGGTGAGACGACGGCGAAGGCCGCTCCGCCGCCGGGCTCGTCGGTGCCGTCGATGTGGTGCTGTGCGGGCAGGTCGAGGGTCTTGGCCCGGCCGGTCAGTTCGTCGGGGGTGAGGTCCAGCATGGTGTTCCCAATCGGAGGGTGGGGGCCCGGCCGTGCGGGGGCCGGGCCCGGCGGGGTGCGTCAGCGGCGGTGGACGAGCCGTGCGGTGCCCGCCCCGAGACCCAGGACGGCGGGGACGGTGACGACGAGCCAGACGGCCGTGCTGGTGGCGCCGCCGATGAGGGTCGTGAAGTTGGCCAGGATGACCCAGATCATGGCGGCGATGCCGAGGGCGCCGAGGGCCGGGGCGATCACCGTGTTCCAGGGCCGGGTGTCGAGGCGTTCGCGGCGGAAGAAGACGATCACCGAGACCGAGGTCAGCAAGTACAGCAGCATGCAGGCGAGGACCCCGACGCCGCTGAACCAGGAGAAGAGGGTGAGGACCGGGTCCTTGCCGGCGAGGGCGAAGGGCATCACGAGGAGCACCGCGATCGCCGTCTGGACCAGGCCCGCGGCCCACGGCGAGTGCCGGTGGTTGAGGGTGCGCAGCCGGGCGGGCAGCAGGCCCTCGCGGCTGAGGGAGAACAGGTAGCGGTTGGCGGAGTTGTGGAAGGCGAGGATGCCGGCGAAGAGGGAGGTGGCGAGCAGGATCGGCAGGACGTCGTTGACCCAGCCGCCGAACTGGTCGGCGATGGGTGCGAAGACGAAGACGGTGGAGTCGCCGCCCGACAGTGCCTTGCCCGCGGCCGCGGTGACCTTGGAGGGGCCGTACGAGGAGACCAGCATCCAGGACACGAAGGCGAAGAAGCCGGTGACCACGGCGACCGAGAGGTAGGTGGCCCGGGGGACGGTCCTGTGGGGCTCGCGGGCCTCCTCGCCGTAGATGGCGGTGGCCTCGAAGCCGAACATCGAGGCGACGGCGAACATCAGGGCCACGCCGGGCGCGCCCTGGAGCACGGCGCTCGGCGAGAACGTGCCGCCGAAGTCGAGGCCCTCGGGGCCGCCGCCCTTGAAGAACGTGACCAGGGCGAAGGCGAGCAGGATGCTGAACTCGGCCAGCACGAACACGGCGAGGACCTTGGCGCCCAGCTCGATCCCGGCGGCGCCCAGCACCTGGACCACGGCCATGGTCACCAGGGCCCACACCCACCAGGCGACGTGCGCGCCGGAGTAGTGCTCGACGAGCCCGCTGACGGTGTAGCCGTACAGCCCGTACATCGCGGCCTGGACCGTGCAGTAGGCGAACAGTGCCACGGCGGCGCTGCCACTGCCGGTCGTCCGGCCGAGCCCCTTGCCGATGTAGGTGTAGAAGGCGCCGGCGTTGACCACATGGCGGCCCATGGCCACGAAGCCCACCGAGAACAGCAGGATCACCGCTCCGGCGAGGGCGTAGGCGGCCGGGGCGCCGGCGCCGTTGCCGATGGCGACCGCGATCGGCACGGCGCCGGCGATACCGGTGAGCGGTGCCTGCGCGGACAGGACGAAGAAGAGGATGCCCAGGACACCCAGGGCGTTGCGTTTGAGGGTGGTGGCGGGCTGGGCGCCCGTTCCGGCCTGCGAGGCGGCGTCGACCGTCTGACTGTCCACTCGGATCACCTGCTGAGGGGAAGGGAGAGTTTTCGTTTTGAGCCAAACGAGTTGCCTCATGGTGGGCCGGAACTATCCATCTGGCAAGGGGGTGGGAAGGGGAATTTACGCCAGGGAAACCGCTGCGCCCAGGGCATGGCAAACCCCCCGGCGCGACCGCGACGGGGGGTTCCGGGCCGGGCACGCTCAGTCGCGGTTCTCCGGCGGCCGCTCACCCAGGGTGCGCAGGAGGGCACGCAGCTCGGACAGGGCCGCCTCGGTGTCCGCGCGGTCGCCGATGCCGGTGAGCTGGTGCAGCACCAGGCCGTCCAGCGCGGCGAAGACCAGCCGGTTGAAGGCCGGGCTCGCGTCGCCGGGCAGGATGCGGTCCAGCTCGCGCTGGGAGGCACCGAAGTACTCGTCGTAGAGCTCGCGGACCTGCGGGAGCAGCTCGGGCCGACGGCGGGCCTCCAGGAGCAGCTCGTACTGGTACGCCTGGCCGTCCGAGTCGTCCTCCACCATGTCCGTCAGGCCGGCCACGAAGTCCTCGGGCTTCCCGGTGCCGGGCTCCAGCAGGCTGCTGCTGAGGCTGAGGCGCACGGCGTAGGCGAGGGACTCCTCGATCAGCGCGTCCCGGGAGCCGAAGTGGTGGACGACGAGGCCGTGGGTGACCCCGGCCTCCTCGGCCACGGCACGGTAGGTGAGGTGGCGCAGCCCGCGCGCGCCGACGACCCGGACCGCGGCCTTGAGCAACGCCTCGCGTCCCTCGCCGTAACCGAGCCGCTTGCGCGACCGGTCGCCGCGCCCGTCGTCGGGCCGGTCATCGGGCCGGTCGTCTGGCCGGTGGGGGGTCTCGGCGGGTTCGGTCATGGTCGCGACCCTACCCGCCGGTTCCCGGCGCCTGCCGTGGCGTCTACCTGCGGGGCGCGCGGATGCCACGGAACTCCCAGTCGCCGCCGAGCGCGGTGGACAGCACTTCCTCGGACTCGGTGGGCTGGGCGCCGACGTCGGTGCGGATCGGGGTGGGCCCGGTGACGATGTGGTTGGTGAGCCGCCCGAGGCCCTCCACCTCGACCTCGACGACATCGCCGGGCTGCACGGGCCGCGAGTTGGCCGGGGTGCCGGACAGCAGGACGTCACCGGGATGGAGGGTGATGGTCCGGGCGATGTCGGCGACGAGATAGTGCATGTCCCACTTCATCTCGTCGGTCGAACCGTCCTGCACCACCTCGCCGTTGACGTACGTGCGCAGCCGCTTGCCGTGGAAGTCCCAGTCGGTGACCAGACCGGGGCCCAGCGGGCACAGTGTGTCCGAGCCCTTCACCCGCAGCATGGAGCCGGCGTCGGTGTCCCGGAAGTCGTGCAGTCCGTAGTCGTTGGCGACCGTGTACCCGGCGATGTACTCCCCCGCCTCGGCAGGGGAGACGTTCCGCGCGGTCCTCCCGATGACGATGGCGACCTCGCCCTCGTAGTTGAGCCACTTGCAGCCCTCGGGCCGGACGACGGCGCCCCGGTGGGAGTTGAGGGCGGAGGTGGGCTTGTGGAAGTAGGTCGGGGTGTCGGGCAGCCCGATCCGGAACTCCTCGACCCGGCTGCGGTGGTTGAGATGGACGGCGATCACCTTGGACGGTACGACCGGCGGCAGGTGCTGCGCCTCCTCGATCTTGACGCGGCGCCCGTCCCCGGCGACGAGTTCGTCCCCGTCGACGGTGACCTGGACGGCGGCGCCGTCGAGGAGGATGCGGCGGTATTCGGGCATGGCGGCCTTCCTAAGGACGACGGTGCGGGTGGTGGGGCGCGGCGGTCACGGGCGTGCCGGTGCCGGTCCAGCCGTCGGCGGGCCGGTCGAACCAGAGGTGCACCTGGCCGGTGCCGACGGAGTTCTCGTACGCGCCGTACTGCCGGGCCGGGGCGGCACAGGCCTGCTCACCGAGGGCGCCGGCCAGCATCAGGTAGTGGGAGAACCTCGCCTCGGGCTTGAACTTCCAGAACGCGTCCATGGTGTCGAGGACCTTGTCGTGCCGGCCCTCCTTGAACCACTCGATGCGCTCGTGGTCGGCCTCCCGGGCCTCCGGCGTACGGATGTGCACCGGATCGCTGGCCTCGTGGTCGCGCAGCTCGCGCAGCGGCCAGAAGGTGTGCGAGAGGGCACCGGAGGCGATCAGCAGCACCCGCCGCCCGGGAGTCGCGGCGATACCGTCGGCGAGCGCCCGCCCGAGCCGCAGATGGTCCTCCATGTCCCCGGTCTGGCACACCCCGATGGTCACCCACCGCTTGTCGGGCAGGCCCTCGCCCAGGAACTTCCAGAGGTTGATGGTCGCGTAGTAGATAGGCAGGTACTCGTCGTCTATCGCGGTGATCCAGGTGCCGTGCCTGTCGGCGAACTTCTCCACGTTGCGGGCGAGTTCGGGGTCACCGGGAAAGTCGTACGGCATCCGGCACATCCCGCGAGGCAGTTCCTCGGAGGTGAACAGTCCCGCCCTGCGCTGCTGCGCGGTGACGACGAACTCGACGGTCGTCGCCCAATGGGAGTCGAGGACGACGACGGTGTCGTAGTCGTCCCGCTCGAAGACGTCCCTGCGGAGTTGCTGGAGGCCGGTGACGAGGGTGATCTCCTTGCCCTCGTTGAGCTCCAGCCGGTCGGCCTCCGGCAGCACGATGGTGGGGACGTGGGCGAGCAGCCCCGCCCCGACGATCTCACCCATGGTCCTTCCAGCCCTTCGGTGCGGTGACGGTGTTCTTGAGGTCGCAGTAGAAGTCGAAGCTCCAGGTGCCGCCCTCGCGCCCGACCCCGGAGAGCCGGGAGCCGCCGAACGGCGCCTGGAGGTCGCGCACGAAGAAGCAGTTGACCCAGACGGTGCCGGCGACCAACTGCGCGGTGACCCGCTCGGCCCGCTCGGGGTCGCCGGTGGCGAGGGTGGCGGCGAGCCCGAACCGCGTGTCGTTCGCGAGCCGGACCGCCTCCTCCTCGTCGGCGAAGGTCTGGAGGGTGAGAACGGGCCCGAAGACCTCCTCCTGCACGACCTCGCTGTCCTGCGCGACGTCGGTGAGGAGCGTCGGCGCGTAGAACTGCCCGTCCCGGCGCTCCCCGCCGATCACGGCCCGCGCCCCTGCGTCGATCGCCCGCCGCACGAAGCCGTCGATCTTCTCCAGCTGACGGGGGTGGATGTTCGGCCCGATGTCGGTGGCCTCGGCACGGGGGTCACCCTGCCGCAGCGCGTCGGCCTTCGCCACGAACCGCCGGGTGAACTCCTCGGCGACCGACGCCTCGACGAGCAGGCGGGTCCCGGCGAGGCAGACCTGCCCGGCGTTGTCGTACTGCTCCACGGCGAGGTCGACGGCAAGGTCGAGATCGGCGTCGGCGAACACCAGCAGGGGCGACTTGCCGCCGAGTTCGAGACTCAGGGGCGTCAGGTTGGCGGCGGCCGAGGCGGCGATGCGCTTGGCGGTCGGCACGGAGCCGGTGAAGCTGATGCGGCGTACGTCCGGATGGGACGTGAGCGCATCACCGATCTCGGCGCCGTACCCCTGCACGACGTTGAGCACCCCGGCCGGCAGCCCGGCCTCGGCCGCGATGTCGGCGAGGAGGGAGGCCGTGAGCGGGGACCACTCGGCGGGCTTGAGGATCACGGTGTTCCCGGCGGCGAGGGCCGGGGCGACCTTCCAGGTGGCCAGCATGAGCGGGGCGTTCCACGGGGTGATCAGCACACAGGGGCCGGCGGGGTCCCAGCTGACGTGGTTGCGGTGGCCCCGGGTCTCGAAGTCCTCGTGGTCGAGCTTGAGCAACCAGTCCGCGAAGAAGCGGAAGTTGTGCGCGACGCGGGGCATGACTCCACGCCGGTGCGAGCGCAGGAGGGCGCCGTTGTCGGTGGTCTCGACGATCGCGAGCTCTTCGATGCGCTTCTCGACCCCGTCGGCGATGGCGTGGAGTATCCGGGCGCGTTCGGCACGGGGGGTGGCGGCCCAGGAGGGGAAGGCGGCGCGGGCGGCGGCAACGGCGGCCTCGGCCTCGGGGGGACCGCCGCGGGCGATCTCACCGATCGGCTGCCCGTCGATGGGCGAGCTGTCGGTGAACGTCTCGGCGGATGCGACGCGTTGACCGCCGATCCAGTGCCGGGTGTCGACTGAGACACCGGCGATGCTGATGCTGTGAGCCATGAGCAAGGGTCCAATCTCGACTGGGGGTACTGCCACTTACCTAGGGGCGCGGGGCTGTGTTGAATTTGCGGCTACCGCCGCGTGGGCGCGACCAGCCCCAACGCACCCGCACCCGACCACGCACCTCATTCGGCAACCACTCCCGACGTACCGGACTCAAGAAGCCGCCCCCCATCCCAAACCACCCCGACCTGCCGGTAGTACGCGGCGATCGGCTCCCGTACCTCCAGCCGGGCCAGTTCCTCGGTAGGCGCCTCGAACAGCTCCAACTCGGCCTCCCCCACCCACGGTTGTCCCCCTTCGAAGTCCGCGGCCCCCGACTCGATCAACTCGTCGAGTGCCAGCCCCTTCCCCTTCTCGATCGCCGGCAGCCACCGGTGATGAGCCATCGGATGCCCGTTGACGAACCCGTTCGTCCCGGACGGCTCCCGCAGCGTCACCACCGCCTGGGCCAGCCGCCGGTCGGCCGCGGCCAGCGTGACGCCGAACCTCGCCCCGGCCTCGATCCGGGGAGCCGGCCCGTACGGGTGCGGCCGCGTCTGGTGAATCGACCCGAGCTTCTTGGGATACCCCTGGTGCAGCCCACGGGCGATCGCGAAGTCCTTGTCGACCCAGATGTAGACGCACCGCGAGTACGTCTGCCCGTGGTACTTGCAGCGCACGACCGCGAAGGCCTCCTTGTACTGCGCGCGCACCGGGTCGAGCAGTTCGTCCCCGGACGCCGAGCAGGACTGCCAGTCGGCCCAGATCAGGGCGACTGCGCCGGGATCCTCGTCGGCCAACTCCAGCGGTTCGGGGAGCAGTTCACGCACCCGTGCGGGATCCGTGCGGTATTCGACGGTGAGCAGGTCACCGGAGTACCGCCACGGCGGAGCCGGGATCAGCGACGAGGCTCCGCTCGCCGTCCTGGGGTGGAAAAAGCCGCGTACACCGGTCACTTGGGGCTCCTTAGACGGAAACGGTCTCGGTCAGGGCGGGCTGCTTGAGCAGCTCGGCGCGGTAACGGGCGGCGGACGCGGCCACGGCCTGGCCGCCGAGCGCGACGACACCGACGAGCCGGTCGTCGTGGTGGTAGCCGACGAGCACGTCCCCCGCCGGGTCGCCGTCGAGGACGCGGACGTCCTCCTTGCCGAGGACCGGCGCCCCGAAGGACTGCAGCCGGAAGTCGTGCTGGTCGCTCCAGAAGGTGGGCAACGGCGCGAAGGGCGCCGGCGTCTCGTCGGCGACGAGCGTCCTCGCCGCGTGCTTGGCGGTGTCGGTCGGGATGCACCAGTGCTCGACCCGGCGCGGCACACCGTCGTAGCGGGCGTTGGGGAACCGGGCCACATCGCCCACCGCGACCACGTCGGGCCGACCGCCGGCCCGCAGGCAGGCGTCGGTGAGCACTCCGTCGGTCAGGTCGAGCCCGTTGCCGTCCAGCCACTCGGTGTTGGCGACCGAGCCCACCGACTCGACCACCACGTCCGCGGGCAGCACCGAACCGTCGCTCAGGATCACACCCGTGACGCGGTCGTCTCCGGCGAACGCGGCGACACCGGTCCCCAGCGCGAAGCGCACCCCGCGTTCCTCGTGCCGCCCGAGCAGCGCCCGGCCCAGCAGCTCTCCGAGCGGTCCGACCATCGGCAGCGGCAGCGGGTCGACGACGGTCACCTCGGCGACTCCGAGCCCCACCGCGGTCGCGGCGACCTCGCAGCCGATGAACCCGGCGCCGACCACGACGACCCGGGCACCGGGCCGGGTCAGCGCCGCGCGCAGCCCCTGGGCGTCGTCGAGGGTGCGGACCGTGTGGCGGCCGGCCCGGGGTCCCGGGCAGTTCAGGCGCCGCGGGCGCATTCCGGTGGCGACGACCAGTCCGTCGTACGACAGCTCGGTGCCGTCGTCGAGCCGTACCGTCCGCTCGTCCAGTGCCGCGGTGACCACCGTCCTGCCCAGTCGCCATTCGACGTCGGACATGCTGGCGCGCGGCCGGAAGGCGAGGGACTCGAAGGGGGCCTTGCCGGCCAGGACCTCCTTGGACAGGGGCGGCCGGTTGTAGGGCATGTGCGGTTCGTCGCCGACGAGGGTGATCGCGCCGCTCCAGCCGGCCGTGCGGAGTTGCTCGGCGGCGCGCAGGCCGGCCATGGAGGCACCGGCCACGACGATGCGCGCGTTCACGGTCAGCCCTCGATCCGGATGGCCTGGAGCGGGCAGACGTCGGCCGCTTCCTCGACCTCGTCGCGCAGCGCGTCGTCCGGGTCGGTGACGTGGACGAGGTGGCCGGCGCCGTCCAGGGAGAAGACGTCGGGGGCCGCGAAGACGCACTGGCCGTGGTCCTGGCACTTGTTCATGTCGACGACGACCTTCATGGCCGGTCCTCCTGAGGGAGCGGGAGCGAAGGGAGAGAGAGGGAGAAGAAGTGGGCCCGGCCGGTCGTGCCGACCGGGCCCTGCCAACGGGTTGCGGCGGACCGCGTCCCGGACTCGTTTGGCTTCAAACAAGGTAGGCAGCCGTCACCCCCTGGTCAATACCTATCCGTATGGATAAATTCTTTGCGTCGCCCTCTTGCGGCAAGGTGTGCCCCTGCCTACCGTTTGGCTTCAAACAGTCGACCGGAGTGCTGCCGAGGCCCTCTCACATCGCACCCCGGCCCCCGCCCTCACCTCTCACACCACCTGACTCTTCGTGGTGTCCCGACGTCCGTCCGCCCAAGGAGACAACGGTGAGCGATCAAGACCATGCAGAAGTCCGCCGGCACCTGGACCGGCTCGCCGCCGACGGCATCGACGTCGTCCGGGTGACGTATCCCGACCTCATCGGCACGGACCGGGCGCGTGACGTGCTCGTGGAGGAGCTGCCGCGGGCGCTGGAGCACGGGCTGGCCTTCTGCCGGGCCGTGTACCACACCAGCCCGCAGGGGGACGTGGTCCCGGTCAGCGGCGGTCTGGACGCCGGGCTCCCGGACGTCTGTGTACGGCCGGACCTCGCGACCCTGGTCGCGCTGCCCTGGGAGCCGGGCGTGGCGGCCTGTCTGGCCGAGGTCACCGATCCCGCCACCGGGTCGCCCGCCCCCGAGTCACCGCGCGACCTGCTGCGGTCGGTCCTGGAGCGGTGCCGTGAGCACGGGCTGAGCCCGGTCGTCGGGCCCGAGCTGGAGTACTTCCTGTGCGAGCCGGACCCGGGCGGCGGCTGGCGGCGCTACGGCAGCGTCCCCGGTGTCGTCTACACCGCCGGGCTGCGCGCCGACCCCGACAACCATCTGCTGCGCACCCTGCGGCAGGTCCGCGACCTGCGCATCGGGGTGCTGAGCGGCAACCACGAGTTCGACGGCGGGCAGTTCGAGATCAACCTGCTGCACTCGGAGGCCCTGTCCGCGGCCGACCGGGCGTTCCGTTTCAAGGCGGCCGTCAAGGAACTGGCCCGGCGCGAGGGACGGCTCGCCACCTTCATGGCCAAGCCCTTCAACGACGCGGGCGGCTCCGGTTTCCACCTGCACCTGTCCTGCGAGGGCGAGGAGGCACGCAACGTCTTCGACGACCCGTCCGGCGCGTACGGCCTGTCGGCCACCGCCCGGCACGCGATCGCCGGCATCCTCGCGCACGCACCCGCCCTGGCCGCGCTGCTCAACCCGACCGTCAACTCGTACAAGCGCTTCGGACCCGACACCCTCGCCCCCTGGCTGATCGACTGGGGCCTGGACAACCGCAGCGCGATGGTCCGCGTGCCGCCCGAGCGCGGCGCCGGTGCCCGGCTCGAACTGCGGCTCGGGGACGCGAGCGCCAACCCGTATCTGGCGATCGCCGCGACCACGGCCGCCGCACTCCTCGGTGTCCTGGCCGGCGAGGAGCCGCCCGCCCCGCTGGAGGGCTACGGCTACGACACCACGAAGGCGGCCGTGCTCCCGATGGACCTGTCCGCCGCGCTCGACGCGCTGGAGGCGGACACCGCCCTGGCCGAGCTGCTCGGCAAGGACTTCACCACGTCGTACCTCACCTACAAGCGCAACGAGGTCGAACGCTTCCAACGGCATGTCACCGACTGGGAGTTCACCGAGTACGCCTACCACCTGTGACCACCTGCGGCCACCCGCTACCACCTTCGAAGGACCGACGATGACCACAGCAACCGGCGTCGAGGCCATGCACCTCGCCGATGTCGACCTCGCGAACCTCGACAACTTCACCGACGGGGTGACCCCCTGGCGGATGTTCCACACCCTGCGCCACCAGGACCCGGTGCACTGGCAGCCCGAGGATGCGCCCAACTCCGGTTTCTGGGCGCTGACCCGGCACGCCGACATCGCGCGGGTCGACCGGGACGCCGAGACGTTCACCTCCACCCGGTTCGTGAACCTGGAGGAGCTCGACGAGGACCAGATCCGCAAGCGCGCCTCGATCCTGGAGCTGGACGGCGTCCGGCATCGTGCCCTGCGCAGCGTGATCCAGCGGCAGTTCGGGGCCGGGGTCATCAACAGCTACACGGACTTCCTGCGCGGGCTGACGGCGAAGACGCTGGACGCGGCGCTGGCCAAGGGGACCTTCGACTTCGTGAAGGAGGTCTCCGCGGACTTCCCCATCAACGTCCTGGCCCGGCTCCTGGACGTCCCGCCGGAGGACAACCAGCAGCTCATCGACTGGGGCAACCGCATCATCGGGAACACCGACCCCGACTACGCGGACGTCCTGCTGCACAGCGCGGAGAGCGAGAAGTACCGCGACCTGCCGTTCCGTTCCCCCGCCTCGCTCGAAGTCTTCGAGTACGGACGGGAACTGGCCCGGCAGCGGCGCGGCGGCGAGGGGACCGACCTGGTCTCCAGGCTGGTCAACACCACCCCGCGCGACGGAGTGCCGCTCTCCGCGCAGGACTTCGACAACTACTTCCTGCTCCTGGTGGTGGCCGGCAACGAGACCACCCGGCACACCATCACCCACTCCATGCTGGCCCTCCTCCAGCACCCCGAGCAGCTGGCCCGGCTCCGGGACGACCCGTCGCTGATCCCGACGGCGGTGGAGGAGTTCCTGCGCTGGGCGTCCCCGGTCTACCACTTCCGCCGGACCGCGACCCGTGACGTCGAACTCGGCGGCAAGCGGATCAAGGAGGGCGACAAGGTCGTCATGTGGTACGCCTCGGGCAACCGCGACGAGGAGGTCTTCGGGAACCCGTACGACTTCGACGTGGCCCGGCAGGACAACGACCACGTCACCTTCGGCAAGGGCAGCCCACACCTGTGCCTGGGCAACCTGCTCGCGCGCACCGAGATCCGGATCATGTTCGAGGAGCTGATCCCACGGCTCGCCGACATCCGCCTGGCCGGCGAGGTGCCGCGGGTGCGCTCGAACTTCGTGAACGGCATCAAGAAGCTGCCGGTGGAGGTGACGCTCGCCTGACGCCCGGGCAGCGCCCGGTCAGAGCGCTGCGGCCCAGGCGTCGACCGTCGTGACCTCGGCCTGCTTCGGGAACACCTTCTCCGTGAGCACCCGGTGCACCTCGGGGTCGGAGTCGAGGCAGCCGTCGGACAGCACGGTGAGCTCGAAGTCGAGGTCGGCGGCCTGGCGCAGGGTGGACAGGACGACACCGCTGGTGGCGATGCCGGTGAGGACGAGGTGGTCGATCCCGCCGGCCCGCAGCACCATGTCGAGGTCACTGCCGGCGAAGGCGCTGACCCGCCGCTTGGTGACGACCGGCTCGCCGGGCGCCGGAGCCACGTCCGGGTGGACCTGGGTGGCCCGGTCGTCCCCGGCCGGCCGCGCCGCGGCGCCCACCAGGCCGCGGAACATCTTGTTGCGGGCGCTGACCTCCGGATAGCCCGGGCGGAAGCCGACGACCACGTAGATCACCGGGACGCCGCCGGCCCGGGCGGCGTCGATCGCCCTGCTCAGCCGGGGCAGGTACTCGGCGTCGGGAAACCGGTCGACGACGACCTGCTGGACATCCATGACGAGAAGGGCTTGCTGAGGCACCGTCTCTGTTCCTTCCACGCGGCCCCGTTGATCACCAAGCGGTCGGTCATCGAGCGATTAGTCATCAAGTGATTACTTGGCAACGTAGCCCGTGCTGCGGGATCATGTCAACGCATGATTACTTGGTGGCGGAGCCTCGTTCCGCCGAAGGGGCCGTGGTGGCGTTGACGAGAGGAGCCGCTGTGTCGTCGGACGACGTGACCGGGCAGGCCGCCGACGGGCCCCGGCGCCGGGACGCCGCAGCGACCCGGCGGGCCCTGCTCCAGGCCGCCCGCGCCCGGTTCACCCGGCTGGGCTACGACCGCACGACGCTGCGGGACGTCGCCGCGGACGCGGGGGTCAACCTGGCGCTCATCAAGCGCTACTTCGGCTCCAAGGAGGGCCTGTTCAAGGCGGCGCTGGCGGCCACGCCCCGGTTCCTGGGCGGCGCGGCGGAGTTCCCGCACGGCCGTACCGCCCTGGCCGAGGCGCTCAGCCGGCAGCTGGCGGCCGGGGCGTGGGCGGAGTTCGGCGAGCATCCGGTGCTGATGCTGCTGCGCGACTCGGGCGACGAGCAGGTGGCGGAGCTGCGCCGGCGGGCCCTGGCGGAGTTCGGCCGTCAGGTGCTGGAAGCGTCGGGCGGCTCGTCGGCCCCCGACGCCGAGCTGCGGGCGGAGCTGCTGGTCGCGCTCGGTGTCGGGGTCGCCGTCGTACGCTCGGCCGTGGGTCTGCGGCCCCTGGCCGACGCGACACCCGAGGACCTCCTGGGTCCCCTCCACGACATCGTGGAGGCGCTGCTCGGACCGCCGCCGGACTGAGCAGCCCCGCTCGCACGGGTCACTCGGGCCAGGCGGAGGTCTTGATGACCTCGACGAAGTCACCGCGCCGGAAACCGGGGACGTAGTGGGCGAGCACGTCGGCCTTGACGTTGCCGAAGGTGGTGTCGGGGCGGTCCTGGATGCCCTCCGTGAACGCGGCGAGGATCTGGTTCTTGAAGTCCGGGCGCGGATGCGCCGCGACGACCGCCGCGCGCTGCTCGTCGGTGACCTCGTGGTAGCCGATGCCCAGCACGTCCAGCTCCACCCCGCGGGTGACCAGGGCGATCTCGGGGGCCATGTGCAGCGGGATCTCCGGGGTGGTGTGCAGGGCGATGGCCGTCCAGACCCGGTCGGCCGGCTCGCCGGTGATGCCGCGGGCCTGCAGGAAGGCGCGGGCCTCGTCGGCGCCGTCGATCTCGAAGCGCTGGTCGGTGCGGCGCAGGCTCTTGGTGAGCCCCAGGTCGTGGAACATCGCGCCGACGTACAGCAGTTCGGGGTCGAAGGCCGTACCCAGGGCCCGGCCGCGCAGCGAGCCCCACAGGAAGACCCGCCGGGAGTGGTCGAACACCAGCGGGGTGGCGACGTCACGGACCATCTCGGTGGCCTCCCGCGCCAGGGCGGTGTCCGGGATCCGTACGCCTGCGATCTCTTCGCTCATCGTTCCTCAGCCTCCATGCCGGTCAGGTGATGTGCAGGTGATGTGCCTCCAGGGTTCTCCGGGGGACGTAGGCTGGGCCATGTCTCTGCCGCCAGGAAAACCACGGATTCGGACATGGCGCATCGGGTGGGCTTTGTGGTCTTCGACGGGGTGACCATGCTCGACGTGAGCGGTCCCTCGGAGGTGCTGCACCAGGCGGGCCGGCTCGCCGACCCCTACGAGCTGGTGCTGGTCTCCCCTGCGGGCGGCACGGTCACCACCTCCGCCGGGCCGGCCCTGACCGGCACCGTCCGGGCGGCCGACGCCGGCCTGGTGGACACGGTCCTGGTGGCCGGCGGTGACCGGCTCGCCGAGCGGCCGATCGAGGACGGGCTGCTGGCCGCGGCACGCGACCTCACCGAGCGGGCGCGGCGGGTCGCCTCCGTGTGCACGGGGGCGTTCGTGCTGGGTGAGCTGGGCCTGCTCGACGGGCGGCGCGCCACGACCCACTGGCGGCACGCGGCCACGTTCGCACGCCGGTATCCCCGGGTGCGGGTCGAGCCGGACGCCATCCACATCCGCGACGGGCGGTACGTGACCTCGGCCGGCATCAGCGCGGGCATCGACCTCACCCTCGCCCTGGTGGAGGACGACCACGGCGCGGACGTGGCGCGGGACATCGCGCGCGAACTGGTGGTGTTCCTGCAACGCCCGGGCGGCCAGTCGCAGTTCTCCACGGCCATCACCACACCACCGGCCCGCAGCGACCTGCTCCGTACGCTCGTCGCCTCGGTACTCGCCGATCCGACCGCCGACCACAGCCTGCCCGCCATGGCCGCGTCCGCCGCCGTCAGCACCCGGCACCTGACCCGGCTGTTCACCGCCGAGCTGGGCACCACACCGGCACGCTGGGTCGAGCGGGTCCGCCTGGACCGCGCCCAGCAGCTGCTCCTGGCCGGCCACAGCGTCACCTCCGCCGCCCGGCACAGCGGCCTGGGCACCGACGAGACCCTCCGCCGCGCCTTCGCCCGCCACCTGGGCACCACCCCGACCCACTACCGCAGCCGCTTCACCACCACCGGCCGCCAGAGCTAGCCGACTAGGGCACCAGCACCAGCCGCCCGCGTACCCCGCCCGCCGCGAGGCGGGCGTGTGCCTTGGCGGCCTCTTCCAGGGGGAACGTCTCGGCCACCCGAAGCGTCAGCGCGCCCTCGTCCACGAGTCCCGCCAGCTCCGCGAGGCGTGCCCCGTCGGCGGTCACGGCGACGGAGGTCGTCCGTATCCCGCGCACGGGCGCCGGCTCACCCCCGGGCCGGACACCGACGTAGCCGCCCCCGTCGCGCACCCACTCCAGGGCCGGCTCACCGAGAACCGCCGCGTCCAGTACGGCGTCGAAACTCCCCGCCTCGACGTCGCCCGCCGTGAAGTGCGCGGCCCCCAGCGACCGTACGAGCTCCTCGTCGGCCTCGCGGGCCAGCGCGGTCACCGACACCCCCCGGTGGGCCGCCAGTTGGACGGCGAAGCCGCCGACCGCACCCGCCGCGCCGGTGACCAGGAGGGACTGCCCCCCGGCCAACCCCAGCAGGTCCAGGGCCTGTACGGCGGTCAGCCCGTTCAGCGGCAGCGTCGCCGCGTGCACGGCGTCCACCGTGGCCGGCGCCGTGGCCACCGCGTCCGCCTCCACGACGACGTACTCGGCGTGGGTGCCGAGCGGCCGCACCATGCCGGGATCCAGTGCCACCACCTGGTCGCCGACGCCCCAGGCGGTGGCGACACCGGTCGCGTCCACGGTCCCGGCGACGTCCCAGCCGAGCCCGATCCGCTTGCCCGCGCCGCCGAAGAATCCGGCTCGCACTCCTTCGTCCGCGGGGTTCAACGCGGCCGCCGCGACCTTGATCCGCACCTGGCGCGGGCCCGGCTCGGGCCGCTCGGTCTCCACCACCTCCACGACCTCGGGCCCGCCGAACCTGTTCACCACTGCTGCACGCATGACTGCCTGCTCCCTGTAGGGCGTTCCCGCCTCGGTCTCTCCTCAGCTGTCCGCAACCCTAGGAAGAGCTACTCTCTCCTGGTAAGTAGTTACCTGAAGGTGCCTAGGTCCCCCAGAGGTGAGCGATGCCGACGACGACGGCGGCCCAGCGACGCGAGCAGGCGCGCGTGGAGTACGACGCGTTCATCCGGGCCTGCCCCACCAACCAGCTCCTCGACCGGATCAGCGACAAGTGGGTGAGCCTCGTCGTCTGCGCGCTGGCCCCCGGCCCGATGCGCTACAGCGAGCTCGCCCGCAAGATCGCCGGCGTCAGCCCCAAGATGCTCACCCAGACCCTGCGCTCCCTGGAACGCGACGGCATCCTCGCCCGCACGGTCACCCCGTCCGTCCCGGTCCGCGTGGACTACGAACTCACCCCGCTCGGCCTCAGCCTCTCCCTCCTGGTGGCGGGCGTGAAGGACTGGGCGGAGACCCACATCGAAGAGGTCCACGCGGCGCGCGAGCGCTATGACGGCGCAGCGGGAGACTAGGGCCTCTCCTTCGAATCCCGCCGCATGACCGCGCAGATCCGGCTGCGTCCGAACTCCGGGGCTCCATTCCCCATGGGGAATTGCCGGTCTCGGCTGTGCGCCGCAGCATCGGGTCCGAAGCGACCTGCCCGGCAAGGAGACAGCCATGATCGAGATCGACCCGCAGCACCTGGCCGACCGCTACCTGACTCAGTGGACGGTGCCGGACGCCGCCGAACGCCGCGCGGTCATCGAGCGGCTGTGGGCCGAGGACGGCACCCACATCCTTCACCCGCCCGCGGAGATCCGGGAGATCGCGGCAGAACTCGGCTTCGGCCACACGACACTGGAGGCTCAGGGGTACGACGCCATCGAGGCCAGAGTGACGCGAGGCCACGAGCGGTTCGTGGCGAAGAAGGGCTTCACCTTCCGGGCACGCACCGATGCGATACGCCTCCACGACATGGTCAAGTTCGGCTGGGAGGCGGTGTCCACGGAGACCGGCGACGTCGTGGGCGGGGGCCTGGAAGTTCTCGTACTCGACGGCGACGGCCGGATCAAGGCCGACTACATGTTCCCGGGGGCCTGACCCGCGACAGCGAAGGCCGTGGATCCGGCGGCCGTCGAGAGCGCCTCGGCTGTCGCCGGGTCGGCCGGCAGGAACGCCTCCAGCTTCAGCTCGGCGAGTGTCACGTCGACGGCGGTCGCGAAGGTCGTCACGGTCGTCATCAGGCGCAGCTCACCGAGCGAGGACTGCAGGCGGAGCGGAACCGCGAAACCCAGGAGTCCGTCGGACGGCTCCAACTCGGGAACATAACCGCTGAGTTCGGAGTGCAGGTCCGTCAAGTGCCCGAGGCGTGCCAGGATATGGCGCGCCCATTCGGCGAGGTTGAGGATGCGGGAAGCCAGACCGTCGGGGTGCAGGGCGAGGCGGTAGATGTTCGTGCCCGGGCCCACCAGGTCGGCGGCCGCTCCCTCGGTGATCAGGTCGAACGCGGTGTTCGCGGCGATCAGGTCACCGACGCGGTCCACCACGAGTGCCGGGTACGGCAGATGCCCGCGCAGGATGTGGTCGATGGCCGTGCGCACGGGGGCCAGCACCGGGTCGTCGAGTGCGCTCTCGGGATAGGCGGGTGCGAATCCGGCGGCCAGCAGCAGTTCGTTGCGCTCCCGCAGCGGCAGTTCCAGCGACTCGGCCAGGCGCACGACCATGTTCCGGCCGGGGACGGACCTGCCGGACTCGATGAAGCTGAGGTGCCGCTGGGTGGTGCCCGCCCGCAGCGCCAGGTCGAGTTGGCTGAGACGACTGCGGGTACGGCGTTCGCGAAGCGTACGAGGGAAGTCCACGCGCCTGTTCTAACGCCGACGGACGGTTCCGGGCCATTCCCCGCAGGGAATTGCCGCCACTGACGCCGGTCGCGAGCATCGCCGACATGGACATCGGCGTACTGCTTCCGACCGGAACCGCCCAGTGGGACCCGGCCGACGACCCTCGCGAGCTGGTCGCCCTCGGCCGCCTGGCCGAACGCTCGGGCTTCTCCTCGCTCTTCGTCAACGACTCTCTCGTCAGCCCGCGCATCGAGGCGCTCTCGATGCTGGCCGCGCTCGCCCCGGCGACCGAGACCGTGACGCTGGGCACGGCCGCGCTGATGCCGTTCCTGCGCCGTCCCGTCCAGGCGGCCCAGTCCCTCGCATCGATCGACCTGCTGTCCGGAGGCCGCCTCACCGTGACCGTCGGCGCCGGCTTCCCGGGCCGCTTCGGGCGGCCCCTCTACACGTTGTCCGAGCTGCCGTGGGACAGGCGTTTCGCCCGCCTGGACGAGACTGTCGGCCTGTGGCGGGCCTTGTGGGACGGCGCCGACGCCTTCCACGGCGAGATCCTCCGGTTCGACGGCATCCCGCCCACGACCAGGCCGTTCCGAGCCGACGGCCCGCCCGTCTGGCTCGGCGGCGCGACCCCTGCGGCACTGGCCCGCACCGGGCTGATGTACGACGGCTGGCTGCCCTACCCGCCCGACCCCGCCGACTACGCATCCGGCCTCCGTGACATCCGCAGAGCAGCGGCCGATGCCGGACGCGCGGCCGAGGACATCACCCCCGCGCTGTTCGTCTCGGTGCGGATCGACGACGACGTCGAGGGCGGCCGCCGGGCACTGGAGGGCTACGCACGGGCCGTCTACGGCATGCCGCTGGAGGAGCTGGAGAAGATCCAGGCAGTTGTCACCGGCTCTGCCGACCAGGTGCGGCAGCGCCTGGGAGAGTACGTCGCCGCCGGCGTCCGGCACATCGTCGTGCGCCTCGGAGCCCTGGGCCTGTCCTCCCAGCGCGACCAGCTCGAACGGGTCGCGGACCTGATCCCGGCCGTACGGGGAGCGGCGGCTCGCGCCTCCTTCACTCCGGGCTCCTGAAGCACCACACGGCACCACACGGCACCACACGGAAGCACACGGAAGCACACGGAAGCAGCGGCCGAAAAACACTGTTCAGCCGCTCGAACCGGCCGCTCGCAACCGCCAGTTCAAGCCGATGTTCTGATGCGCTCATGACATTCGTGGTTCCCGAGTGTCAATCTGCTCTCCGAAAGTTCACCGTCTACTCACAGGTTGTCCCACACAACTCCCGTGTCCGACCCCTGTCTTCACCCCGCACGGCAGCGAGGACCTGACCCGCCTCGCACCGTGCCACCCACCCGCGCGCCGCCGGACGGCCTCACCAGGCCGACCCGCTCTCCCGGGCCCCACCGGGCCCGATCACCCCACAGAAGGAGAACGCATGTTCCGGCAGGACCGTCATCAGCATCGCACCAGACACAGCGTCGCCCTGGCGCTGACCGCGGCAAGTGCGATGCTCGTGGCCGGAATACAGAACGGCACCGCGATGGCCGCATCCGGCGGTCACGCCCCGGCCAAGATCCTGGCCACCCCCGACGCCGGTGCCGCCTCCGCCAAGCTCTCGCCGGCGAGGCGGGCGGCGCTGCTCAAGAGCGCCGCGACGGACGCTCCCGACACCGCGCGGACCCTCGGCCTCGGCACCGGCGAGAAGCTGGTCGTCAAGGACGTGTCCCAGGACGCCGACGGTACGACGCACACCCGCTACGAGCGCACCTACGCGGGCCTTCCCGTCCTCGGCGGCGACCTGATCGTCCACGACGACGGCGGCCGGCTCACGGTGTCGCGGGCCACGAAGGCGACCCTCGCCGTCCCGTCCCTCAAGGCGAAGGTCTCCTCGGCGACGGCGAAGGCCAAGGCGCTCACCACCGCCGCGAAGGCCGGTGCCGAGCGGCCCGCGATCGACGGCGCCCCGCGTCTGGTCGTCTGGGCCGCCTCCGGCAAGCCCGCCCTGGCCTGGGAGTCCGTGGTCGGCGGCTTCCAGGACGACGGCACCCCCAACGAACTCCACGTGATCACCGACGCGGACTCCGGAAAGCAGATCTTCAAGTACCAGGGCGTCGAAACCGGCACCGGCACCGGCCAGTTCAACGGCACCGTGCCCCTCGGCACCACGCTCTCCGGTACGACGTACCAGCTCGTCGACGGCGACCGCGCCGGACACCGCACCTACGACCTGAACCAGGGCACCTCCGGCACCGGCACGCTCTTCACCGACGACAACGATGTCTGGGGCGACGGCACCCCGTCCAACCGGCAGACCGCGGGTGTGGACGTCGCCTTCGGTGCGGCGGCCACCTGGGACTTCTACAAGAACGTCTTCGGCCGCAACGGCATACGCAACGACGGCGTCGCCGCCTACAGCCGCGCCCACTACGGCAACAACTACGTCAACGCCTTCTGGCAGGACAGCTGCTTCTGCATGACGTACGGCGACGGTTCGGGCAACACCCACCCGCTCACCGCGCTCGACGTGGCCGCCCACGAGATGAGCCACGGCGTCACCGCGGCCACCGCCGGTCTCACCTACTCCGGCGAGTCGGGCGGTCTCAACGAGGCCACCTCGGACATCTTCGCCGCCGCCGTCGAGTTCTACGAGAACCTGCCGGCCGACGTCCCGGACTACCTGGTCGGCGAGAAGATCAACATCAACGGGAACGGCACCCCGCTGCGCTACATGGACAAGCCCTCCAAGGACGGCGCGTCCAGCGACTACTGGAGCTCGTCACTGGGCGGCCTCGACGTCCACTACTCCTCGGGCCCGGCCAACCACCTCTTCTACCTGCTCTCCGAGGGCAGCGGAGCGAAGACCGTGAACGGGGTCGCCTACGACAGCCCCACCTACGACGGGCAGCCGGTGACCGGCATCGGCATCGACAACGCCCAACGCGTCTGGTACCGGGCCCTCACCACCTACATGACGTCGAGCACGAACTACGCGGGCGCCCGTACGGCCACGCTCCAGGCGGCGGCCGACCTCTTCGGCGCCTACAGCCCCACCTACCTCGCCGTGGCCGACGCGTGGGCGGCGATCAACGTGGGCAGCCGGATCGCCCTGGGCGTCAACGTGGCGCCGATCGCGGACCAGATCAGCGGTATCGGGCAGGCGGTGTCGCTCCAGACGGACGCGTACACCACCAACTCCGGTGCGGGCCTGACGTACACGGCGACCGGCCTGCCGGACGGGCTGACGATGAGTGACACGGGCCTGATCTCCGGCACCCCGACCACTCTCGGCACCAGCGACGTCACCATCACGGTCACCGACGCCACCGGCGCGAGCAGCACCGTGAGCTTCTCCTGGGAGGTGGCCTACGTCTACGCCAGCTCCACCCGCGTCGACATCCCCGACAACAGCACCGCGGTGGAGTCCCCGATCACCGTCACCGACCGCACCGGGAACGCCTCGGCGACCACCCAGGTCTACGTGAAGATCATCCACACCTACCGGGGTGACCTGACGGTCGACCTGGTCGGCCCCGACGGCACGGTCTACTCGCTCCTGAACCGCAGTGGCGGCTCGGCCGACAACGTCGACCAGACCTTCACCGTCGACGCCTCCGCACAGCCCCTGACCGGTACCTGGAAGCTCCGCGTCCAGGACCACGCCGCGATCGACGTCGGCTACATCGACCAGTGGAGGCTCATCCCCTGACCCTCTCCCGCCCGTTCCGGAGCCGTTGTCCCGGGTCGCCCTCGCGGCCCGGGACACCGATTTCGAACCGCCGGGCACCCGGTCGCGCACGGCCCCGAAGGTGCGGGACAGTCCGCTGCCCATGGCGTGGACAC
>NZ_JBHXMA010000018.1:80146-218672 GCF_042721035.1 Streptomyces sp. NPDC058464
CCCGCCCCCCTCCCCTCCAGAACCCCCCCCCGGGGTCGCACCTCCCCCCCCCCCCCCCCCCTGCGCCCGTGCGGTGGGGCCGGGCCCCCCGCCCCCCCCGCCCCCCGACGGCTCCGCCCAGGTGCCGACAGCACCCGTTCGGCGTAACGTGTTCGGGGGAATGAACCGGTCGCGGGCCATGCGGTCCGATGTTGTCCGTCGGCCCGGTGGTCTTCGTGGCGTGCACCCGTATGAGTCAGGAGCGCATCGTGGGGACACCTGTTCGTCGGCGCGCGCGCGGCGGCTCCGCTGCCCGGCGCGCCACTGTTGGACTCGTCACCACCGTGCTCGCCGCCGGTGTGTGCACCGTACCGGCCGCGGCCGAGACCGTGTCGGCGCAGCCGGCGGCCGCCGCGGCCGGCTGCGCCGACACGGTCTACGCGGGGATGACCCAGGCACAGCGCGTCGGCCAGTTGTTCATGGGCGGCGTCGCCGCCACCCACCCGAGCACCACGGATCTGCAGACGCTGCGCACCTACCACGTCGGGTCCGTCATGCTCACCGGGCGCAGTTCCGCCGGGACCACCGCGACGCGGAAGGTGGTCGACGCGATCCGCGCACAGGCCGACACGGTCGGCGGGCACCGGGTCGGGCTGCTGGTCTCCACCGACCAGGAGGGCGGCCAGGTCCAGGTGCTCAGCGGCCCCGGTTTCTCGGTCATGCCCAACGCCCTCACCCAGGGCACGTGGAGCACCGCGACCCTGCGCAGCCGCGCCCAGACCTGGGCGCAGCAGCTCAAGGCGGCGGGCCTCGACCTCAATCTCGCCCCGGTCGCCGATGTGGTGCCGGCGAGCCTCGGCACCCGGAACCAACCGATCGGCCACTTCTACCGCGAGTACGGCCACACCCCCGCCGTCGTGACCTCGCACACCGGCGCCTTCGCCGCGGGCTTCCGCACGGCCGGGGTGATGACCACCTTCAAGCACTTCCCCGGACTGGGCCAGGTGATCGGCAACACCGACACCACCGCGAACGTCGTCGACTCGGTGACCACCGCGACCAGTTCGAGCCTGCAGCCGTTCCAGAGCGGGATCAAGGCAGGTGCGCCGTTCGTGATGATCTCGTCGGCGAAGTACACCAAGATCGACTCGAAGCACCTGGCCGCGTTCTCGCCGACCGTCATCAACTCGCTGCTGCGCACCAAGTTCGGCTTCAAGGGAGTCGTCATCTCCGACGACCTCGGCCAGGCGGTGGCGGTACGCGCCTACACCCCGGCCCAGCGGGCGGTGCAGTTCATCGGCGCCGGCGGCGACATGGTCCTGACCGTCAAGGCGTCGACCGTGCCGGCGATGGTGCAGGGAGTGCAGGCCCAGATGGCGAAGGACGCCTCCTTCCGCACCAAGGTCGCCGCCTCCGTGCACCGCATCCTCACGGCCAAGGCCGCGGCCGGCCGCCTGACCTGCAGCTGAGACCCGTCGCCTGGGCGCGCCCGCCGCGCCGGACGCGTTCGGGCAGCGGCGTACGGTAGTCCGGCAGCAGACGCAGGACGTGGAACGAGGACTTCAGGAACAGTCGGACGACGCGTTCGCGGCGGGGGCTGAGCCGGCCGATCCGGTGGAGCCGGCTGACCCGCTCGCCGGCGAGGTAGCGGGTCAGGTCCCTGCCGAACGCCCGGAACGGCGCGGGGAACCAGCGGCCGGCGAAGTGGTCCATCATCGCGGTCGCCACGGCGTGGCCGGCTTCCGTCGGCCCGTACGGCCGCGCGTCGAACTTCACGGCGAACTCGGTCATCGCGTCCCAGTCCTCCGGAAAGTACTCGTCGGCCAGGGGGCCGGACTCGCGTTCCAGAAGGCGGAAGAGCGTCTGCGCCCAGCGGTGCCAGGCGGTCTTCATGGGTTCAGTCGTGCCGGGCAGTCCCAGCGAGGTCTGCAGGCGGTCGCCGTAGGTCGCCAGCAGGACGAGGGGGTAGACGAAGTCGTCGGTGTCGTCGAAGTTGCCGGGCAGGTGCGGGGTGGACCGGGCGATCGCCAGGTGGATGCGGTTGAGCCGGGCGGCCGCTTCGCGCCCCGCGTCGCTGGACAAGCCGTCCACCATCCAGGCCATCAGGAGGTCGTTGGCGTCCCGGTAGCGCCGCTCGGGTCTCGTCGTCAGCTTCGCGGTGTGCGCCAGGGTCGCGGCCGTGGCGCCGGGCTGCATCATGCGCATGGTGCCCGGATAGAGCGTCATGGCCAGGGCGAACTCCGGGATCTTGTAGCCGACATAGAGCGATATCATCCGCTCCCATTCGGATTCCGGGTCCAGCCTCGCGAGTTCGCGGTCCACCCACTTGTACCCACGGCGCAACGTCCGTTCCCCTCACGTCGAAGCCACGCGCTCCACCGCCCCGGCGTCGCCGGGAACGTGGCACCGCACCGGCGGAAACTCCCCGTGGAGCAAGACGCAGAAAACGCGTGCACGGCTCCGCCCCACCCCGGGGACGGCGTCCGGGCCGGTCACCGGGCCCTCGATATCATCTGGCCCGGCGCCGGTGACGGGGCGCCGTCGGTCGATTCAGGGGGACGGGCCAACGGTGACGAGTGGGGCGGTCCGGCTGCGGGTGCCGGTGGGCGAGGACGCGGAGCGGTGGATCACCCGGACCGGCTGCCGACGGGTCCTGTTCGTCGTGCACAACGTGACGTCGGCGACGCGTCTGCTGGACGTACTCCCGCTGTTCGACGGCGACATCCGGGTGCAGATGTTCGCCACCTGCACAGGGTCCTCCCCCTTTCTCGCCGGGGTGCCCGAGTTGCTGGCCGCGGCGCAACTGCCGGTCCTCCCCTGGGAGCAGGCCAAGGAAACGGAGTTCGATCTGGTGATCTCCGCGAGCTACGGCGGTGAACTGGCCGCGCTTCGGGGCAGGTTGGCCGTTCTGTCGCACGGCGTTGGCTACAATAAGAGGCTCGCCACACCGGACACCGGACACCGGACACCGGACACCGGACACCGGACACCGGACACCAGGCCCAGGCGCCGGTCTTCGGCCTCTCGCCGGAGTGGCTGCTGGAGGACGGGCGTCCGCTCGCGACCGCCACCGTCCTCTCGCACCCCGAACAGCTGGAGCGGCTGCGCTCGGCCTGCCCGGAGGCGGTGGCCACCGCCGTCCTCGCGGGGGACCCCTGCTACGACCGTATCCTCGCCGCACTTCCCGAACGCACCCGCTTCCGGCGCGCCCTGGGCGTGGGGCCCGGTCAGCGGCTGGTCCTCGTCAGCTCGACCTGGGCACCGCGCTCGCTGTTCGGCGGAGCCGGAGACACCGAGACGGACGATCTGCTGCCCTGGTTGCTGTCCCGCCTGACGGCGGAACTGCCCGCCGACGAGTACCGGTCGGTCGCGGTCCTGCATCCGAACATCTGGTACGGCCACGGCCCGGGTCAGGTCCGGGCCTGGCTCGGCAACGCACAGCAGGCCGGCCTCGACGCCGTCCCTCCCCTCGACGGCTGGAGACAGGCCCTGATCGCCGCCGACTGCGTCATCGGCGACCATTCCAGCGTCAGCTACTACGCGGCGTCCATAGGCACCCCCGTCCTGCTCGGGGCGTTCCCCGAAGAGGACCTCGACCCGCTCTCGCCGGTGGCCGCACTGGGCCGCACGGCCCCCCGCCTGTCCCGCCGGGACGGTCTCCGCGCCCAGATCGACCGGGTGATCGCCGGACATGACACCGGCCGCTACAAGGAGCTGGCGGAGCAGACGAGTTCGGCCCCCGAGGAGTCGGCCGTTCTGCTGCGTCGCCTCTTCTACGTCCTCATGGGGGTGCCGGAGCCGGGGCATCCGGCGCTGCTCGACCCGCTGCCGCTGCCGTCCAGTCGGCCCGCTCACCGGACCGCGCCGGTCCGGGTGCTCGTCGGCGGGATCGGTGCCGATCCGCCGGAGGTCGCCCTCAGCCGGTACGCCACGGTCGGCGGCGAGCCGGACCCGTCGGAGGAGGCGGCCGTGGCGGCCGACTCCGCGCACACGGTGGTGGACGAGGAGACCCGGGACCGCGGCCGGCTGCGCATCGCCGACATCGTGGTGCGGCGCGCGCCCGCCGACGACCCGCGACTGGGCCCGCCCGCCGCCTGGACGGCGGAGGCGCTCGGCCGTTACCCGTACTGCGGGCTGGCCGCCTACGTCGACGGGCCGGACCGGTGTGTCGTACGGACCCGCGAGGGAGATCTCCTGAGGCTGTCCGCGGCCGCGGCCCCCGACGGCCGCGCCGACCTGTGCGACCCCGCCGTCTACGCCTCGGCGCTCTACGCGTGGCTCGCGAGCGGCCGCGACCTGGCCCGGGCCATGCCCGGGATCACGGTGCGCACCGGTTCCGCGACCCACCTGGTCGCCGTGGAGACGGCGGCTCCGGCCGGGTCATGAGCCGGTGCCCCGGGTCTCCGCGTCGGCCTGCCGCAACCGCACCCGGTCCACGCCGAGCCGGTCGCCGTGCTCCTCGTAGCACGCGGCGGCGGCCATGAGGTCCGCGGCCTCCTCCGCCGCGTGGCCCAGCCGGTGATGGCACCGGGACCGCACGTCGAGGGCGTCGGCGAGTTGCAGCCCGGCGCCCGCCTCGGTCATGGCCTTGACGGCCTCGTCCAGGCACACGCGCGCCTGCTCGGCGTCTCCCGCGTCCAGGTGGGCGTCGCCCAGACTCATGTAGACGCGCGCGGCGTTGTAGGAGTCGCCGCCGCCCGGCAGCCGGCGGAAGCGTGCGAGGGCGTCGTTCAACCGGGCGACGGCTTCGCCGTAGCGTCGCTGCTTGGTCAGGGCGCGGCCGATGTGGTGTTCGAGCAGGGCCGTGGCACGCGGCAGGTCCTCCCGGCCGTCCTCGCCCGGACCGATCCGGCGCAGGATCTCCTGGGCCTCCTCGAAGCACCGCTGGGCCGCGGGGAACTCCCACCGTTTGAGATGGAGCAGCCCGAGCACCTCGACGGCGGTGGCCTCGCCCCGGTGGTGCCCGCAGGCCCGGTCCGCGGTCCGGGCGTTCGCCAGCGCGGCCGCGGCGTCGTCCGCCCGGCCCTCTCCCATGTAACCGAAGGCGAGTTGGGTCCACATCCGGCCCACGGCACGCGGGTCGCCGAACTCCGCCTCGACGCTGCGGCGGGCGGCCTCGACGCCGAGCAGGTGCGTGTCGACCCACTGCGCGTGGAAGCCGAGCATCAGGTGCAGGCCCCACATGGCCTCGCACAACTGCCAGACGAGGTCGTTGAGTTCGTGGTGCGCGGCGGCCCGGACGACGGCGGCGAGGTTCTCCCGTTCGCGCCGCAGTTCCGCCAGCGCGTGCCTGCCGTCCGCCGGGTCGCGATGTTCCGGAAGGACAAGTCCCCGGTATGCGGGCCCGAGCCGCCATCTCAGCGGCATCACCCTGAAGTCCGCAGCCGCCGCGAAGCGCAGTTGCGCGACCGCCACCCGGCGGACCGCGGCCGCCATGCGGCCGTGACCGTCCTCGGCGGCCGCGAGTCCGCGGGCGTGGGCCCGGGTCACGTCGTGGAACCGGTAGCGTTCCTCCGCGACCTCCTCCAGCAGGTGCGCCCCGGCCAGCTGCTCCAGCAGCGTCCGTGCCTCGTCGGCGGCGATCCCCGCGGCGTGGGCCGCGACCGCGACGGTCACGGTCGGCCAGGGCCACACGGCGATCGCCCGGTACAACGCGGCGCTCTCGGGGGTCAGTTCACGGTACGCGACGTCATGGACGAGACGGACGGGGTCGCCCGGAGCATCGGGGGTCGGTCCGCCCGCGGCGGTGCCTTCCCGGTCCCCACCCCCGTGGTTCCGCCCGGACAGCTGCTCTGCGACACGTTCCCAGGTCAGGTGCTCCCGTAAGGCCAGGCCCGCACCTGTGGTGCACACGGCGAGGGGGATGCCGCCCGTGCCCTCCGCGACGGCCCGGACGACGGCTTCCGGCGCGGGCGGCCGGTCGCTGCCGGCGACCCGCCTGATCAGGGTGACGGAGTCCTCCGTCGACAGCGGCCCGAGCGCGCACGGCCGGGCTCCGTGACCGGCGACCAGACGCCCGAGCCGGTGCCTGCTCGTCACCAGGACCAGGGACTCCGGCGAGGCCGGCAGCAGGGGGATCACCTGCGCGTCGTCATGGGCGTTGTCCAGTACGACGATCAGACGCCGGTCGGCCGTGCAGTCGCGGTACAGGTCCCGCTGCCGCGCCTCGTCCCCCGGCACCATGGCGGGCGGCACGCCGAGCCGCTCCAGGAAGCGTGCGAGCACGTCGGAGGGCGGCAGGGCCGTGGCGGCCGACGCTCCCTCCAGGTCGGCGAACAGGGCGCCGTCGGGAAACCTCGCCAGCAGCTCGATCGCGCTCCGGACGGCGGTGGCGGTCTTGCCGATGCCGCCCGGCCCGGTGAGCACGGCGATCGCGGGCGCGCCCGGTGCGCGGTCCCCGTCGTCCGGCAGCTCCGTGATCCACGCGAGCACGTCCTCGCGGTCGGTGAAGGCCGCCGTACCCGGTGGGAGCATCTGCGGCCGGGAGGCGCCGGGTGCCACGGCGGGCACGCTGCGCGGCGCCAGCCAGGCGGCTTCCCGGACCCATTCCGTCACCTCGCGGGAGAACTCCGGCGAGGTACGGGCGTACTCCAGCAGGCTCGAAGCGGCGGCCGCCCGCTGGTCCGCGGTGACCGGGAGGGAAGGCGCGGCCGAATCGCCGCCGGCGGCCCCGGCGCGGCTCCTGCTGAGCAGGTCGTAGAGCCGCTCGGAAGTTCGCCTCCCTGCCTCGCCTCCCGCCCCTGACAGGGCGCCCGAGGCGACCGTGCCGACAGCCGAGAGCACCATTCCCACCAACGGTTCCACTCAGGACTCCCCCAACTCGCCGTTCCCGCAATGGTATCGATGCGGTCCGACGAGTCGCCGTGACGACGGCACGCGGAGGCCGCCGGGGTGTCGGTGTTTCTCAGGCCTCAGCTCTCAGGCCTCAGGCCGCCTCGGCGCCGGTGGTGTCCCGGTGGGAGACGGCCAGGTAGCCGACGAAGCAGGCGATGGCGGCCGTCCAGGCGAGGGTCACCGGTGCCAGTCCCAGGGCGAGCCCGCCCCGGGCGTGGCCGACCGCCATCCAGTCGGCGAGCGAGGCGCCGAGGGGACGGGTGATGACGTAGGCCGTCCAGAAGGCGGGGACGGCCTTCAGGACACCGCCGCGGTGGGCGATCGCGGGGACGCAGATCGCGACGGCGAAGAGGACCACCGAGCCGAGGTAGCCGAGGCCTGCGGTGGCGGTCAGGTCGCCGGCGGCGGTGCCGAGGGCGAACGTGGCGAGGACGGCCGCCCAGTAGAAGATCTCGCGGCGGCGGGTGCGGATGCCGTGGATGGACAGGGTCCGCTCGACGGCGTACCAGAGGGCGAAGACCGCGGTCAGCACGATGACGAAGAACGGGGTGGAGAGGGTGTAGGGCACGCCGAGACCGACGTGCAGGACGTCGGCCGCCATCGTGCCGAACACGCTGACCATGACGACGGCGGTCCAGTACACCCAGGCGATGTACCGGCGGACGGCGAACTGCACGGCCAGGGAGGCCGCCAGGGCGAGGCCCCCGAGACCGACGGCGGGGATCGGGCCGAGAACCCGGGCCAGCAGGTCCGACGCGGTCTCGCCCATACCGGTGGTGAGCACCTTGATGATCCAGAAGTAGGCGGTCACTTCCGGCACCTTGTTCGCCATGGTGCGGAGGGGAACGCGGGAGCGGTCGTCGAGGAGGTGCTCTGTGGTCATGATCGGCACGATGACACGCTGGGCTCCCGGCGCCACAGATGTCTTTGCCAAGGCTTTGGCGCCTCTGGTGCATGAGTTTCTGGTTCGCCCGCCCAACCTGAACGCAACCTGACTGCGTAGACGAAGTCCCTGGTCAGGAGGTTGTGCAGGTGGTACGGGGGCGCATTCGGGTGCCCCTGGGGAAACCGCCGGCGGTTTGCCGGTGCCTCGGCCGAGGAGTCGGGCCCCGTGGACAGCCGTCCACGGCCGGGAGACTTCCACTACATTGCGTAGCGGTCTGCGCACGGCGAGGCCCTCCGCCGGCCGCCCCGAAACGACGTGGGGCGAGCGGGCCCGGCGATCGTCTACAGTTTCCTGCAGTGTCTACAATGCTGTAGTCGTCCAGGTGTCCCACGTGAAGCCGTCCGCCGGAAAGGGCCCCGTTCATGACCACTCCGATGCTCGCGACGTCACAGCTGGCCGTGAACGTACTCGACGCCCATTCACTGCTGGCGGCCTTCGGCGTGCTCGGCGTCGGGGCGGTGATGTTCGCCGAGACGGGACTGCTGGTCGGGTTCTTCCTGCCGGGCGACTCCCTGCTGTTCACGGCCGGCCTGCTGTGCACCGGCTCGGCTCAGGGCAGTCTGCACCTGTCCCTGGGCCCCCTGCTCGTGGCGGCGGCCGTGGGCGCGCTGGCCGGGGCGCAGTTCGGATACCTGCTCGGCCGCAAGGCCGGCGGAGCACTGCTCGCGCGCAGCCGTTCCCCGCGTCTGCACGAAGGGGTGAAGCGCGCCGAGGAGTTCCTCCAGCGCTACGGTCACGCGAAGGCCATCGTGCTGGCCCGCTTCGTGCCGGTGGTGCGGACGGTGCTCAATCCGATGGCCGGTGCGCTGGAGGTGCCGGTACGGACGTTCACCCTGTGGCAGGTCGTCGGCGGACTCGCCTGGAGTGTCGGCCTCACCCTCGGGGGATACGCGCTCGGCTCGTCGATCCCGAATGTCGACCGGTACCTGCTGCCGCTGGTGGCACTGATCGTGCTGGTGTCGCTGACCCCCGTGCTCGCCGAGGTGTACCGGGGCAGGCGGGCCGCCAGGTCCGAGGAGGGACGCGGGTGACCGTCCCGGCCGGGGCCGTCCGGCCCGGCGCCGCCGTCGGGTACCGCGTCGCGCCGGCGGGTCCCACCCGAGTCCGTCCGGGCGCCCGCGTCCGGCCCGGCGTACGCGCCGGTGCATCCGCGTCTTCGGTGGGCGGCCGTCCACGACCGGGCGGCTCGGCCTGTGCCGGTGCACGGAGACCCGGCCCGCTGCCCGCCCGGTCCGTCCCGGCCTCGGGCCGTACGGCCGAGGCTCCGACGGAGGACCATGCGTCACAAGATCCTGGTCGTTGAGGACGACCACGCCCTGCGTGACGTGCTGCGCCGCGGGCTGGCCGACGAGGGGTTCGAGCCCGTGCCCGCCGCCGACGGTGCCACCGCCCTGCGGCTGACCACCCACGCCATCGACGCGGTCGTCCTCGACGTCGGACTGCCGGACGCGGACGGGCGGGATGTGTGCCAGGCGATGCGCGCCAACGGGTTCGCGGCCCCGATCATCTTCCTGACGGCCCGCCACCACCTCACCGACCGGCTGTCCGGGTTCTCCGCGGGGGCCGACGACTACCTTCCCAAGCCGTTCCACCTCGCCGAACTCGTCGCGCGGCTGCGGGCGACGCTCAAACGGGCCGCCCCGCCGACGGTGTCCACGGCCGGAGACCTGGTCCTGGACGCGACCCGGCACAGCGCGAGCGTCGGCGAGGCCCACGTCGAGCTGTCCCCGACGGAGTTCCGGCTGCTGGCCACCCTGGTGGCCGCGGGCGGCGGCATCGTGAGCCGCCGCGACCTGGTCAGGGCCGCCTGGCCGGACGGTGCCCAGGTCAGCGACAACACACTCGACCAGTACCTGAGCCGGCTGCGCCGCAAGCTCCGCGAGGCGGGCAGCGACCTGAGCCTGGGGACGGCGCGCGGGATCGGCCACCGGCTGTCATGAAGCGCTTCCTGCGGCCCCTGGCCCCCCGCACGCTGCGCGGCCGGCTCTCGCTCGTGGCACTGACCACGGCGGCCCTTCTGATGACCGTCCTGACCGTGGCGTTCAACACCGTGCTGGACCGGCATCTGCAGCATCAGGCGGACGCGGAGCTGCGCAGCCGTGCGGACGCCGTCGCCACCACCGTGGACACCAGCGGCCCCCGGGTACGGGTCCTGGAGACCGTCAACGACCGGCTCCTCGACGCCAACGTCTGGATCTACACGGGAACACGCCTGCTGGAGAAGCCCCCGTCCACCGCCGCCGACAGCACCCTGACCGAGGCCGCCGCGCGGCTCGCCCGACGGGGGGACGGCGTCTGTACGACGGTGGCGGCGGGGCATCCCCGGTCCGTCCGGCTGTGCGCCCGTGCCATGTCCGGGAACCGCGGCACGGCGACGGTCGTCACCGCCCTGGACCTCGCCCCGTACCGCAACTCGGCGGCCGTCGTGCTGCTTGGCTCCCTGGTCCTGGACTCCGTCATGCTCGCGTGCACCTACGCGCTGACCCGCCTCGCCGTGGGACGGGCGCTGCGTCCGGTGCGCACCATGACCGACCAGGCAACCGAGTGGAGCGCCGTCGGCTCCGACCAACGGTTCGGCGCGGCCCACCATCCGGCCGAACTCGCGCGCCTGGGCACCTCGCTGGACTCGCTCCTGGACCGCATCCGGACCGTGCTGCGGCACGAGCGGCAGCTGACCGGGGAGCTGTCCCACGAACTGCGCACCCCGCTCACCCGGATCGTCATCGAGCTGGACTGGTGGCGGGCCCGGCCGCGCTCCGCCGCCGAGACCCGCGCCACGCACGAGGTGATCGCCGAAGCCGCCCAGGCCATGCGCACCATCTGCGACACCCTGCTGGACGACGCCCGCAAGGAGGCGCACACCGCCGCCACCGCCCCCGGCGCCACGGCCGTCGTGCCGGTGCTGTGCCGGCTGGTCGACCGCCTCGGAACGCCGGAGCAGGTGGCGGCCGTCGTCGACGCGACGGTTCCCGAGCTGGCGGCGGGCGTCCGGCCGGCTCTGCTGGAACGCATCGTCAGCCCGCTCCTGACGAACGCGGTCCGGTACGCGCGCTCCACGGTGACCGTGTCCGCGCGGCCGGTGCCCGGCGGTGTGCGGATCAGCGTCACCGACGACGGTCCGGGCGTACCGGAGGCGTTCGTGGGCGACCTCTTCCAGCCCGGCCGCCGGGCCGACCCCGACGACGGGCACGACGGCGCGGGTCTCGGACTGCCGCTCGCACGGCGCCTGGCCCGGGCCGTCGGCGGCGAGGTGTCCCACGATCCCGCCTACACCTCCGGCGCCCGCTTCCTGACCGACCTGCCCGCCGGGTGAACCACCGCGGCCGAGTGAGGCCTGGCGGCAAGGGCCCCTTCTGCTGTTACGCCGTGCGGACCACCGGCTCCCCGCGCCCCTCCCAGGGCCGGGCCAGCCCCACCAGTGCCAGCCCCGCCGCCGCCAGCGCGCTCAGCATGACGAACGCCATCGGCCGGGAGCTGTCCGACCCGAACACGCCCACCAGCGGCGCCGCCAGGGCTCCGAACAGGAACTGGAAGCCGCCGAGGAGCGCGGACGCCGCGCCCGGAGCCGTGCGGCCGACCGCCTGGCCGATGCTCATGGCGCTGGGGAAGACCAGGCCGATGCCACCGGCGGTCACGAACAGCGTGGCCCAGGTGCCCGCGAGGGTCTCGCCCGCGGTCACCACCAGCAGGACCTGCGCCAGCGCGCCCAGCAGGGCGATCCCGACGCCGGCCGAGAGCAGGGTGTTCAGGCGGGTGCCGCGTCCGGCCAGGTGGGCGAAGGAGGCCCCCGCGGCCAGCATGGCGACGGCGTTGGTGGCGAAGATGAGGGAGTAGGTGGTCGAGGAGACGCCGTGCAGGTCCTCGAAGACGAAGCTGGAGCCGCTGACGTAGGCGAACAGAGCGGCCGAGACGAGGGCGACCACCAGGACGTACCCCATGAACGTACGGGCGGCGAGCAGCGCGCCCATGGCCCGGAAGGTCCCGGCGAGTCCGCCGCGGTGACGCCGCTCCGGCGGCAGCGACTCGGGCACCGCCCGCACGACGGCGAGCAGGAGCAGTACGCCCAGCACGGCCAGCACGGCGAAGACCGCCCGCCACGTGGAGACGGCCAGGACGGCCCCGCCGAGCACCGGCGCGGCGATCGGCGCCACGCCGATCACCTGTGACAGCACCGCGAAGTAGCGCGGCAGTTCGGGTCCGTGGAAGCGGTCGGTGAGGACGGCCCTGGCCAGCACCATGCCGGCCGCGCCCGCGACACCCTGGAGGAAGCGGGCGCCGGTGAGGGCGGCGATGTCCGGGGCGGCGGCGCAGCCGACGGAGCAGAGGACGAATCCGGCCGCCCCGGCCATGAGCAGCCGGCGCCGGCCGAGGCCGTCGCTGAGCGGGCCGATGACCAGCTGGCCGACGACGAGTCCGGCCAGGAAGGCGGTCATCGTCAGCTGCACGGCGGAGCCGCTCGCCCCGAGTGCCTTGCCCAGCGCGGGGAAACCGGGGACGTACATGTCCGTCGCGAGCGGGGCGACGGCGGTCAGCGCGCCGAGCACGGCGATGAGAGCGGTGGCCGCACGACCCGAAGGCGCAGGTCCGGCGGTGTCGGGGACGGCGTCGGCGCGATTGCGCGAGGATGACGGAGCTGCCATGAAAATAAAGGTAGCCGATAGTTCACCAGCTAACAAATATGGAGAGCGAGAAGACGAGCCGCATGCCCTCCCCCAACCCCTCCACCCCGTCCGCTCCGTCCGCCGCGGACGTCGGCGCCCAGTGGGCGGCGCACAACCCCGGCCTGGACACCTCCCCCATGGAGCTGGTCGGGCTGCTCAAGCACGCCACCGGCCTGCTCTACCGCTCCGTCGAGCCCCTGTATGCGGGTGCCCCGCTCACCGCGCCGGAGCTCGACATGCTGATTCCCCTGCGGCACGCGACCGAGCCGTTCATCGCCCGGCGCCTCGCCGAGCGGCTGGGCCTGTCCCGCGCGGGGGTCAGCAAGACCCTCGGCAGGCTCGAGCAGCGCGGTTTCATCACCCGTACCCCGAACCCCGCCGACCGGCGCGCCGCCCTGGTCACCATCACCGAGGCCGGCGCGAAGGCGGTCGACGACCTCTTCCCCCGGCAGCTCTCCGTCGAGATCGGCCTGCTGGACGGCCTGGGCGAGGACCGCGAGTGGGTGACCAAGGCGCTGCGACGACTGGTCGCGGCCATGGAGTCGCGCCCGGGGCACGGCTGACACCCGGCGACGGGAGCCCCGGGCGATTGCTGCCGCAATTGCTGCTGTAGGGGATGCTCCAATTAGAGTGCTCACTGCAGGGGCGGCCCACCACCGGGCCGCCGCGATCCCGTCCCCGAGAGGCGCAGAGATGACCGGGCCGCAGACGGCGCGCAGGAAGCGCGCGAACGGGGTGGAGTCGCGCCGGCGCATCCTCGACGCCACCGTGGAGATCGCCGGCGAGCGCGGCTACGAAGGCACCTCCATCGCGGCCGTCAGCGCCAAGTGCGGGCTGCCCGCCAGCTCGATCTACTGGCACTTCAAGGACAAGGACGACCTGATCGCCGCGGTCATCGAGCGCAGCTTCGAAACCTGGCTCATGGCCGTGGAACTGCCCGGCGAGGACGCGGGCACCCCGCTGGAGCGGGTCACCATGATGGCCGCGAACGTGGCCCGGTCCCTCGTCGCCGCCCCGGACTTCCTGCGCCTCGGTCTGATGCTCGCGCTGGAGCGCCGCCCCACCGAGCCCCGCGGCCGTACGGTCTTCCTCCAGGTCCGCGAGACCGCCCACCGGCGCATCGCCGAGATCGTCGCCGGCCTGTTTCCGGCCCTGGCCGAGGACGTCGTGGACACCCTCACCACCTATGCCGTCGCCGGCGCCGACGGCCTGTTCGTGCACCGGGAGGTCAAGGGCGACTCGGTCGACCTGGTCGCCCTGTTCGAACTGCACGCGCGGCTCATCCACGACGCCGCCGTCCGGATGGTGGCCCAGGCGGAGCGCTGACGGCCGGCACGTCGGCGCCCCGCGCGCGGGTCCGGGCTCAGGACGCGGCACCCTCGTGGGTGACGGTGACGACGATCTTGCCGACCTGCTCGTTGGCCGCCATGTAGCGGTGCGCCTCGACGATGTCCTCGAGGTCGAAGGTGCGGTCGACGACAGGGTCGAAGGATCCCGAACTCAGGCCCGCGTTGACGAACGCGACCGCGCGGCGCAGCCGCTCGGGGTCCGTGGTGATCTCGAAGAGCGTGTAGGTGCTGCTGGTCAGCGCCGGGAAGGACTGGGCGTTGGGCAGCGGGGTGGGGCGCGGGTCGAGGGCGCCGTAGACCACCAGGAAGCCGCCCGGGGCGATCCCCTGGGCGAGGGTCTCCACACCGGGTCCCGCGACGGGGTCGAAGGCCAGGCGGACGCCCTCGCCGCCGGTGATCTCCTTGATCCGGGCGGGCAGGTCCTCCTCGTCGGTGACGATCACGTGGGCCGCGCCCGCGTCCAGGAGGCGCTGCTTCTTGCCGGCGCCGCGCGTGGTGGCGATCGGGATCGCGCCGACGTGGCGGGCGATCTGGATGGCGGCGAGTCCGACACTGCTGGAGGCCGCGGTGATCAGGACATGGTCCCCGGGCCGCACCTGTCCACTCTCGGCGAGGGGTCCGTAGGCGGTGATGTAGGCCATCCACACGGCCGCCGCCCGGACGGGGTCGACCTCCGCGGGGCGGGGCACGACCGCCGAGGCCGGGACGATGACGTGGTCGCCGTACGTGCCGTAGTCGGTCTGCAGGAACTGCGGTACGACCGCCACCGGGTCGCCCTCCGAGAGGCCGTCCACCCCCTCGCCGACCGCCTCGACCACACCGGCGGCCTCGTAGCCGAGCAGGGAGGGGTAGACCGGGGCGTAGAAGTAGGCGCCCTCGCGGAACATGATCTCGGCGCGGTTCAGACCGATCGCGTCGACGCGGATCCGGACCTCCCCCGCGCCGGGCGCGCCGACCTCGACATCGCGGAGGGTGAGGACCTCGGGTCCGCCGATCCGGTCGAACTGAACGAGTCTTGCCATGGTGCATCCGTCCTAGGGGCAGGGTTCGGGGAGGAGACGCGCCGGGTCGGCCCGGCGCCTTCTCCCACCCTGCCCCAAGGTTCGATGGCCGTCAAATTTTGAGCGCGATCGAAATAAGGTCACCGGCCGTCTCGGGCCGTGGTCGCTGCCGCCTCCCCGGCCGCGGCGGCCAGCACCGCGGAGAACAGCCCCGGGAACCGCAGCTCCAGCTCGTCGGTGCGCAGCGTGTTCATCTTCGTCGTCCCGACGTAGTACTGCCGGATCACACCGGCCTCGCGCAGCACGGCGAAGTGGTGGGTGAGCGTCGAGAGCGACACGGGCGCGACGAACGTCCCGCAGCTGAGGTCCTCCCCCGCGCGGGCCAGCTGCGCCACCACCATGCGGCGCACCGGGTCCACCAGCGCCTCCAGCACCTGCTGGAGCGAGACCTCCGACAGCTCGGGGTGCTCCACGGTGCGGGCGGCGGTACGGGGGCGGGCCACGGTGACTCCTCGGGGCGGCTTCTGGGCGGTCAAGTCATAGTACGACCGCCATCAAAACCCCATCCGCCGCCGAAATCTTCCGCCGGACCGCCCGGCACCCGCGGTCGTCCGGCGTGGCGGAGAAACGCGTTGCCCCGGCTCGTGACGGTCACTAAGGTCGGCCGGGTGACTGCCGGGTCGGCCATGGGCCACGCACGAGTGAGGTTCCCGGCCTCGGCGTGAGCCCGAGGCGGGCGAGAGGCCCGCCGTCATCTCCGCGTCCTCGCCCCGGCGCCCCTGTGCGGCGCCCGTCCCAGCGGATGTTCCGAGACCGGAGAGACCACACCGATGCCCCTTGCCCAGCCACACCCGCACACGTCCGAGCTGCCACCGGCAGCCGTCCAGCTCGACCACACCGCCGTGTACGCCAGCGACCGGAACCTGTCCGCCGGGTTCCTCGCCGCGATCCTGGGCCTGGAGGTCGGCGCCCCGTTCGGCCCGTTCCTGCCCATGGACCTCGGCAACGGCGTGACGCTCGACTACTACGAGAAGCGCGACGAGCCGATCCAGTCGCAGCACTACGCCTTCCTCGTCCCCGAGGAGCGGTTCGACGGCATGATCGGTCGTCTGGAGACGGCCGGGGTGACGTACTACGCCGACCCGCACCACACCCAGCCCGGCCGGACCAACGGCCTGTTCGGCGGTCGGGGCGCCTACTTCGAGGACCCGGACGGCCACAACATGGAGATCATGACGCGGCCCTACGTCCGCCCGTAGGCCCGGGGCCCCGGCTCGTGGAGAGGGTGGGCCCGTGCCTTCGTACGACGGCACGGGCCCACCCGGAGTGTCAGGCCTTGCCCAGCAACTCGCGTACGTGCTGGACGATTTCCTCGTTGGTGTAGGCGTGCCCCCCGATGCCCCAGCCGCCCGGAACGGCCTCGGTCAGGGCGACCCAGGTGCGCTCGGCGAGCGAGGGGTCGCCCGCGGCGGCGGCCACCAGTTCCGACAGCTCCTTCACCAGGCCGAGCTGCTGCTCCCGGTCGAGCGCGCCCGCGTTGGTGGTGACGGTGACGCGCACGTGGTCGTTTCCGCCGCCCGCGGTGGAGAACCCGTCGGCGTCCAGCTCGTGGACGAACGCGGCGGTGTTGTCCGAGAAGAACGGGATGGCCGGCACCTTCTCCCAGCGCATGATCGCCTGAGCGAGATCCTGCGCGAGGGCCTTGCGGTCCTTGATGAGCCCCTTGGCGGCGTACACGTCGATCATGGGCATGCGATGGATCCTCGCTTTGTCTCGCGTCGAACTCTTCCCGCCGATCGTGTCCGGCACGGGAGCGCGCGAGATCCCGTGATGTGCGTAGTCCGGGCACCGGGGACGCGTAGGCCCGGGGTGCCGGGCGGCCCGTCAGAGGTTGATCATGTGTCCGGCGAGCCCGTGCAGGGCGTCCTGGACCGCCTCGCTCAGCGTCGGGTGGGCATGCACGTTCCGGGCGAGCTCGTGCACCGTGAGGTCCCATTTCTGGGCGAGCGTCAGCTCGGGCAGGAGCTCCGTCACGTCCGGTCCGATCAGGTGGCCGCCGATCAGTTCGCCGTACCGGGCGTCGCTCACGAGTTTCACGAACCCGACCGTGTCACCGAGGCCGTGCGCCTTGGCGTTGGCCGTGAAGGGGAACTTCGCCACGCGCACGTCGAAGCCCTGGGCGCGGGCCTCGGCCTCGGTCCAGCCGAAGCTGGCGATCTGGGGCTGGCAGAACGTGGCGCGCGGGATCATGCGGTAGTCCAGCTCCATGGTCTCCGCACCGGCGATGCTCTCCGCGGCGACGATGCCCATCGCCTCGGCGGTGTGCGCGAGCATCAGCTTCGCCGTGACGTCGCCGATGGCGTAGATGTGCGGCTGGCTGGTGCGGCAGAACCCGTCGATGTCGATCGCGCCGCGCTCGGTGAGCCGTACCCCGGTGCTGCTCAGTCCGTAGCCGGCCGTCCGCGGCTGGAAGCCGGTGGCCTGCAGGACCTTCTCCGCCTCCAGGACCTGCTCCGAGTCGCCGGACCTGACCGTCACGCGGACGTTGTCCGCCGTCTCCTCGATGGACCGCACGGCGGTGGAGGTCAGGACCCGGATGCCCTGCCGCTTGAAGCGCCTGGTCAGCTCGGCGGAGACCTCCTCGTCCTCCAGCGGGGCGATCCGGTCCAGGAACTCCACCAGCGTGACCTCGACGCCGTACGACCGCAGCAGATAGGCGAACTCGACGCCGATGGCCCCGGCACCCGCGATGACGATGCTCGCCGGAAGGCTGTCGGAGAGGATCTGCTCCTCGTAGGTGACGACGCGCCTGCCCAGCGAGGTACCGGGCAGCAGCTTCACGGTCGAGCCGGTCGCGATGATGCAGGAGCGGAAGGAGAGCGTCGTCTCGCCGTCCTTCAGGCGCACCTGCAGGGTGTGGGGGTCGAGGAAGGTGCCCTGCCCCTCGAACTGCTCGATCTTGTTCTTGCGCATGAGGTAGCCGACGCCCTTGACGCGCCCGTCGGCCACCACCCGGCTGCGCTCGTAGGCGGCACGGTAGTCCAGGCCCACCTCCCCGCTGATCTTCACGCCGAACTTCTCCGCGTCGTGCAGGATCAGCTGGGCGACCTCGGCGTTGCGCAGCAGCGCCTTCGCCGGGATGCAGCCGATGTTCAGACAGACGCCACCCCAGAAGCGGCCTTCCACGATGGCCGTGCGCAGGCCCAGCTGGGCGGCGCGGATCGCGGCCACGTAGCCGCCCGGCCCGGCTCCCAGGACGACGACGTCGAAGTCGGTCCGCATGGCTCCACCTCACCGTTGTGTCGAGTCGATCTGCTGACTCCACGGTCGCACGATCGGGTCGCGTGATCAGCCGGTCGGGTAGAGGAGATCGAGCGGACCGGACAGCGCGGCGCGTACCCGGCGGGCCGTCTCGTCGACCAGGACCTCGGGCTCGTCGCGGGCGATCGCGTCCATGGTCTGCGCGGCCACCTCGGCCGCGTCCGTCTTCGGCTCGTCGAGCCCCGCGGTGGCGTCGGTGTCCACCCAGCCGACGTGCACGCCGACGACCAGCGTCCCCTGCTCCCGCAGGGCGACCCGCAGCGCGTTGGTCACCGACCACTGTGCCGCCTTCGACGCGGCGTAACTGGGGAACCGCTTGGTCGAGCGCCACGAGGCCACGGACAGCATGTTCACCAGGGCTCCCCCGCCGTTGGCGGCGAGCACCGGTGCGAAGGCCCGCGAGACGGCCCAGGTGCCCAGGTAGTTCACCTCCAGCTCCTGCCGGGCGCCGTCCAGGGAGCCCTCCAGCAGGGGCGGCCCGGCCTGGATGCCCGCGTTGTTGATCACGATGGTCGCATCGGACGCGGTCCGCGCGGCGGCCTCGATCTGCTCGGGGTCGGTGACGTCGAGGCGGAGCGGTTCGAGACCCGGCTCCGTGAAGTCCTCCGGCCTGCGTACGCCCGCGTACACCCTGGCCGCGCCGCGGGCCAGCAGGGCGCGGCAGAACGCCATCCCGATGCCCCGGTTCGCCCCGGTCACCAGCGCGACGGATCCCTCGATCTTCATGGTCGGACACCTCGATCCACGGTTCACGGCCGCCCGGCGGGCGGCGCGGCCCCCGCTTCATGCTGCGGCCTGCGCGAGCCGCGCACATCCCGTGGGGTTCGTGGTGCGGGCGGGCCGGTGACTACGCACCCGGGGAGAAGCTGCTGGGTTTCATCATGAGACTCGCTATCGTGGAGGCATGAAACGGACCTCGTTCGCCAAGTGGCCGTGCTCCATCGCACGGACCGTCGATCTGCTGGGTGACCACTGGACGCCGCTGGTGGTGCGGGAGGCGTTCTACGGGATCCGCCGCTTCGACGAGTTCCGGCAGGAACTGGGCATCGCCCGCAACACGTTGACCGACCGGCTGCGCCACCTGGTGGACGAGCGGATCCTGGAGAAGCGGCTGTACGAGGCCGAGCCGCCGCGCTACGACTACGTCCTCACGGAGAAGGGGCGGGACCTGTTCGCGGTGCTGGCCGCGATGTCCGCGTGGGGCGACCGGTGGCTGGCCGGGGAGCGGGGCGTGCCCGTGGTCTTCCACCACGAGGCCTGCGACCACGACACGACCGCCGAGGTCGTCTGCGCCCAGTGCCGTACGCCGCTGCGGTCGGAGGAGACCTCGATGCGGATGGGGCCCGGTTATCCCGAGCGGCTCAGGCAGCGGCCGGACATCCGCCGGCGGTTCGGCACCGACTGACCACCCCGCGGCGCCGCGAGCGCACCACCTCTCGACAGGACTCTTGACAGGGAGAGTCTCATCTAGCAACTCTGGAGGTCGGAACGCTGGACGGCAAGGAGGCCGACGGTCTTGGAGTGGACGGGCGCGCGCTACGCGGACAAACCCACGATCGAGGTGCGGACCTGGATCGACGCCCCACCGGCCACGGTGTGGGCCCTGGTCAGCGACATCGAGCTGATGCCGGACATGAGCGAGGAGCTCGTCTCCGTCACCTGGCTGGACGGGGCCGCCGCTCCGGCGGTGGGGGCCCGGTTCGTCGGCCGCAGTGAGCACGAGGCGCTCGGGAAGTGGGAGACCACCTCCCATGTGATCGAGTGCGAGCCGGAGTCGGTGTTCGCCTGGGCGGTGCAGGATCCCGCCGACCCCTCCGCGGTCTGGCGGTTCCGGCTCGGCCCGAAGGACGGCGGGACCGAACTGTCGCAGTGGATGCAGCTGGGGCCGGGGCGTTCCGGGCTGTCCTTCGCCATCGACCGGATGCCCGACAAGGAGCAGAAGATCGTGTTCGTACGGCTGCGGGAGTTCGAGCGTGGCATCACCGCCACCCTCGCGCAGATCAAGAAGCGGGCGGAGGCGTGATGCGGACGGCGACCACGATCGAGGCCTCGGGCGGCGCACACTGGTCCCAGCAGGGCGACTTCGTCGTCGAGGCCGAGAAGCTGGGCCTGGACGTCTGCTGGGTCGCCGAGGCCTGGGGCTCCGACGCGCCCTCCGCGCTCGGCTACTACGCGGCGCTCACCGACCGGATGCTGCTCGGCTCCGGCGTCATGCAGCTCGGCACCCGGACCCCGACGGCGGTGGCCCAGACGGCCATCACCCTCTCCAACCTGTCCGGCGGGCGCTTCCTGCTCGGCCTCGGCGCCTCCGGCCCGCAGGTGATCGAGGGGCTGCACGGCGTCTCCTTCGCCCGGCCGCTGCGGCGCATGCGCGAGACGGTGGAGATCGTGCGGCGGGTGGTCGACGGCGGCCGGCTCTCGTACTCCGGCGCGGAGTTCACCCTGCCGCTGCCGGGCGGCGAGGCCGTCCCGATGCGGCTGTCGATTCGCGCCGAGCACGAGATCCCCGTCTACCTCGCCGCGCTCTCCCCCGCCATGCTGCGGCTGACCGGCGAGGCCGCCGACGGCTGGCTGGGCACCAGCTTCGTGCCCGAGGGCGCCGCCGACGCCTACTTCGCTCACCTCGACGAGGGCCTGGCGCGCAGCGGCCGTACCCGTGCGGACCTGGACGTCTGCCAGGGCGCCGAGGTCGCCTTCGCCGCCGACGAGGAGGCGCTCGGCGCGATGGTCGCCGGACGCAAGAAGGAACTGGCCTTCAGCCTCGGCGGAATGGGCTCGGCGTCCACCAACTTCTACAACAGCGCCTACAGCCGGCAGGGCTGGGCCGAGGTCGCCGCCGAGGTGCGCGAACGCTGGCAGGCCGGCGACCGGGACGGTGCGGCCGCTCTGGTCACCGACGAGATGGTGCTCGGTACGACGCTGATCGGCACCGAGGCCATGGTGCGCGAGCGCCTCGCGGTCTGGCGCGACGCCGGCGTCGACACCGTCCGCCTCTACCCGGCCGGCGACACCCTGGAGGACCGGCTCACCACGCTGGGGCGGGCGATCGAGCTGGTCCGGGAGGTCGGCTGAGAGGTCCAGGTCACTTGAGGGCGGCGGTCCGAGCCGGCTCCTGCTCCTGCGCGTGCTGCTCGTTCCAGAGGTCGGCAAGCTCGCCGAGTGCGCTGTTGATGCGGCCCAGTTCCCAGAACAGGTAGCCGCCGGCCAGGGCGAACGGGATCCACTCACCCCAGTGGAAGAGGAGAACCGGCATGTACAGCAGGCCGACCAGGACAAGGAACTTGACGAGGACCTCGGCCGCGTAGGCCTGTCTGCGGGCGACGACGGCCTGCTCTCCTCGTCCGTGGCTCCACTGGAGGCGCGATTTCATGACTGCTCCCTCGAACAGGCCGCAACCGGCGGACAGTTGACAGTTTCGAGGTGGGTACGGCCCGGAGCCAGCCTCGCCCAAGGACTTCGGCATATCTCCATATGATCATCGCGAACGGTGGCCTGGATTCCGGACTACGCCGAGGTGAGCCGCTCGCGGTGGGCGGCGAGCTCCCGGCGGGAGTGGACGTCGAGTTTCCGGAACACCTTGCGCAGGTGGTAGTCGACGGTGTGCACGCTGAGGAAGAGCTGGGCGGCGATCTCCCCGTTGGTGGCGCCGCCCGCGGCGAGCCGGGCGACCCGGGCCTCCTGCGGGGTGAGTTCACCGCCGCCGCTCGGTGCCTGCGCACCGGCCGGGAGGGAGTCGCCGGCCGCGGAGAGTTCCTGTGCCGTCCTGGCGGCGAAGCCCTGGGCGCCCATGGCGTCGAAGAGCTCGTGGGCGGTGCGCAGTTCGTGCCGGGCGTCCCCGGTCCGGCGCTCCCGGCGCAGCCATTCGCCGTAGAGCTGGTGGCTGCGGGCCCGGCGCAGGGGGCCGCGGACCTCCTCGTGGTGCCGGATGGCCTCGACGTACAGCTTCTCGGCCGACGACGGGTCGGCGGTGGTCAGGGCCCGGGCGCGGGCGAGGTCGCCGAGCAGGCCTGGCACGGGGGTGCGCCCGGCGAGCCGGGTCAGGAGTTCAAGGAGGCCCAGTGCCTCGTCCTGGCGGCCGCTGCGGGTCGCCGCCTCGACCATGTCGACGAGGGCGAACTTCGCCTGGCAGAGTTCCCCCATCTGGCCCGCGAGGCTCAGGTACGCCTCCTCGTACCGGCTCCGGCTCAGTTCGACCACGCACCGGGCGTAGTCGAGGAAGACCAGCTGGTAGCCCTGTCCGGTGCGGGCGGCGTGCTCGCGCACCGCCTCGGCCAGCGTGTGGGCCTCCGCGAACCGGCCGCGCCAGGCGGCGATCAGCAGGGCACCGAGATACAGCTGGGAGCCGCGGGCCTCCTCCAGCGCCGCCCGCTGGTCGAAGAGGCGCTCGGACTCGTCGAGACGGCCGGCGATCAGCTCCGAGACGGCGGTGTGGCTGAGGGCGAGGGCCATCGGGATGGCCGCACCCTGCCGCCGGGCCTCGGCGTGCAGCCGCCAGGCGAGTGCGTGCAGGGTGACGTCGTCGCCGAGGAGGGTGGCATGCGAGCAGGCCGCGGCCAGCAGCTGGAACAGCTCCGGGGCGGTCGACTCCTCGTCCCGTACCGCCGCCAGGGCCTGCCGGAGCAGCGGGCTCGCACCGGCCAGCCCTTCGAGGTGTACGGCGGTGTCGGCCTCCAGCACCGCGTCGCCCGTGGTCGTCCGCGTCCCGGCGGGCAGCGGCAGCGAGCGGACCGTCTCGGCGACGCTGCGGCGTGTCGCCCCCTGCGGTGCCAGTGAGCCGCTGATCTGCGCCTGGACGAGCGCCTCCACGAGGATGTCGCGGGCGAGCCGGATGTCGACCGGACCCAGTTCCCGGGCCGCGGTCAGCAGGGCGTACGTCGCTGCCGCCGGTGCGCCGGTGAGCCGGTGGATCCGTGCCTGGACGCGCTGGACCAGGCCGTTGTAGCGCCGGTCGGCGCGGTAGGCGGCCGCTTCGTCGAGCAGCGCCTGTGCCCGGCCCGGGGAGCCGGCGACGGCACTCGCCTCGGCCGCCGCAAGGAGGCGCCGGGCCCGGGCGGGCGGGTCGGGGGTCAGGGCGGCGGAGCGGGCCAGCAACGACGAACTGCCGGTCCAGTCACCGCGGTCGCGGGTGCGTGCGGCGGCGCGGTCGAGTTCCGCCGCGACGTCGTCGTCGGGATCGGTGGCGGCCGCCGCGAGGTGCCAGGCGCGCAGGTCGACCTCGCCGAGATCCGCCGCGACCTCGGCGAGAACGGCGTGCACCCGGGCGCGCCGGGCGAGGGGGGCGCCGTAGTAGACGGCCGAACGGATCAGCGGGTGACGGAATCTGACGGTCTCCCGGATGGAGAGGAGGTTGCGCTCCTCGGCCGCCGCGGCGGCGTCGGCGTCGAAGCCGAGCTCCGGGCCGGCCCGCCACAGCACGTTCGGGTCGCTGGTCGGGTCGGCGGCCGAGGTGAGCAGGAGGACGCGGGTCCGCGGCGGCAGGGCCAGCGCCTCGCGCAGGTAGACGCGTTCCAGGGCGCGGCCGAGCGGGATCGGTTCGGGCAGCGGCGTCTCGCCGCTGAGCTGGTCGGCGGTCAGCTCCCGGGCCGCCTCGACGAGCGCGAGGGGGTTGCCACCGGTCGAGGTGATGACCCGGTCGCGGACACCGGGGTCGAGGGCCCCGGGGACCACCGACTCCAGCAGCCGTGCGGCCGCTTCCGCGGCCAGGCCGGTCACGGCCAGTTCGGGGAGCCCGGCCAGGTGGTCGACCCGGTCGGGGTGGGTGCGGGCGGCGAAGACCATGGTGATCGCGTCGGCGTGCAGCCGCCGGGCCACGAAGGCGAGCACCGCGGCGGACTCCTCGTCCAGCCAGTGGGCGTCGTCCACCAGGCACAGCAGGGGACGGTCGTCGGCGCGGGCGTCGAGCAGCCCCAGCGACGCGAGGGCGACCAGGAACCGGTCGGGCGGGCTGGTCCGCTCCTCGAGCCCGAAGACCCGGCCGAGGGCGGCGCGTTGCGGGTCGGGCAGCTTGGGCAGCTGGGACAGGTGCGGCCTGAGCAGCTGGTGCAGGGCGGCGAAACCCAGTTCGGCCTCGGACTCCACGGCGTCGAAGCGCATGATCTCGAAGTCGGCGGCCGCGCCCGCCTGGAGGTGGTCGAGGAGGGTGCTCTTGCCGCTCCCGGGCCCGCCCCTGAGGACCAGGACGCCGCTCATCCCGCGCCGGGCGTCGTCGAGCGCCGCCGTCAGCCGGCCGCGTTCCTCGTCCCGCCCGAACAGCTCGTCCAATGGTCAACCCCAGGATGCTCGAAAGGGGCGGCTTCCGCTGCTCTCTGCCACGCAATGGGTCCAGTCACCGGATCCGTGTGGCCCATACTGGCCAGCGCCCGGCCCCTTTGTCCAGTTGCCCCCACGGCCCGTAGCGCGGGGGCTACGGTGCGGCGCCGGTCACGTGATGCCGCCTTCGCGGTCCGGTGCCAGGCTGGAAGGCGATGTCGCCCGCCCGGCCTCGCCACCGGCGCGCCCGCGGTGCCCCGCCCATCGGGTGGTGACCTGCGCAGACGCGCGGCCGGCCGAACCTCACCGCCGCGGCATCGGCACTTCCTGGAGGTTCGTCATGAAGAATCTGCCCCCGCCGCCCACCCCCTACCTGGAGCCTGCGGCCCGCGAACTCGCCGACGCCACCGCGGCGCACCCGCGGATCTACGAGGTACCGCCCCCGCAGGGGCGGGACATCCTCGCCGGTCTGCAGACGGGCGAGGGGGTGGCCAAACCGCCCGCCGACGAGAGCCGGATCGACGTCGACACAGGCGAGTGGGGCACCGTACGCGCCCATGTCATCAAGCCCGAGGGCATCAACGGGCCGCTCCCGGTGATCTTCTACATCCATGGCGCCGGGTGGGTCTTCGGTGACGAGAACACCCACGACCGTCTCGTCCGGGAGCTGGCCGCCGGGGCGCAGGCGGCGGTCGTGTTCCCGGTGTACGACCGGGCGCCCGAGGCCAAGTACCCGACCCAGATCGAGCAGAACTACGCCGTCGCCCGGTGGGTCGTGGCGCACGGCGCCGAGTACGGCCTCGACCCGTCCCGGATGGTCGTCTGCGGCGACTCCGTCGGCGGCAACATGTCGGCGGTGCTCGCCCAGATGGCCAAGGACCGCGGCGACATCGACCTCGCCGCGCAGATCCTGCTCTACCCGGTCACGAACGCCGACTTCGACACGCCGTCCTACCAGCAGTTCGCCGACGGCTACTACCTCACCCGGGACGGCATGATCTGGTTCTGGGACCAGTACACGACCGACGAGGCACAGCGCCACGAGCGCTACGCGGCCCCGCTGCAGGCCTCCGTAGAGGACCTCAGGGGGCTGCCGCCGGCCCTGGTGATCACCGACGAGGCCGATGTGCTGCGCGACGAGGGCGAGGCCTACGCCTCCCAGCTACGGGAGGCCGACGTCCCGGTCACCGCGGTGCGGGTCCAGGGCATGGTGCACGACTTCATGATGCTCGACAGCCTGCGCGACACGAACGCCACGAACGTCGCACGGCACCTCGCCGTCGACTCCATCAGGGAGGCCCTGCACACCGGTTGAGGCCCTGCACACCGGTCGAGGTCCGGCTGCCTGGGACTGGCGGGCCCGTCCCCGAGCCCGCCGGGCCTGCTCCGGGTCACGGCGGAACCGGAGCAGGCCCTTCGAGCGCGTGCCTCAGTGGTGGTGCGGTGACGTCAGATAGTGCCGGCGGAGCAGTTCCCGGCCGTAGTCGTTGCCGTTGGGGGTGCGGATGACGGAGTGGATGTGCAGCTGGGTGGGTCCGTCACCGCGGGTCTTGCCGTACGCGCCGCCGAGCGGCCCCGCCGCCTGGCAGTCGACCTCGATCCAGACGACCGGACTGTGGACGCGCATGTAGAAGGGGTCGTCGGCGCCGGTGCCGCCCATCCAGGCCGCGTAGGTGTCCGCGAGGTGGCTGCGGATCTCGGCCATCCGCACCTTCGCCACGTCGGCCTTGGCCCGGTCCACGAACGCCTCGGCGACCGCGAGGAGCTTCCGCTGCTGGGCCGGGGTGAGTTCGGTGGCACGGATGCCCGCGTAGGCGACGACCGCGTTGTCGGCGAAGGCGCCCGCCTTCATGTCCTCGTTCGCCTTCGTGGCCTTGATGATCGCGGTCGCCTGCTGGGCCTCGGTGAGCGACTGGATGAACGCCAGGCTCGCCTCGACCTCCTCCTGGCAGACCGAGACGGTCTCGCCGTCGATCTCCATCCTCGTCGGCTCCGAACCCCAGAAGCAGGGGCTCATCACGACCTGGTCGCCGAGCACGAAGTAGTTGACGACCAGGTGGTGGCCGTCGAACTGGAAGCCCCAGGGCTCGGTGGCCGAGGGCGTGCCCATCACGGTCCAGTAGAAGAGCTCGTCGTTGAAGACGTCGGCCTTGCCGAGCATCACGCCGGCCGCGTTGTTGAGGCGGCGGATCTTCTCGGTGGTCTCCAGGCCGTCGGCGCTCAGTGCCGCCGTCATCAGGGCGGAGCCCAGTGCGTTCTGCTCGTCCGTCAGGTCGGCCAGCGACACACCCTGCCGCTTGAACTCCCCCGGGTCGAGGTTGCTCCAGGTCCGCCACTCGGTGGAGCGCAGCGAGAACTGCGTCTTCGCCTTCTGGGCGTCGGTGAGCCCGGCCAGGAACGCCTGGGCGGCCGCGACGACGGGTGCGGTGTCGACGCCCTTGGAGTGGAGCGTGAAGAGGTCGTCGATCTGTCTGCCGTCGGTGGTCAGGCCGTAGAAGTCCTCGGTGATGGTCTGCGTGGCGAGGACGCCGCCGCCTCCGCCCCCGCGGGTGGGGCTCGCGCTGGGGGACGGGCTCGCGCTGTCGTCGGCCGCGGCCGAGGGGGTGTCGGTCGAGCCGTCGGCGGCGAACGCCACCGCGCCGGCTCCGCCCATGGCGGCGAACGCGGTGGCACCGCCGGCCAGGAAGACCCTGCGCATGAAGCCACGACGGTCCGCTTCCGCCGACCGGACCTCCGCCGCGTGTCCTTCTTGTGCCGTGCTTTCACCCATGCCGGTTTCGGACACCAGGATGCACCTCTCATTTCTCGAGTCTTCGGGTTTTCTGGTCAGCGGCTGCCCGATGACTATCACCGAGAAGAATGAGAAATCTGTGAAAGCGCTCTCATGTCGATTTCCATGGCCTCGAAAGTCGGCCACCAGCGCAATTAAGTCACGGCCGAACGGTGTCGATTTCACAAAAGGAAACCCTTACCGTCACTTTGCGAAAACCGCCCGGATGAATCCGACATAGCGCACGATACGGCACCGCTCGCGGCCACCTCCTGCCGGTTTCCCGTCCTTTCTCTGAATTGCCTCAGAGTTTCAGGGACGGCCCGCACTCCGGCCCAGTGGATCCCTATTTCCGTGATCGCGGTGAACGGGTCCGCCCGGCTCCGGGAGGCCGACGCCCCGGATGCGGTGGCGCCGACGGACGGCCGACCGCCGTGGCGACCTCACTCGTCGAGGCTGTCGGTCGCGGCGGGTGCACGAAGTGGCGTGAGCGCCAACACCGATCGCCGTTCCCCGCGTTAGAGGTCTCGCGGGGAGCCTGTCGCAGAACCCTCGCGGAATTGTCCGTGATCGGTAACGGATGGATCCGGTGCCCGCCGTCCTCCGTCCTCACGGGTGCACGGGGTGGACCGGACGACAAGGAACGGGGCGGACATGGCGCGGCACGGCGGACGGGGATGGTACGGCCAGGTGGTCGCGGCGGCGCTCGGGGTCACGGCCGTGACCGTGGCCGCCTCGCTGTGGACCGCGCAGGCCGGTCCCGTCAACGGGCATGCGGAGGCCGGGACTTCGGCGCACCGTGCGGCGCCGAAGGCGGCCCCGGTGTCGATGGGGATCGCGCACGCCTCGGACCGGGGCGCCAGGGGCGTGAACATCACGATCGACGACGGGCCGGACCCGGTCTGGACGCCCGAGGTGCTCCAGGTGCTGAAGGAGTACGGCGTGAAGGCCACGTTCTGCATGATCGGACCGCAGGCGAAGGCGCACCCGGACCTGGTCAGGGCGGTGGTGGCGGCCGGGCACCGGCTGTGCGACCACACGGTCTCCCACGACGTGACCATGGACACCAAGTCCAAGGCCTACCAGTCCCAGCAGATCCTCGACGCCGAGCGCATGATCACCGAGGCGTCCGGGGGTGTACGGCCGCTCTACTACCGTGCCCCGGGCGGCGCCTTCACCCCGTACAGCCGCAAGGTCGCCGCCTCCCACGGGATGCGCCCGCTGGGCTGGAACGTCGACTCGAAGGACTTCGAACGCCCCGGCACGACCGCCATCGTCGCCACCGTCGAGGAGGAGATGCCCAACGGGCCGACGATCCTCTTCCACGACGCCGGCGGCGACCGCTCCGAGACGGTCGCCGCTCTGCGCGAAGTGCTGCCGTGGCTGAAGGAACAGGGGTACTCGTTCGGCTTCCCGGTGCGCTGAGCGGACCGGTTCCCGGTGCGCCGAGCCGGCCGGCGGGATCCTCCGGCTGTCGTGCCGTCCCGGCAAATGTTGCGGGCGGGGCGGTGGTGGCCGCATATGGGTGGTACGGGCGGCACGGCAGCGGGGCCGGCTGCTCCGGGGCCGGCGGGAGGTGGACATGTCGGGGCGGGCGCCACGCTGGGTGACGTGGCTGCGCGGCAAGGACCCGGATCTCGCGGCGACCCGGCGGGCCGGGCGTACGGCGCTGGTGATGCCCGCCCTGTTCGCGCTGTGCACCGAGGTGCTGCACTCGCCGGCGATGGCGAGCTACGCCGCGTTCGGCTCGTTCTCGATGCTGCTGCTGGTGGACTACTCCGGGCCGATGGTGGAGCGGCTGCGGGCGCAGGCGTCGCTCGGGGTGGCGTGGCTGGTGCTGATCTGTGCCGGGACGCTGGCGGGGCGGGACATCCGGCTCGCCGTGGCGGCCACGGTCGTGATCGGGTTCGTGGTCCTCTTCGCCGGCGTGGTCAGCTCGGTGCTGGCCGGCAGCTCGACGGCGCTCCTGCTGGCCTTCGTCCTGCCGGTCAGCGCCCCGGTGGCACTGTCGCAGCTGCCCGCGCGCCTCGCCGGCGCGGGCCTGGCGGCGGCGGTGGCACTGCCGGCCGTCGCCTTGTTGTGGCCGCGTCCCGTCGCCGATCCGCTCAGCGCCCCGGCGGCGGCCGTGTGCCGTGCCGCCGCCGGGTATCTGCGGATCCGCGCGTCGCTGCCGGGCCCGGACGGGCCGGTGGCGGACGCCGAGCGCTGCCGGGTGGGCGCGGAGCAGACCGCACGGACCGGCGCCGACCTGCGCGGGGTGTTCGACGCCACCACGTTCCGCCCCACCGGCCTGTCCGCGACCTCACGTGCCCTGGTCCGGCTGGTGGACGAGCTGACCTGGCTGTGCGCGGTCCTCGTCGACCGGTCCGAGTACACCGACCAGCCTCCGGCCTGCGATCCGGCCGCGTTCACCGTGCGTCGTGCCGCCGCCCACGTCCTGGAGGGGGCCTGCGACCTGCTCACGGACCTGAACGGGGACACCGGTCCGCTGCGGGCCCGCGCGCAGGAGCTGCGGGCGGCCCTGGCCGGGATGGAGCACAGCTCCACGGTCCGGGTGCCCGCCGAGCATCCCGGCGGGAACAGTGCGGCGGAGGTCTTCGGGTTCATCGCCACGCTGGACGTGTCCTTCCGTGCCCAGGAGCTCGGCTTCGCCGTCCTGCAGATCGCCGACAACGTCGACGCGGCGGCCACCGCCTGGCAGCGCAGCTGGCCCGAGCGGCTGCTCGGCCGTGAGCCGGGCGCACTGGCCGCGCCCCTCGCCTCCGCCCGGGAACGGGCCGTCGCGCATCTCAGGCCCGACTCGGTGTGGCTGCACAACAGCCTGCGCGGCGCGGTCGGCCTCGGCATCGCCGTGTTCCTGGCCGGGGTGACCGGCGTGGGGCACTCCTTCTGGGTGCTGCTCGGCACCCTGTCCGTGCTGCGTTCCAACGCGCTCAGCACCGGGCAGAGCGCCGTCCGCGCCGTCCTCGGCACGGTCGCCGGGTCCGTGATCGGCGCCGGGCTGCTGCATCTGATCGGGCACCACGGCACCGCCCTGTGGTTCGTGCTCCCGGTGGCCGTACTGTTCGCCGGGATCGCGCCGGCCGCCGTCTCCTTCGCCGCCGGGCAGGCCGCGTTCACCGTCACGCTCGTGGTGCTCTTCAACATCGGCCACGACCCCAACTGGCACATCGTCCTGCTGCGCATCCAGGACATCGCGCTGGGGTGCCTGGTCAGCATCCTCGTGGCCGTGTTCTTCTGGCCGCGCGGCGCCCGGGGCGCCGTCCACAAGGCACTCGCCGAGGCGTACGACGACAGCGCCCGGTACCTCGGGGACGCCGTGCACCACGCCCTGGGCCACCGCCACCCCGTCGATCCCGATCCCCAGGGCCGGGTGGCGGCGGCCGCCGCCCGCCGCCTCGACGACGCGTTCCGCAACTACCTCGCCGAACGCGGGGCCAAGCCGCTGTCGCTGTCCTGCGCCAACACCCTCGTCACCGGTGTCGTGGGGCTGCGGCTGGCCGCCGACGCCGTCGTCTCGCTGTGGCAGGGCGAGGACGTGGCCCGTGTCCAGGCCGTCCGGGCCGACGCGCACCGTGCCGTCCTCGGGTCGGCGGCCCTGGTCACCGACTGGTACCACGTCTTCGCCGCGAGCCTCGGGAGCCGGTCACCCGTCCCCGACGCCGTTCCGCTCCGGCCCGAGGGGGCCACGCGGCTCGTGGAGTCCGTCCGCACCGAGCTCAGCGACGGCCAGGGCCGGGCCACCCCGGTCGCGGTCCGGATCATCTGGACCGACGACCACGTGGACGCCGCCCGCCGCCTCCAGCCCGCCCTGTCCGAGGCGGCCAGGGCACAGGCCGGGACACGCCACCGCCGGCTGCGGAAGACACCCGCCGGCTGAACACGCCGGCGGGCGACACCGGGCGACACCGCGCGGCGCGACCGAATACGGCGCCGGGCGGACCGGCCGGGCACTGCGGCTATCTGCCGAGCTCGGCGCGCCCCGCGGCTCGCAGCGGTGTTCCCGCCAGGTAGGTCGGCGCGGCCCACGCGACGTCGTCGACCGCCAGCCACGGTGCGTGGGAGACCGCTGCCGGCGTCACCCCGGCGAAGGCCCTGACGTCCCGGTGCAGGTGGGACTGGTCGGCGTAGCCGATCTCCGCCGCCACCCGCGCGGCACCGTGTCCGGCGGCGAGGCGGTGGGCCGCGTGGTCGAACCGGATCAGCTGGGCCGCGCGTTTGGGGGTGAGTCCGGTCTGGGAGCGGAAGCGGGACCACAGTCGCTTACGGCTCCAGCCGATCTCGGCCGCCAGCGGCTCGACCCGGATCCCGCCCAGGTGCGTGACCATCTCCCGCCAGACGAAGGCGACTTCGGGGTCGACGGCACAGCCGGCCGCATGCCGGCGGACGAGTGCGGCCTCGGCGATCGCGAACCGGTCCGGCCAGGATCCGGCGGCCCGTACCTGTTCCTGGACGCGCGTGCCGTCGCGGCCCCAGAGGTCGTCGAGGGAGACCACCGCGCCACCCAGCTCCACGCAGGCGCCGAACACCGCGTGCGCGACGACCGGTGACAGCCGGATCTGGAGGCACTCGATGGCGCGGCCGTGTCCGCGCAGGCCGTCGGCCGCGAGCCCGGCGACGATGCTGCCCCGGTGCCGTCCGCCGTCGGGGGCGTCCACGCCGAACGGCTGCTCACCGAGGTCGAAGGCCACCGTGACGGCCGGGTACGGGACCACGCTCATGTCGACGGGATCCCCGGTGCGGGCGCGGAACCCGGCCATGCTGACACCCGGCAGGAGGCCGGGCCGCGCCGGGGTGGCGATGTCCCAGATCTGCGCGGCGCTCTGCGCCGTTCGGGCGGATCGCATGGCGCCAGCGTACGGAACATTCGTCCAATACGGAGCGATGCGGGCGCACCGAGACTGACGGCGTTCCCGTCAACGCCCCGAACCGGAGAGGACCGTTCATGAAGCGCTCGCCGACTGAGCCGATCGAGCCGATCGAGCCCAGCGATTCGTTCGATTCGCTCGACTCGTTCACGCCGGCCGTCGAACTCGCCGCGGCCGTACGGCGGAAAGAGGTCAGCCCCGTCGAACTGGCCGAGGTCTGTCTGCGGCGGATGGACGAGCTGGACCCCCGGCTCAACGCCTTCTGTCACCGGGCCGACGACGACGTCCGCAAGGCCGCCGCCGTGGCGGCCGACCAGGTGGTGCGGGCTGCGTCGCCCGACGACCTGCCGCCCTTCCACGGTGTCCCGCTGCCGGTCAAGGACCTTGTGGACGTGGCCGGTTGGCCGACCACCCATGGATCCGCCGGCGCCGGGCGGACACCGGCCCCGGTCTCGGACCCGGTCGTGCGGCGGTTCGTGGACGCGGGGTTCGTGCTGCTCGGCAAGACCACCACGTCCGAGTTCGGTGCCCTGCCCTTCACCGAGAGCGAGGCCCTCGGCATCTCGCGCAACCCGTGGGACCCGGACCGTACGCCGGGCGGATCGTCCAGCGGGGCGGGTGTGGCCGTCGCCGCCGGGATGGCGCCGATCGCGCACGCCGAGGACGGCGGCGGGTCGATCCGTATCCCCGCTTCCTGCACCGGTCTTGTGGGCCTCAAGCCCACCCGTGGCCTGGTCGGCAACGCGACCGTCGTCGTGGAGGGCCTCGGTACCAGCGGTGTGGTCACCCGGACGGTGGCGGACACCGCGGCCGCCCTCGACGTGCTGGCCCGCCACGATCCGGGCGCCTGGTGGTCGCCTCCGTCCCCGCGCGGCCCGTTCACCGCGGCGATGGCGGCGGAGCCGCCGGCCGGGCTGCGGATCGGGGTGCTCACCGACTCGCCCGTCGACGGGATCGGTGTGGCCCCCGCGTGTGTGACGGCCGTCGAGGTCACACTCCGGGCACTCGAATCGGCGGGGAACCACGTCGTGGACACCTCCCTGCCGCTGCCGCCGACGGGCGAGTTGATCGCCGCGTTCACGACCATCTGGAACGTCGGCGCCGCCGGGATCGACCTCGCGGACCCGGAGCGGGTCGAGCCGCACAACCGTGCGCTGCGCGAGGCGGCGCGGTCGGTCGACTCGTGGGCCTATGTGGAGGCGGTGCAGCGGGCCCAGCACCTGTCGCGGCGCATCGTCGAGGGCTTCGTCGGCACCTTCGACCTCCTGGTCACGCCGACGATGGCCTGTCTCCCGCCGCGCGTCGGTGCCTGGCGGGCGGGTACCGAGGACCATCCGCTGGCCGCTCTGCTGAACAGCTATCCGATGGGGGTGTTCACCTCGGTCTTCAACGTGACCGGCCAGCCGGCGGTCTCGCTCCCCGTCCACCACGACGAGGCCACCGGGCTGCCGGTCGGCGTCCAGCTCGTCGCCGCACCCTGGCGTGAGGACCTGCTGCTCCAGGTGTCCCGCACCCTGGAGGTCGCGCTGCCCTGGAACGGCCGTCGCCCGCCGGTCGGCTGACGCCTGCTCAGCTCGCGGTGCGCCGGATCCGTCCGGCGTACCGCTTCTCCAGTTCCAGGTTGCCCTCGAAGCCGCCGGGCACGTTCGCCGAGACGTAGACCGGGGGGCGGTCGCCGGCGGCGAGGAGGAGGCCGGCCGCCTCGGCCACCGCCATCTGCACGAGCATGACTCCGGTCAGCGTGGACAGCGCGGAGACCGCGCCGCCGCCCGGGAGTTCGAGGAGGGCGTCGCCGCGCGGGGCCGCGTTGTCGAGGACCACGTCGGCCAGGTCGGCGAGTTTCCTGCCGCTGGGGTGGCCGGCCGGGACCGCCCGGGTGTGGGCGAGGGAGGTGAGGGCGAGGAGGCGGTGTCCGCGTTCCTTGGCGTGCAGGGCCATCTCCACGATCACGTTGTTCACCCCGGAGTTGGAGATGACGACGAAGAGGTCCTGGGGGTGCGGGGCGGCGAGCTCGTAGAGGCGGGCGGCGATTCCGGGTTCGCGTTCCAGGAGCGGGTCGTCGAGGACGCTCGGGTGTTCGCCGCCGTAGAGGACGAGGTCGGCGATGCTGATCCGGTTGGTGGGCACCAGCCCGCCGGCGCGGCCGGCGACCTCGAGCACCATGGCCTGGGAGTGGCCGGTGCCGAAGGCCTGGACGACCCCGTCGGCGCGGACGCAGTCGGCGATCAGTGCGGCGGCCCGGGTGACGTCGGCGCGGGCGGACTCGGTGAGGCGGCGGAGGGCGTCGAGGCCTTCGCGGGCGAAGCGTTCGGCGCTCACCGGGCCGGTCCCGGACTCGTTGGCGGACTCGACGGACACGTGCGCACTCCCCTGCTTCCGGGAACAATCGGATGGATTGAACCACCCCAACTACGTCGCTATCGATGAATCAATAAATCACGCGTGCCGCACGCTGTGCAATGCCGCGTTCTTCCGGTCCTGGTATTCAAGCGACCGCTCAGACGGTGGCTGATACCTTCTCTTCATGCCCTCGACGGACGTCACCACACTCATCCGTACCGAGCTGCCGCGCCTGGCCGGCTCCCTGCGGAAGGTCGGCGAGCTGATCCTGGAGGATCCGGCCGCCGTCACCCACTGTTCGGCCGCGGAACTGGGCCGCCGCACCGGCACCTCCCAGGCGACCGTGACCCGGTTCTGCCGGGCCGTGGGCCTCGACTCCTACCAGCACCTGCTGATCGCACTCGCCCAGGAGCGGGGTCGCGGCGAGGTCTCCGACTGGGGCACGGCCGAGATCGGTCCGGACATCTCCCCGGACGACAGCCTGGAACGGGTCGTGAAGGTCGTCGGCACCGCGGACCTGCGGGCCGTCCAGCAGACCCTGGACCGGATCGACCTGGACGCGGTCGAGCGGGCCGCGCAGGCCATGGCGCGTGCCCGCCGTATCGACGTCTACGGGGTGGGCGGCAGCGGAGCGGTGGCGCAGGAGACCGAGACCCGGCTGTTCCGGATCGGGTGTTCGGTGCGCGGCTGGACCGAGGTGCACGCCGCGGCCACCTCGGCCGCCCTACTCACCCCCGCCGACGTCGCGATCGGCATCTCCCACTCCGGGGCGACCCGCGAGACGACCGAGCCGTTCGAGACGGCCAAGGAGCGCGGCGCGACGACGATCGCCCTGACCGCCGACCCGCGTTCCCCGCTCGCCCGAGCCGCCGACATCCGGCTCATCTCCTCCACCTCGGAGACCAGCTTCCCCACCGGCATCATCGGCGCCCGCCACTCGGTGCTGGTCCTCATCGACTGCCTGTACGTCCGGGTCGCCCAGCTCTCCTACCAACGGGCCAGCGCCTCACTGGCGTTGACCGACCACATCGCGGGGCAGCACACGGCGAAGCCCCGGCGGTCTCGCTGAACCACCATCCGTTCTGCATGGATGAACCATCAATGAATCACATGCGTGGTTGATTGAACCACCCCTCGATGCCAGGATGGGGCTCCGCCGAGCACTCGTAGGAGCCCCATGCGTGTGACCTCTGTCGAGTCGACCGAGCTCTTCACCGGCACCCCGGAGAAACCGCTGCAGGTGGTCGTCGTCCGGGTCGAGCATCTCCCGGGCCGCCCGGTGCTGCTGACCGTCGAGGGGCCGGGGGTGCGCAGCGTCGGCGAGCATCGGGCCACCGCCGGCGAGGACGGACTCGTACGCGCGGAGGTCCCGGTGTCCGCCGAGCGGCTCGCGCCCGGCGACCGGCGCAGCATCACGGTGACCGTCGAGGACGCGGGCGCGGGCCGACTGCTGCGCCACGCGGCCGAGTTCACCGCCGCCGAGCCCGGCTGGACCATGTTCATGGTCAGCCACTTCCACTACGACCCCGTCTGGTGGAACACCCAGGCCGCCTACACCGAGACCTGGGACACCGCCGACGACCCGGCCTCCAGCGGGCTGCCCGCCCGCACCTTCGACTCGCGCGGCCAGTCCGGGATGAGCCTGGTGCGCGCCCACTGCGACCTGGCCCGGCGCGACCCCCTGTACACCTTCGTGCTCGCGGAGGTCGACTACCTCAAGCCCTACTGGGACGCCTTCCCCGAGGAGCGGGCCTTCCTGCGCCAGCTGATCCGCTCCGGACGCGTCGAGGTGATGGGCGGCACCTACAACGAGCCCAACACCAACCTCACCGGCGCCGAGGCCACCGTACGCAACGCCCTGTACGGGGACGGCTTCCAGCGCCGGATCATGGGCGCGGCGCCCGAAACCGCCTGGCAGCTGGACGCGTTCGGGCACGATCCGCAGTTCCCCGGGCTGATGGCGGACGCCGGCATCACCTCCAGTTCCTGGGCGCGCGGGCCGTTCCACCAGTGGGGGCCGACGCTGTCCGTCTTCGGCGAGGAGCCGCGCGATCCCGGACGGATGCAGTTCCCGGCCGAGTTCAACTGGATCGCGCCGTCCGGGCGCGGTCTGCTCACCGCCTACATGGTCAACCACTACGGCGCCGGCTGGGCGATCGACAACGCGCCCACCCTGCCGGAGGCGGAGGCGGCGGCGTTCAAACTGTTCCAGGGGCTCAAGAAGGCCGCGCTCACCAGGAACGTGCTGCTGCCCGTCGGCGGGGACTACGCGCCGCCGTGCCGCTGGGTGACGGGCATCCACCGCGACTGGAACGAACGGTACGTCTGGCCGCGCTTCGTCAGCGCCGTCCCCCGCGACTTCTTCGCCGCCGTGCGCGCGGAGTTGGCGGCCGAGGGCCGTACGGCCTCGCCGCAGACCCGGGACATGAACCCGGTCTACACCGGCAAGGACGTCTCCTACATCGACACCAAGCAGGCCCAGCGGTACGGCGAGACGCTGCTCGCCGACGCCGAGGCCTGGGCGACCCTCGCCTCCCTCGTCACCGGGCACCCCTACCCGGACGCGGCCCTCGACAAGGCCTGGCGGCAGCTGGTCTACGGCGCCCATCACGACGCCATCACCGGCTCGGAGTCGGACCAGGTGTACATCGATCTCCTCACCGGCTGGCGGGAGTTGTCCGACCTGGCCCGGGTGGTGCACGCAGACGCCACCGACGCGCTCGCCCGCGAGGTCGTCCCGCTGCCCGGCGGCGCCCCCGACCTGGTGGTCTTCAACGCGGCCACCTGGCGACGCCGGGACGTGCTCACGGTCGACGACCCGGGCGGCCTGGTCCCGCTGGACCTCACCGGCCTGCCGCTGCCCGCCGTCCGGGAGGACGGCCGGCTCCGGGTCGTCGTACCGGACGTACCCGGGATGGGCCTCAAGGCCCTTTCGCTGGCCGAGGGTTCGGTGCCCGGGTGGGCGCCGGACGAAGGACTCACCATCCGCAACGAGTTCTACGAGGTCTCCGTCGACCCGGCGCGCGGTGGCGGGGTCCGCGGTCTGCGCCGACTCGCCGAGGGCGGGCGGGAGTTGCTGCGCGCCGGCGACATCGGCAACGAGCTGGTCGTGCAGGAGGAGTATCCGCGGCATCCGCGGTTCGGTGAGGGGCCTTGGCATCTCACCCCGACCGGCACGACCGCCGCCCGGAGCCGGGACGTCACCGCGGACGTCGAGGTCGAGCGCTCCCCTGCCGGGGCGCGGATCACCGTCCGCGGCGACCTCGGACTCCTCCGGTACACGCAGCGGCTGACCCTCTGGACGGGCGTCGACCGGCTCGACGTGACGACCACCGTCGACGGCTACGACGGGGCCGACCGGCTGATCCGGGTGCGCTGGCCCTCGGACGTGCAGGGCGGGCTGCCGGTGCACGAGGTCGCGGACGCGGTGATCGGACGTGGCTTCGGCTTCGTGGAGGTGGACAGCGAGCGGTTCCCGTGGACCCTCGACAATCCGGCCAACACCTGGTTCGGACTGGGTTCCACGGCCCGGATCGCCGTGCACGACGACAGCGGCCGGCTGCTGGGGCAGCGGGCGTTCGGGGTCGCCGAACTCATCCATGCCGACTGGGACTCCGCCGGTGAGCTGGGCACCCCGCTCGCGGCGGCTCTGGTGCGGGCGGGGGTCACGGCCACGTCGACGGTCGCGGGCGGTCCGCGCTACGGCGACCTGGAGGTGGACTCCAACCTGCCCGACCTGCGGATCGCCGTGGGCACCCCGGACCGCAACCCCGTGGTCGCCGAGGCGCTGAGCTGGGATCCGGCGGCGGCCCGTGAGGTGAACCGGCAGCTGGCCGAGAGCGGCCTCGCGACCGTCTGGGTGGCCCCGCGGGCGTCGTTGCGCGAGGAGTGGGTACCCGGCGCCGATCTCCGCGAACTGGAGCAGCTCCCCCTGCTGATCGTGGCCGGCGCCGAGGACGACGCGAAGGCGGTCGACACGCTCGTCGCCGACCTGGACGACGGGGTCGTCCGGGCCACGGCGGCGGGGCGCGGCGAGGCGCTGCCGCCGGGCGACGCCTGGGACGGGCGCGGCTTCGCCGTCCTCAACCGGGGCACGCCCGGCTGCGTGGTCACCTCCTCCGGCGACCTGTACATGTCCCTGATGCGGTCCTGCACCGGCTGGCCCTCCGGCATCTGGGTGGACCCGCCCCGCCGTACCGCACCCGACGGGTCGGGATTTCAACTCCAGCGCTGGTCGCACACGTTCGAGTACGCCGTGGTCGCGGGTGCCGGCGACTGGCGGGAGTTGGGACTTCCGCGGGCGGGGCACGCCTTCAACCACCCGCTCACGGCGCGGATCCGGCCACCCGCCGACGCACCGGGCAGCCTTCCGCGCACGGTTTCCCTCCTCACCCTCGAACCCGAGGGCCGGGTGCTGCTCGACGCGTTGAAGCCGAGCGGTGCGCCTCTCGCGCGGGGCAGCGTGGCGACCGCGGATCCGGCGGGCGGGGTCGTCGTACGGCTGCACGAGGTGGACGGGCGGCCGGTGCGGGCCCGGGTCACCGGCCCTCGGCCGTGGACGGCGGGCGCGCGGACGGACGTACTGGAGAGACCCGGGGAGCCGCTGGTCCCCGACGGGGGTGTGCTGGAACTCGACCTCGGCGGCTTCGAGGTGGCCACCGTACGGGCGACTCCGCGAGACGCGCCGCCCGCGCCGGGTCCCGGGGTCGCCGCGCACGAGCCCGCCCAGCCGGTCGCCACCCGCTACTGGCTGCACAACTCCGGTCCCGCGCCCCGCGGCAACCTCCCGGTCGCCGTCCATCTCTCGCCGGCCGCGCTCACCGCCTCCGGACCCGTCACCGCGACGCTGCGGATCTCCTCCGAGCTCACCGACGCCTCGGCCGCGGGCACGGTCGACCTGAGACACCCGCCCGGCTGGACGGCCGAACCCGCCCGCCTGCCCTACGCGTTGGGGCCCGGCGGGTTCACCGTCACCGAGGTCACGCTCACCCCGCCACCGGACACCCCACCCGGCCGGTACTGGCTGGGGGCGCGGCTGGTCCGCGACGGGCAGGCGTACGAGGACGTGGTCGCCGTCGATGTGCCGGGGGCCGTGGCCGAGGGCGAGCCGGACGGGCGGACCGGGCCGACTCTCCTGGCCCGCCTGGGAGTCGAGCGGATCCGCGTCGGCCGGGGTGACCGGGTGACGGTCCCGGTCGGGCTGCGGAACCGGACCCGGGGGCCGGTCGACGGCACCCTGTGGGCGGTGTCGTCGTGGGGGACCTGGGCCGGAGTGGCCCCGGGCTGCCAGGGGTTCACGGTGGCCGCCGGGGAGTCGCTGGAGTGCGGGATCGAGGTGGACGCCTCGGCGGTGGAGCCGGGGTCGTACTGGCTGCTGGCGAAGGTCGGCTGGCACGGGTGTGTCGCCTACACCGAGGCGGTCGCAGTGGAGGTGACGCCGTGAGCGAGCACGCGGCTGTGGTGGACGGGGCATCCGTGCCGGTGGAGCAGGTGGAGACGCTGCTGGCGGCCGTGCCCGCCCGGGACCCGGCGGGCGCCCGCACGGAGGCGCTCCACCGGGCCGAGCGGCAGCGCCGGCGGTGGGCGACACAGGTCGTCGTCACGGACGAACTCGCCCGGCGGGCCTGCGTGGAGCGCGGCCTGGAACCACCCCGGGAGATCTCTCCCGAGCGCGTCCTGGCCGTGTCCGGGACCGACGTCGCCGACCTGGGCAGCATCGTCGCGGTGGCGCTCGCCCACTCCCCCGCCGCCCGTGCCCTGCTGGCCGCCCTTGAGGCCGAACAGCGGGTACCGGAGGAGGCGGTGCGGGACTACTACGTCCGCAACCGGGACCGGTTCCTCACCAAGGACGCGCTGCGGCGCGGTGTCGACGCCTTCGCGACCGCGGCGGCCGAGGACTTCCAGCCGTACGAGCGCGTACGGGAGGACGTGGCAAGGGAGTTGCGGCGGGCCCGGGGACGCCAGGCCTTCTTCGACTGGCTGGACCGGGCCCGGGCCGGCGTCGAGTACCCGCCCGGTCACGAGCACCCGGGCGACCCGGCGCATCCGGACCACGAGCACCGGCACTGAACCGGTCCGACGGCACACGGAACCGAAACGAAACACGCGAAGCATTGACCTCCGATGAATTCTGGTCCACCTTTTCATCAATCAGACTTCAAGTTGGTGATTTGAACCATCCGGAAGCGGCCGCAGGAGGACAACCATGCGTGCGAAGAGACTGACCGGATCCATGGCGGGCGTCCTCGTCCTCGCCCTGACCGCCGCAGGCTGCGGCCTGTCGGGCGGTTCCGGCGGCGGGGGCGCGACGGCCGGCGGCTGCAAGGTGGACCAGGGGAACGTCGGTTCGGGGAAGCTCACCGGGGACGTGAAGGGCCAGATCACCTTCCAGACCACGAACCTGAAGAAGGACTTCGGGTCGTTCTTCAACGGAGTGATCAAGGACTTCGAGAAGGCCCACCCCGGTGCCACGGTCAAGTGGATCGACGACCCCGGCGACAACACGTTCACCACCCGCACGGTCGCCGACGCCCAGGCCTGCACCCTGCCGGACGTCATCAACCTCAACTCCGAGACGGCGACGGCGCTCACGAAGGCCGGGTACCTGCTGAACCTGGGCGTCAAGGACCCGGACGTGGCGAAGCCGTTCGTCCCCGCGTTCTGGAAGTCCAGCACCATGACGGACTCGTCGGGGGCGACCGTGCACACCGTGCTCCCCTGGTACACCGGCGGCATCGTGCTCACCTACAACACGGACCTGCTCAAGAAGGCGGGCGTCGACACCTCGAAGGCGCCGAGCAGCGTCTTCGGCCTGTTCGCCGACTACGAGAAGGTCGCCAAGGCGGCCGACGGCGCGTACTACGCGACGATGGCGAACCCGGTGTGGCGGATCCCGGCCGACTGGGACCAGATGAACATCAAGACGCTCTCCGACGACGGAAAGTCCGCGGTCTTCGCAAATGATCCGAGGACTGAGCAGTGGGTGGCCTGGATGGCGAAGCTGTACAAGGAGGGCGCGATGCCGAAGGACTCGCTGTCCTCCAGCAACGACCCGTCCACGCTGTACAGCCAGGGCAAGGTGGCGTACGGCTCGACGAACCCGAGCTTCGTGCGGTTCGTGAAGCAGAACAGCCCGTCGGTGTACGCGAAGACGGCGGTCGGCCAGCAGCCCTTCGACGAGCTCGGCCACACCACCGGCGCCCCGCAGTACATATCCGTCGCCGCGACCAGCAAGCACGCGCCCGTGGCGCTCGCGTTCGCCGAGTTCCTCACCGACGCCGAGAACCAGACGGCCTGGTGCAAGGACCCGAACGTGGTCGTCTTCCCGACGACCACGGCTTCGCTGGACGATCCGTTCTTCCAGCAGGTCACCGGGAACGACCCGTTCTCCGAGGCCCGCAAGCTGGTCGCCGAGCAGCTGAAGACGGCCACCGCCTACCAGACAAACCTGTCTCCCGCCGTGCAGAACGCGATCGTGGCGCAGGTGCAGCTGGCCATGCAGGGCAAGAAGAGCGCCGCGCAGGCCGTCAAGGACGCCCAGGCGAAGGCGAACGAGTTGCTGAAGCAGGCGGGTTGAGGGTGGCGACCGAGACCGCCCGTCCGGTGCCGGTGCCCGCGGCGGAGCGGACCACCGCCGCCCCGGGCCCGGCCCCCTCCCGGCTCCGCCGACTGCTGCCCGGCCCCGCGCCCGGTGCCAACGGGGCGGCGATGTACCGCCGTTGGTGGCTGCCGTGGCTGTGGACCGCTCCCGCGATCGGCTGTGCCGTCGTCTTCGGGGTGTTCCCCTTCTTCAACACCCTGCTGCTCTCGTTCACCGACGCCAAGCCGCTCGGCGGCGCCGCGGGCTTCGTCGGCCTGGACAACTACACCCGGATGCTGGGCGATTCGGACTTCTGGCTGGCGACCCGCAACAGCGTCCTGTACGCGCTGATCGTCGTCCCGCTGATGGTGCTGCTCCCCCTGATGCTGGCCGTCCTGGTGGAGAAGAACCTTCCCGGCATCGGTTTCTTCCGGTCCGCCTTCTACACCCCGGTGCTCGCCTCCAGCGTGGTCGTGGGGCTGAGCTGGCAGTGGCTGCTCGCCGACGACGGCCTGGTCAACACCTGGCTGCAGAAGGCCCACCTGATCAGATCGGCGATCCCGTTCCTGTCCGACTCCTGGCTGATCCTGCTGTCCGCCATGGGCCTGACCCTGTGGAAGGGCCTCGGCTGGTACATGGTCTTCTACCTGGCGGCTCTCGGGAACGTGCCGAAAGAGCTGCACGAGGCCGCCGCGATGGACGGCGCCGGCGCGGTCCGCCGCTTCTGGCACATCACCGTGCCGGGTGTCCGGCAGGCCATGATGCTGGTCGGCACCCTCACCGGCATCGGCTCGCTGCGGGTCTTCACCGAGATCTACATGCTGGGCAGCTCCACCGGCGGTCCGGGCGGCGCCGACCGCACCCTGCCGTTCTACATCCGGGACGTCGGCCTGGACCCGCTCACCGGCAACGCCGGGTACGGCTCGGCGGTCAGCGTCGCCCTGTTCGCGCTGACGCTCGGCCTGACCCTGCTGGCGCAGCGCCTGACCAAGGAGGACGAGGCATGACGACCGCCGTCGACCGGCCCCGGCGCCTGCTGCCCCGCTGGCGGGAGTACGGCCGCCCGCGCGAACTGGTCGTCCGCTACCTGCTGTTGCTGCTCGTCCTCGGGCTCACCGTGGGCCCCCTGCTCTGGCAGCTCCTGGCCTCCCTCAAGGGCACGGGCGAGGACGTCTTCGGCGCGGACGCGAGCCTGCTCCCGCACCACCCGACGCTGCGCGCCTACCGGGAGGTGTTCGAACAGGTCCCGGTGGCCACGTACATCAGGAACAGCCTGATCGTGGTCGCCCTCTCCGTCACCAGCCAGCTGCTGTTCTCCACCACCGCGGGCTACATGCTCTCCAAGCCGGGCTGGAAGGGCCGCAAGGCGGTCTGGGTGGTGCTGGTCGCCTCGATGATGTTCCCCTTCGAGTCGATCATGGTGTCGCTGTTCCTGAGCATCCGTGACCTGGGCCTGGTCGACAACCTGGCGGGCGTGTGGCTGCCCGGGTTCGTGGGCGCCATCAACGTCCTGCTGATGCGCGGCGCGTTCCTCGCCGTCCCGCGGGAGATCGAGGACTCGGCGATGCTCGACGGCGCGAACGAGTGGCAGCGCTTCCGGTACCTGTATCTCCCCTCGGCCTGGGGCGCGATCATGGTGGTCGTCGTCAACACGTTCATCAGCGCCTGGGACGACTTCCTGTGGCCGCTGATCGTGCTGCGCTCCGAGAACCACATGACGCTGACGCTGGGCCTGTCGCGGCTGCAGAGCTCGTCCTTCGGCTACGACCAGCGGGTGGTGATGGCCGGGTCGGTGATCTCCGTCGTCCCCGTGCTGGTGCTGTTCGTGATCACGCAGCGGTGGTTCTACAAGGGGGTCTCGGCCGGGGCCGTGAAGCTCTGATCCACGACCAGCGGGGTCGCGCTGAGCGCCTCACGCGCGGAGGCGCCGACCCTGATCTCGACGGCTTCGTCGACCGCCGGTTCGAGGACGACCGTACGGCACTCCCCCGGGGCCAGCTCGACACCCTCGAACGCGCGCAGTTCAAGGGTGCGCGGCCAGGTGGCGGGGCGCAGCCTGCGGACGTACAGCTGGACGACGGTACGCCCGTACCGCTGCCCGGTGTTGGTGACGTCGACCTGGACGGTCCGCCCGGACAGGCGGGTTTCGGCGAACGCGAAACGCGTGTACGACAGGCCGTGCCCGAAGGGGTAGAGCGGCTCGGTGGTCTCGTCGACGTAGCCGCCGTACTCGGTGTCCTTGTGGTTGTAGTAGACGGGGAGTTGGGCCGCCGACCGGGGGACGGAGACCGGGAGGCGGCCGGCGGGTTCGGTGTGGCCGAGCAGGACCTCGGCGATCGCGTCGCCGCCCCAGGGGCCCGGGTACCAGGCGGTGAGCAGTGCCCCGGCCCGGTCGGCCGGTTCGGGGACGGCGTGCGGGCGGCCCTGCACCAGGACCACGGCGGTGGGCGTGCCGGTCGCGGTGACCGCCTCGAACAGGGCCCGCTGGTCGGCCGGAAGTCGCAGTCCGGCGAGGTCGACGCCCTCACCGCAGGTCGTCTGCGGCCCTGCGGAGCGCGCCGCTCCGTTGGCGTCGAACTCGGTGCCGGGGGCACGGGCGCTGCTGCCGCCGAGCACCAGGACGGCGAGGTCGGCCGGGCCCTCCCCCTGGTGGATCTCGACGCCGGGCGGGGCGAGCCTGCGCAGCGCGTCGAGCACCGTGCTGCCCGCGCCCGGGGGTTGCGGCGCGGTGTAGTCGCCGAGCTGGTGGGCGGTGGTCGAGGCGTGGGCGCCGAGGACGGCGATACGGCGGACCTCGGGTCCGGCCGGCAGGACGCCCCCGTCGTTGTGGAGGAGGGTGACGCAGCGCCGCGCGAGGTCGGTGCTCAGCTCCCGGCCGCCGTCCGGCAGCGGGGCCCGCCGGGTGTACGGCTGCTCGAAGAGGCCGAGGCGGAACTTCAGCCGCAGCACCCGGGCGACGGCGGCGTCTAGGACGCGCTCCTCCACCAGCCCGCGCTCGACCGCCGCCTCCAGATGCGTGAACCCCTCGTCCCAGAGGCTCAGGTCGACACCGGCGTTGAGGGCGAGTGCTCCCGCGGAGACCGTGTCGCCGGTGATGCGGGCCAGCCGGTCCACGGCGAGGCCGTCGGCCATCACCAGGCCGTCGAATCCCCAGCTCTGCCGCAGGATCCCGGTGAGCAGCGCGCGGTTGCCCGAACACGGCATCCCGTCGACCTCGTTGTACGCGGCCATGACGGCGGCGGCCCCGGCACGGACGCCGGCGCGGGCGGCGGGGAGGTGGATCTCGTGGAGTTCGCGCAGACCCAGTTCGGACTCGGCGGAGTTGCGGCCGCCGACGGTGGCGCCCTGCCCGGCGAAGTGCTTGAGGACCACGGGCGCCTTGTCGGCGGCGAAGAGCTCGGTCCGGTCGCCCTGCATGCCGCGGACGAGGGCTTCCGTGAGCCGCGCGGCGAGGTAGGGGTCCTCGGCGAAGCACTCCTCGGTGCGGCCCCAGCGCGGGTCGCGGGCGATGTCGAGGGCCGGGACGAGGGCCAGATGGCCGCCGCGGGCGCGCAGTTCGGCGGCGGCATGGGCGGCGGCCCGCTCGTACAGGCCGGGGTCCCAGGTGGCGCCGACGGCGAGGTTGACCGGCAGGACCGTGCCGTCGAGGGCCATGTGTCCGTGCGGGACCTCCTCGACGAACAGGGCGGGGATGCCGAGGCGGCTGCTGTCCAGGACGTGCCGCTGGACCAGGTCGGCGAGTTCGGCGCTGTCGCCGGCGCCCGGTCCGGTGCGGTGGTCGACGCCGGACCATGCGTCGGCGCGCATCAGGCCGTAGAGGGCGCCGAGTCCTGCGCGGCGGTCGGTCTCGGCGCGCAGGGCGTCGGTGAGTTCGAAGCGGCCGTCGGAGGTGCGGCGGTAGGCGTGCCAGCCGTACATGCGCTGGTTGAGCTGGCCGGCCTTCTCCCGCAGGGTCATCCGGGCGAGGAGGTCGGCGACCCGGTCGTCGAGGGGGGCGGTGGGGATGCGATAGGTGGGGACGGTCACGGAGCCTCCGCGGGTCGGCGGCCGGTGGCGAGGAGCCGCGCCAGCGCCACGGCGCCCGCACAGCCGTCCGGCACCGGGGTGATGGTGAGGTCGAGGGGGGAGAGCCGTTCGGTGAGCGGGGCGAGCAACGGGCCGTCCGGAGCCACCAGTCCGCCCGTGACGACCAGGGCTTCACCCGGACGCGGCCCCAACGCGGCGACGGTCGCGGCCAGATGAGCGACCGCGTCCCGGAGAACGGCCGCGGCGACCGTGTCCTTCTCCGCCGCCGCACGTGACACCAGGGGCGCGAGATCGGCCAGCCGTACCGGTGGGCGGTCCAGCACGGCCGGCAGGAGACACGCCCGGTAGGCCGCGCGCGACTCCGGCCTCCAGAGCGCGTCTTCGGCCGGGGGCAGTGCGCTCGCCGGGATCCCCAGGGCCCGCCCGACCGCCGCCGTCAGTGCCGTCGGTCCGCCCCTGCCGTCCGCGGCGCGCAGGGCGGCCCGTGCCGCCTCGCGCCCGATCCAGAACCCGCCGCCGTCGTCCCCGAGCAGCCAGCCGTCCCCGCCGGAGGTGGCCACCAGCACCCGCCCCGCGATCCGGGCGGCCACCACACCGGTGCCGGCCACCAGGGCGAGTCCGTCCGCCGGCTGCCCGGGCGCCCCGGCGAAGGCCGCCTCGATGTCGCTGTAGACCTCGACCGCCCCGGTGCCGATGCCCAGCCGGGTCAGCGCGGCGGTGAGGGCGGCCCGCGCCCGCACCCGGCCCGGCTCCTCCTCGGGAGCGCGGGCGGCCCCCGCGAAGCCGCCGACCACCGCGGCCACTCGTGCGCGTCCCGCCTCCGGCACGGCCGACGCGACCGCCCCGGCCAGGTGATCGACGAGCTCCGGCCCCGGGACGGTCAGCGCGTTGCCCGGCCCGGCCACGCCCTCCCCCACGGCCCGTCCGTCCCGCGCGTCGGCGAGGACCGCCCGGGTGCGGGTACCACCGGCGTCGATTCCGACGACCCAGGGCGATTCCTGGTTCAAATCACTATTCATTGTCGTCCATGGTGGTTGATACATTCGTTGCACACAAGATCCGAGCAGCCAGGGTCCGAGGCCCCGAGGAGGACGCCATCAGCACGCCCCCGCCCGCCCCCGCACTCCGCTTCGGTGTCAACTACACCCCACGCCGTGGCTGGTTCCACGCATGGCACGACGTCGATCCGGACCAGGCCCGCGAGGACCTCGCGCAGATCGCCGGGCTGGGTCTCGACCACGTCCGGGTCTTCCACCTGTGGCCGCTGCTCCAGCCCAACCGCACCCTCGTCCGCCCCGCCGCCGTGCACCAGCTCGTCCAACTGGTGGACCTGGCAGCCGAGTTCGGCCTCGATGTCCTCGTCGACGGCATCCAGGGCCACCTGTCGAGCTTCGACTTCTACCCGGAGTGGACCCGCAGCTGGCACCACCGCAACGTCTTCACCGACCCGGCGGCCGTCGAGGCCCAGGCCGCCCTGCTCCGCACCCTGGGCCGCGCCCTGACCGGCCGCCCGAACCTCATCGGCCTGCAGCTCGGCAACGAGCTCAACAACCTGGTCGAGCACAACCCGGTGACGGTCACCGAGGTGGACCAGTACCTGGACACGCTGCTGGCGGCGGCAAGGGAGGGGCTGGGCGACGGCGTCGGGCTGGTCACCCACTCCGCGTACGACGCGGCCTGGTACGGCGACGACCACCCGTTCACCCCGGAGGCGTCGGCCCGCAAGGGGGACCTGACCACGGTGCACCCCTGGGTGTTCTCCGGCGACTGCGCCCGCCGCTACGGCCCGCGCTCCCCCCAGGTGCGGCACCTCGCCGAGTACGGCACCGAACTCGCCAAGGCCTATGCCACCGACCCCGCCCGCCGGGTCTGGGTCCAGGAGACCGGCGCACCCGAGCCGCACATCCCGGCCGCCGACGCCCCGGACTTCGCCCGCGCGACCCTGCTCAACGCGGCGGACTGCGCGCAGCTGTGGGGCGTCACCTGGTGGTGCTCCCACGACGTGGACCGGGCCCTCGCCGACTTCCCCGAACTCGAGTACACACTCGGCCTGTTCGACTCGGCGGGCCGCCCGAAGCCGATCGCCCACGCGCTCGCGGATACCGTGGCGGAACTGCGCGACCGGCGGCCTGTGACGCCCCGGGAGAGCGCCCTCGTCCTGGACTGCACGCCCGCCGGCCGCGCGGTCTCGGGTCCGGGCGGCGCCTTCTTCGAGGCGTGGACGAGACTGCGCGCGGACGGCACCAGGCCGGCGATCGTCCTGGCGGAGCGGGCCTTGGACGACCACTACCTGGCGGCCCGGGGCATCAGGGAGCTGATCCGGCCGTAGGACCCGCGCCCGACAGCACCTCCGCCACCGCACGGAGGTTGACCCGGCCCCGCCCGTACGCGCACAGGGCCTCGCCCTCCGGCAGCCCGGTCGAGACCAGGACCGCGTCCGGGCGGGCGGCCAGCAGGGCCTCGCGCAGCCGCCGCTGCCAGGGATGGAGCCCGGCGTCGCAGACGGCGACCACGAGGGGCCGCCCCTGTGCCACCCGCAGCACCTCGGCCACCGCGGCCTCGCCGGGTTCGCTCGTCAGCGCCGTCCCGACGGCCGCCGGGTCCAGGGCCCGCACCTCGGTGAGCAAGTCCTCCCCGCCCCAGTTCAGGGCGGGATGCGGCGGCGGGAACAGGTCGACGACGTACGCGCCCGGCACGGGCGGGGGCAGCACACCCCGGCCGCGGACGGCCCGCCGTGCGGCCGCCGACCCGGCGCCCTCGTCCCAGGGGGCCACCGCGGCGCGGGCGGGCGGGGTGGCGTACCGGTGGGCGAGCCGTCGTACCCGGGCCGCCGCCTCCTCGACCCGCTCCGGGGCCAGTTCCCCGGAGCGCAGCGCGTCCAGGACGGCGTCGCGGCAGGCGAGGGTGGTCTCCAGGTGCGGTACGGCGACGATGACCTGGTCGGCTCCGGCGGCGAGCGCGATCCGGGCGGCGGCCGCCTCGCCGTAGCGGCCGGTGATGGCCTTCATCTCCAGCGCGTCGCTCACCAGCACGCCGTCGAAGCCGAGTTCGCCGCGCAGCAGGTCGCCGAGGATGCGGGGGCTGAGGGTGGCGGGGCGGTCGGGGTCGAGGGCCGGGAAGACGACATGAGCGCTCATGACCATCGGCACACCGGCGTCGATCGCGGCCCGGAAGGTGGCGAGGTCGAGTTCGGCGTACGGTCGCGGGTCGACCGCGGTGTCGTGGTGGCTGTCGGTGACCGTGCCGCCGTGGCCGGGGAAGTGCTTGGCGCAGGAGGCGATCGAGCGCGCCTCGGTGGCGGCGATCCAGGCGCGCAGATGGCGGGAGACCAGGTCGGGGTCGGCGCCGAAGGCGCGGGTGCGGACGATCGGGTTCTCGGGGCGGTGCTGGAGGTCGGCGACCGGTGCGTAGGAAACGGTGATGCCCAGGGTGGCCAGGTGCCCGGCGAGTGCGTCGGCGCAGGCGGCCGTGAGGGCGGGATCGTCGGCGACGCCGAGGGCCCAGGAGCCGGGCACCTCTGGGGCGCCGGCGGCGACCAGATGGCCGATGCCGCCGCCCTCGTTGTCGATGGCCACCAGCAGGTCGGGCCGCAACTCCCTTAGTATGCCGGTTAGTTCACGGACCTGGTCGGCGTCCCGGATATTGCGGGTGAAGAGGATGACGCCGCCCAGGCCGCGGTCGACGAGCCGTTTCAGGGTGTCGGGGACGGCCGTCGTACCGTCGAATCCCGCGACCAGACAGCGGTGTGCGGCCTCGTCCAGGGTCTCGGACAGGTCACCTGGGCCGTACGCATGGTGGGTCACCCCGGGAATCCTCTGGCTCATCCAACCAAAAGTCAACGAATTCCCGGATCATTCATTCACAGGGTGGGCGTCTCGACGCGGGCGGGTGTGAGGATCCGCACGCGCTACGGCATTGCGTCGGGCGGACCGGCACGCAAGAGTGTTCCAACCGCCTTACCCAACGAGCGAGATGCTTCCGTCGACCGCCGCACACGGTGGCCCGGGCGAAGAGGAAGAGAAGCGCGTGAGCCGCATATCGGTCCGGGGAATCGCGGTGGCGTCGGCCACCGCGGTCACCGCTGTCGGAAGTGTCGTCGGTGTCGCCTCGGGCAGCAGCGCGCAGAACAACGACGCGGACTCGACCGCGACCGATGCCACCCTCCTCGCGGACCTGCCGGCGGGCGAGCAGGCGCAGGTGCAGACCGCGTCGCTGACCCAGCAGGCCGACGCCATGGCCGTGCAGGCGGACGTGAGCGCCCGGAAGGACGCCGAGCAGGCCGCGCGGGCGGCGGCGGCCAAGGCCGCGCAGGCGAAGCAGGCCGAGGCCAAGGAGCGCGAGGAGGCCAAGGCCGCGGCCGGCGACCCCACGGCCAGCTTCCCCGTACGGAGTTCCTACACCGTGGCGCAGATCAAGGCGATGGCCGCGCAGATCGTGGGCAGCAGCCAGTTCCAGTGCTTCAGCAACATCGTGGACCACGAGTCCACCTGGAACTACCTCGCGGTCAACCCGTCCTCCGGCGCCTACGGCCTCGTCCAGGCCCTGCCCGGCAACAAGATGGCCTCCGTCGCCTCCGACTGGCAGACCAACCCGGCCACCCAGATCAAGTGGGGCCTCAACTACATGAACACCACCTATGGCAGCCCCTGCCAGGCCTGGGCGTTCTGGCAGGTCCACCACGCGTACTGAGCGGCCCTGACGCGGCGGGTCCGGCCCGCTCCGGGCGAGGACGGCGGCGGGCGAACGTCGACGCGCCCCCGTGCGTCGTAGGTGTGGACACGGGGCCGGCGCCGGGGATCGAGCAGCCTCTGCGCGTCGTGCTCCGGTGGGGATCGCGGAGATCCCTCGTCGGACACCTTCCGGGGGAAAGTCATGACCATACGAGCGAAGCACCTCGTCGGCCTTCTTCTCGCGCCCTTGCTGGGCGCCTGCCTCCTCGCCGGCTGCGACAGCGGCCCGGGAGGCGACGACAACGACACGTCCCAGTCGCCGCGGCAGCGGGAGCGGGCCCGTCAAGTGGCCGACGCCTGGCGGGGATCGGCGGCGGCCACCGCATGGAGCAAGGGGTACTACCCCATGGCCGACACGGTACAGGCACCGGCGTCCGGCTGGCACAGCAAGGCGGACGAACGCGCCTACGAGATCCGGAACTTCACGCTGCGGGGCGAGCTGCCCGCCGCCACCGCCGCGAAGGGGAAGGTCGGCTGGCCGAGCGGGGACTCGGTGACCCGGCCGCTGTGGGGAGCGGAAAAGGCCTACCAGTCGTTCGCCCTCGCCAACAGCACGGGCGCCCGGCTGACGGTGACGGGAGCGAAGCTCGGCACGACGACCATCACCACCAGCCGGGGCACGGCCACCGTTCCCGCCTGGCTCTTCACGCTGGACGGTTACGACACCCCGCTCAAACGAGTGGCCGTCACCCCGTCGAAGCTCCCCAGGTCACCGATCGGATCGACGGTGCAGGGGTCTGCCGGCGGCCTCTGGAGCATCCCGAGGTTGGCCGGGACCGCTGCGGACGGCCGGTCCGTCACCGTGAAGGCCGCGAACGGAGCCTGCGACGACGGCCCCGTCGTCAGGGCGCTGGAGACGGACGAGAGCGTCGTGCTGTACGCCTCCGTCACGGGAGCCAAGAGCGGCCCCTGCACCGCTCAGATGCTCATGCATGACGTCAAGGTGGAGCTGCACGAGCCGCTCGGGGAACGCGTCCTCCTGGACGCCGTCACCGGCCGGCCCGTGCCCTACGGACAGCCCGGGGGGCCGTCGCCGAGCTGGTCCTAGGGACGCAGCGAGGCGACGGGGGCCGGACCCGCCGCTGATCCGGCCCAGGGGATCCGATCACCCGGCGGGCCGGCCCGGCCGCCGGGTGAAACGGCGCAGCCCCCGTCGCGTGGGCCTGAGGGGCTCGTCCTCGGGGGCGACCGGCCCCTGGCCCACCGTCAGCGCGGGTACCGCGGCCGGAGCCGGTACCGAGCGGTCGCCCCGTGCGAGCCGGGTCCGCACGGCCTGGGCCATCGCCTGGTGGTCCGGTTCCCGCAGATAGCCCTCCGCGGCCAGGTGCTCCCACATGTGCAGCAGTTCCTGCCCTCGGGTGGCCACCTGGCCGTCGTCCATCAGCCGCTGCCACGCCGCGGTGGCGCGGGCCACCTCGGGCGCCGCCCGGCTCAGGTCGGTGCGGCAGCGGATGCGCGCGACGGTCAGCGCGAGGACGGTGGAGTGCATGTAGTCGCCGCGCAGATAGGCGAGGTACGCCTCGATCGCCCGTGCCTCCAGGGACAGTTCGTCCTCCGCGCCCCTGCGCAGGGTGAGGTGCTCCCGCAGCGCACTGGCGAGGACGGAGGCGGCGTGCAGTTCCCCGCGCTGCGCGTGCTGGGTGATGCGTTCCACGCGGGCGAGCGGAGGGAACGACTCCTCCTCCGCGGCGGTCCGCTCGCGCCCGGGCGGCAGGTCCTCCTCGTCGGCGATGGTCCGGCTGGAGCCGTCGGGGTACACCCGCAGGCGTGCCACCTGCAACACGGTGCGGTCGATGACGGTGGCCGCCACCGGGGCCCGCAGGGTGCGGGCGAACATGGCGATCGCGTCGAGGATCGCCTCGTTGGGCGGCCGCGTGCCGCCCATCTCCAGCAGATGGCCGTTGACCACCGTCGACCCGTCCTCGGCGACATAGGCGTCGAGGCGGATCAGCGGCGGTGCGCTCACCGCGGGCAGGTTTCCCTGGTTACGGGGGGTCAGTGAGTAGGTCATCCGCTCAGACTCCGGGTCGGACGACACCGAGGATGGGCATGGAGGCGGCCGGTGCGGTCGTGACCGTGCGTCCGGGCCGCGGGGCGTGGACGATCTCCCCGTCCCCTATGTACATGCCCACGTGCGTGGCGTCGTAGTAGATGATCAGGTCTCCGGGCCGCACGGAGGCCAGGCTGACCCGGGTCAGCCCCTGCCACTGTGCCTGCGAGGTGCGGGGTATGGGGTGCCCGGCCGCCGCCCATGCCGTGGAGGTCAGTCCCGAGCAGTCGTACGACGACGGGCCCACGGCACCCCACACGTACGGTTTGCCGATCTGGGCCAGCGCGAAGGCGACGGCCTTGGCGGCTGCTCCGCTCGCCTCACCGCCCGAACTGGTGCCGGTCGAGGTGCCGTCGCCGGAACCGGGGCCCGTCCACCTGGACTTGGCCTCCTGCGCCTCCTCCTTCTCCAACTGGGCCAGCTTGCGGGTCTGTTCCTTCTTGAGCCCCGCCTCGATCCGCTCGGCCTCGGCGATCTTGTTCTCGATCTTCCGTTTCGCCTCGGCCTTGTCCGCGCGGGTGTTCTTCAGCTCCCGGAGCTTCTCGGCGGCCGCGTCGGTCTGCCGGCTCAGCTCCGCGCGGGTGTTCTTCTGGATCGTGGACACCGTGACCAGGTTGCGCAGGGCCTGGCGGGCCTGGGACGCGTCGTCCAGGGCGTGGTCGGGGTGGTCGCCGAGCAGCAACTGGATGCCTGTGGAGTCGAGGTTGCCCCCGCGGTACTGGGTGCGGGCGGCGGCACCCGCGAGGTCGCGCAGATCGTCGAGCCTGTCCTCGGTGCGGGCCAGGTCCTTGTGCAGCGACGCCAGCCGCTTCTCCTGCTCGGCCGCCTTCACATCGGCGGTGTCGTACGCCTCGGTTGCCACCTCCGCCTGGCGGTAGAGGCCGTTCAGCTCGTCGTGGATGTCCTCGATCGACTGGTCGTTCCGCGGATCGGGTTCGCCCGGGGTCGCGTAACTCGGGCCGGGTAACAGGGTGATCGCGCAGACGAAGGCTGCTGTGGCGGCTCGGCTCCGCAGCCGTCTGCCGCGAGTCGACACATTCACTCGATCACAGTACCTCCCGTGAACGACCCGCCCCTTCTGTCCCCGGACGCGTCAACCTCCCCCCACGCAACCCCTCCACCGCTGCCGCGGCCGGACACGGCCGGCCGGGGGAAGGAGACCATCCGCACCGCCCCGCCCCGGGGTTGACCGGCCCCGGGGCGGGGCGCGCAGGAAAGAACGGCTGGTCACAGCGGTCGTCACTGCGGTTCAGGGACCAGGACGGGCGCGTGCGGAAGCCGCCACCGCGCCACCGCCCGCCCCGCTCTCCACCACCCGGTCGAGGTCGCGCCTTCGTCCTGCACCACCGTCCGGCCACCCGCTCCGTTGCGAAACGGTCGTCCCGGCCAGGAGAGCGGGCATGCCCAAGTGCCCCTCGGGCCCGCGAACATTGCACTCGAAGCCGTCATCCGGCTTGCCGCGCGCTCGAAGACCTCAGCCGGCTAGCCGCACGTCAGTGTCGGTACCGCCCAGTCGCCGTGGTCGTTGCCGTTGCCGTCGCCCGCGTCGCCGACCTTGAGGTCCACCACCTGGGCGCCGCTGACGTCGACGTCGACGGACGCCGCGGCCTGCTTGCCGCGGATCGTAGGCGTCGTCACCAGCGTCCTGCCGTCGGCGATCACGGAGAACGTCACCGATCCCGCGCCGCCGGTCTCGTCGTCGACGCCGACCTGCGCCGTCAGCCGTGAGCACTTTCCGGCGAGGTAGAGCTGGACGTCGCTGACCGAGTTGGTGCCCAGGCCCTTGGCGTAGCCGACGCCGGCGATGGTGATCGGACGGCCGTCCCCCGCCGCCTGTTCGCCGACGCTGGTGTCGCGCTCCACCGGACCCCACCCGTTGGTGGACGACAGGAACGACAGGTCGCTCACCGCGCTCGTGCCGGCCGGCGGAGCCGGCGGGATCCCTCGGACGATGCGCTCGTCACCGCCGCCGGCCTGCCGTCCGCTCTGTACGTAGTCCACTGTGGTGGTGAGCGCGGAGGCGGACGGCAGGGTCCCGTCCGGCGGCTGGACGTTCCAGGTGAAGGTGGCCGACTCACCCGGCCGTACGCGCTGGACCGTGGCCGGGCTCATGGCGGTCACGCTCCAGCCGTCGGGTGCGGAGAGCGAGGCCGTCAGGCGGGAGGCGGACGCCCGGTCCTCCGGCACCCGTACCGTCGTCTCGGCCGTGAAGGCCTGCGCGGACTGTGCGGTGTCCGGCACGTTGAGGGTGACGTCCACTCCCGGGCGCTTCGGCATCGCGTACTTCACGGCGTCGTAGCGGGGGCTGTCGTTCTGCGCGACGCGCAGGGACGAGGCGTAGCTGCCGTAGTCGGTGAGGGAGACCTTGCCGAGTCCGCCGGTGCTGCCGTCCAGGTTCCACACGGCGATGGCGATGCTGTTGTGGCCGTTGGGGTTGAGGATGCCGTTCGGTATGGGGAAGGTGTGCTGCGGGCCCAGGTAGTTGACGTAGTTGCCGACCTGCCAGCCGTTCACGAAGATCGTGGCACGGTACTTGCGGGACGGGTCGTCGGTGAACGTCAGCCCGAGCGAGGTGTCCTGGCCGTGCGGCAGGTCCAGCTCGGCGTCGGTGCGGTACCAGGAGACCCCGGGGCGGGTGTCGGTGGCCGGCAGGGACACCTGGTCCCAGCTCCTGTCCGGGTAGCCCGGCAGGGACCAGCCGGCCCGCTCGCCGTACAGGCCGCCCGTGGAGAGCGGGCCGCGCACGGTGTCCTGGAGGTCCTCGCCGCCGCGTACGCCCTGCACCCGCCAGGTGACGGAGGTCAGCGGCGCTCCGACGAGGGAGGCGCTGGTGAGGCCGCGCGCGGTCTTGTTGCCATTGGTCGAGTTGTAGTCCTCCTCGTGGCCCATGTTCACGGTGAGCACGGAGATGACGTTGTCGCCGGTGGCGTTCACCGAACCGGCGGGGAAGGTGAGGTCGGCGCTGCCGGTGGTGGAGCTGCCGAGGAAGGTGCCGTTGAGCCAGGCGGAGAACGCCTGCGCGTCGCCGCCGGAGTCCGAGACGAGGTGGACGCCGGTCTCCTTGCCGGTGGCGCGGAAGCGGCCGCGGTACCAGGTGTTGCCGGTGTGGAAGCCGTAGTCGTCGGCGTAGAGCACGGGCTGCGCGTCGTCGCCGGAGACGCTGTTGGTGGTGGTCCTGTCGGCCACCTGCCAGCTGGAGTCGTCGAAGCCGGTGGCCGACTCGGGGGATTCCTCGGCGTGCTTCCAGTCGGTGAGCGTCGGCAGCTCGACCGGGGCGGCCACCGGGATCGTCCCGGTGCGGCTGGCCGTGTCGCCGGCCTGGGTGTGCACCGTTCTGCCGTTCCAGGTGACGCGGTCGGCGGAGGTGAACACCTCGATGTTCTTGTCGTCGGCGTTGTCGCCGGTGAGTGCCACGGTGTGGCCGTCGTCCAGGCTGGTCGCCGTGCGCAGCAGGTGGGTGCCGCGCACGAGTACCGGCCCGGTGGCCGTGTCCTGGCGCCAGAAGGTCTCCGCCGTGGCCTTGTCGCCGACGAGCAGCAGGAGCGGGCGCTTCCCGTCGCCGCTGATGCTGATGCGGATCAGGCCCCGGTGGCTGTAGTTCAGCCGGAGGTCTCCGGTGGCCGCGTCCCAGGTGGTCGTGACCGAGCCGCCGGTGGCGGTCACGGTGGGCTCGGTGGCGTAGCGCAGGACCGTCTCGCCGTCGCTGTCCTTGTCGCCGTAGAGCACCGCGACGTCCCGGTCGCCGATCGTCGCGCTGGTCATGATCTCCGACGTCGAGTACTGCAACTGTGTGTCCCCGAGCCGGTAGTTGGCGACGATCACGTGCGAGTCGCGGCCGTCGAGCGTGATCGCGGTGCCGGGCTGCTGGGGCACGACCGGGTAGGTCGGCTCGGTGGCGGAGTCGCCCGTCGGTACGTCGATGGCGTCGACGGCCACGTAGTTGTCCGTGGACCCCGAGGCGTGGTTCCCGTCGACGACGATCTTCAGGGTGTGTGCCCCCGGTGCCAGGCCGGTCTTCTGGAAGAGCACCGCCTGGTTCTCGCTGCCGGAGTCGTCGACCGTGGCCTCCTTGGTGCCGTCGAGGTAGACGTCGGCGTAGCCGTGGTTGCTCGTCTTCGAGCCGATCCAGCGGATCGCGGTCCCGTCGAAGGGGACGGTGAGCGAGTCACCGGCCTTGTTCGAGAACGACTCGGTGTGCTTGTAGTCGCCGCCGGTGTAGCTGGTGTTGGCCACGTGCGACCACGAACCGGTGTACTGCAGCGCGGAGTCGGGGTCGTCCCAGGTGTAGGTGGTGTCCGCGGCCGGCTGGGCGTTGAAGTCCAGCGAGATGTGGGTCTTGTCGACCGCGGTGGACGTGGAGTTGCCGTGCCGCAGGACGTGGAACTGCGTCTTGGTGTCGGGGTTCATCCGGGCGGTGTCGACGACCGCGGAGTCGTCCGGCGGGGTGGCCCTGATCGCCTCGGTCTCGGTCAGCGGGGCGACCGACTGGGTGAAGTACCCGATCAGCTTGTCCTCGTAGTACTTCGGGTCGAGCTGGCGGGTCTCCCGGATCGCGGCCCCGTAGTCGTACGAGGTGTAGTTCTCCGGCATGCCGAGCCAGCCCCAGTTGGTGCCGCCGTAGGTCATGTAGAAGCTCTGGGCGGTCGCGCCGACGGCGATGTTCTGCTTGTAGAAGACGTCGGCGAACTGGTCGTTGATCAGCTGGGCGCACTTGTCGTAGCCCGGTCCGCCCCACGGGTCGAAGGCGCCGCCCTGGAACTCCGGCGAGTAGAGCGGCTTTCCGGCCGGGTGGTCGTAGCTGATGTCGGGGACGCCGTTCCACTTGGAGGGGTTCGAGCAGTCGAAGCCCTGCGGGTAGGAGTCCGGGCCGTCGACGTCCAGCGCTCCGGTACCGGAGTTGAAGGTGCCGTTGTTGTTGCCGGTCAGCGGCACCGTGATGCCGTCGGCGCGGGCCTTGTCCTCCAGGTGCTGCATGTAGGAGCGGCCGGCGGCCGAGCCGTTGTAGTACTCGTTCTCGACCTGGTAGGCGATGACCGACCCGGTGCCGTTGGTCAGCTGGTGGCGGGCGATGATCCGGTCGATCTGGGTCAGCCACTCGTCGGCGTACTTCAGGAACCGCGGGTCGTCGCTGCGGTTGTTCCCGGCCTTCGTGGTCAGCCAGCCGGGCAGGCCGCCGCTGTCGACCTCCGCGTTGATGTACGGCGCCGGGCGGGCGATGACGTAGAGGCCCGCCTCCTCGGCCATGTCGAGGAGCTTGTCGACGTCACGGACCCCGGTGAAGTCGTACACACCCGGCTTCGGCGAGTGGTAGCCCCAGTCGAAGTACAGCGAGGTGGAGTTGAAGCCGGCGGCCTTCATCTTCTGGAAGATGTCGCGCCACAGGTCCTGGCTCGGGAGCCGGAAGTAGTGGAACTCCCCGGACCAGAGATAGGTGCGTTGGCCGTCGACGAGGAACGAGTAGCCGTCGAGAGTCACCGTGTGCGTCTGTGGCGCGGCGGCGGGCGCCGCCGCGGGCGCCCGCTCTCCTGCGTCCTGCGCCGCGGCGGGCGTGATCACGCCCGCCGCCAGGGCGATGGTCGCCGCCACCGCGAGGACGGGCCGCCACCACCGACGGCCACCGGGTCTCGCAGCCTCTGAACCGATCCGATCACTCCGCACCGCGGCCTCCAGACCGACTGAGCAATCAACACCAAACAGACTCGGGCAAAGTCGAACAGTAAGGGTGTGCACAGCTCAACACAATGGGGCGGGAGAAGACGGCCGAGGCGCCGGAGGAGCGCCTGAACTCCGTCGGACAAACCGTTCCTGACAGAGCATCAGAGAACCGCCGTGGGCGAGACAGACGTCTGGACGTGGGCCCCGGTGTGGTCCGCGTCGCTTGTTCTTGACACCCGGCGGGGCGGGCGACGTACGGTGAACCGATCGGTTTCTGACGGGTGGAGGCCCTTGATGCACGTATCCGGCGCGACACCCCGGGGTGGGCGCTGTGGCGTGCGGCTGATCACGCGCCGGCATGTCGACTACTGCCGCACCTGCTCCGCCGTCTGTCCTTCCGCCCACCGCCTCTGACCCCTGCCGGCCCGTCCCGCAGGCCCGGTTCGCCGTGGCCACGTCCCGGTGTCGAACGCAGTGGTCACGTCGGGTCCCGTACACCGTGGTCACGTCCGGGTCCCGGACGCCGGCCCGCGTCCGGTCCCACGCGCCGTCACCACGCACGGCTCGCATCGCGTGGTCCCGCTCAGCTCTCGTCCTCCGCCGCCGTCCGGCCCGCCTGGCGTGGCCGCGCGGTCGCGCGTTCCCGTGTTTCCCGGAAGGAACGTCCATTGTCCGGCCCCGCCCTGCACCTCGCCGTCGAGATCGACGGTGACGGCGCCCACCCCGCGGCCTGGCGCCGCGCCGCCCACGCACCCGACCAGCTGCTCACCCCGCGCCGTACGGCCGGGCTCGCCGCCGCGGCCGAGAACGCCGGGTTCGCCCTGATCACCCTGGACGACGGGGTGCTGCCGCCCGGTGCCGCGCCGGATCCCGTCGGCCGGATCGGCGCGGTGGAGCGGGCGGCGTTCGCCGCGGCGTCCACGAGCACGATCGGCATCGCGCCCGTCGTCCCGGTGACGTACGCCGAACCCTTCCATGTCTCCAGCCAGTTGGCCTCCCTGGACCACATCTCGGCCGGTCGCGCCGGGTGGGTGGTGACGGAGGAGGACCGCCCCGAGGCGGCCCGTGTCTGGGGGCGTCCGCCGGTCGCCGACGCGGCCGGGCGGGCCCTGGAGTCCCGGGACGGGGTGGAGGTGGCCCGTGCGCTGTGGGACTCGTGGGAGGACGACGCGGTCATCCGGTCCGTCGCCACGAGCCGCTACCTCGACCGCGAGCGCCTGCACTACATCGACTTCACCGGCGAGACCTACGCCGTCAAGGGCCCGGCGATCGTGCCGCGCCCGCCGCAGGGGCAGCTCGTCGTCCTGGGCCACCCGGACCTGGTGCCCGCCGCACAGCTCGACGTCGCCCTGGTCGAGGGCCGCGACTTGGCGTCGGTCGCCGCGGCCGCCACCGGCGCCGGCACCCCCCGCGTCTTCGCCGAGGTCGAGGTGGCGCTGGACACGCCGGACGCGACCGGCGCCGAGCGCGTCGCCGACCTGGCGCGGTACGCGCCCTGGACCGACCGCGGACGGCTGCGGCACGTCGGTTCCGCGGCCGGACTGGTCGCTCTCCTCGCGTCGTTGAGCCGGCACGTGCACGGGGTACGGCTGCGTCCGCTGGTGCTGGACGAGGATCTCGCGGTCCTCTCCCGCCTCGTCCTGCCGGCCCTGTCCGAGCGGCGCCTCGTCGCCCGCCCGCTGCCCGGCACGTCCCTGCGCTCGGCCCTCGGCCTGGAGCGCCCCGCCAACCGTTTCGCCGCCGCGGCCGTCCAGGAGGAAGCCCGATGACCCGCACCGACCCCCTCGACGTCCCGCGGCCGCACGCCCAGCTGCACTTCGGGGTGTTCTTCCAGGGCGTGAACCACTGGACCATCTGGTCCGCCCCCGACAGCGGTTCGCAGATCGACCCCGCCTCCTTCCGGCGGGTCGCCCGGACCGCCGAGCGGGGCCTGTTCGACGCGTTCTTCCTCGGCGAGGGGCTCCGGCTGCGCGAGGTCGACGGCAGGATCCACGATCTCGACGTGGCCGGACGGCCGGACGCCATCACCCAGCTCGCGGCGCTGGCCGCGGTCACCCGCCGGATCGGCCTGGTCTCCACCTCCAACTCCACCTTCAACGAACCCGCGGACCTCGCCCGCCGCCTCTCCGGCCTCGATCTCCTCTCCGAGGGCCGGGCCGGCTGGAACGTCGTGACCACGGACAACGCCTGGACCGGCGCCAACTTCCGCCGGGGCGGCTATCTCGACCACGCCGACCGCTACCGGCGCGCCGAGGAGTTCCTCACCGTGGCCCGCGCCCTGTGGGACGGCTGGGACGACCAGGCGGTCGCCGCGTCCGTGACCGCGCCCGCGTGGTCGGCGCCCGGCGCCGTACGCCAAGTCCGCCACCGGGGACCGCAGTTCGACGTCGACCTCGCCCCCACCCTGCCGCGCAGCGCCCAGGGCCACCCGGTGATCTTCCAGGCGGGTGACTCCGGTGAGGGGCGCGACTTCGCGGCCCGCAACGCCGACGTCATCTTCTCCGCGCACGGCAACGACTTCGACGACGCACTGGCCTTCGCCGAGGACATCCGGCACCGGCTGCGGGCGGTCGGGCGGCCCGACGACGACCTGCGGATCCTGCCCGGCACCGAGATCATCATCGGCGCCACCGAGGAGGAGGCGCAGGAGAAGAAGCGCTGGATCCGGCTCCAGCAGGTCACTCCCGCGACGGCCCTGGGGATCGCCGGCCTGCTGTGGGGTATCGACCTGTCCGGCCGCGACGCCGACGGTCCGCTGCCCGCGGAGGACCCTGTCGTCGCCGAGAACGACGGCTCCTTCGGGGCGCGGCGGACCGCCGACCCGCGCGCGGTGGTCGCGGAGTGGCGGGCGCAGGCGGAGGCGCACGGCTGGTCGCTGCGCGAGACGGTCATCGCGCTCGGTCCGCAGCGCGGCCATGTCGGCACCCCGTCCGGCCTGGCCGACAAGTTCGCCCGCTTCGTCCGGCACGGCGCGGTCGACGGCTTCAACGTCACGCCGTACCTCATCCCCGGCGGCCTCGACGACATCGTGGACCTGCTCGTCCCGGAACTGCAGGAGCGCGGGGTCTACCGCACCGAGTACACCGGCAGCACGCTGCGCGAACACCTAGGCCTGCGCGCGCCCCTCACCCACCGCTCCGCCGCCCCGGAGCGGCGGGAGGCGGTCTGACCGGCACGACGGCGGGGTGCAGGACCGGCTGAACGGCCGGCCCTGCGCCGCAGCGCCGTGCCGGTCCGCTCCGGGTCAGCGCCGGGCGCGGCCCCGTGCGGACGTGTCACGGTCGCGCTGCCGGTCGAGCACGTCGTCGGCCGGGCAGCGGCCGCGGCGGACGTAGCGGTCGGCGTGGGCCGCGACGGTGTCCAGGACCCTGGTGCTCACGCCCAGCCGGGGCAGGGCGTCCTGCGCCGCGGCGAAACAGGTCACGGCGGCGCGCCTCAGTTGCGGGTCGGCGAGCCCGTGTCGGGCGGCGGCGGTCCACAGCGGATTGTGCGGTGCCGGAGCTCCCGCGGCCCGCTCCACCAGGGGCTGCACCGCCCGGTGCGCGATCTCGGCGGCGCCCGGGTCGTCGAACAGGGCCGTGACCACCGCGAGCGGCACGAGCCAGCCGTCATCGCCGGGCTGGGCGTCGATCATGCGCAGTTCCAGGTGGCCGCGCGGCCTGACGGGCGGGAACAGGGTGCTGATGTGGTAGTCGAGATCCGCACGGGTGGGCGGGCGCATGGTGTGCGAGCGGGTCCAGTCGCGGAAGCTCACGCCGTCCGGCACCTCCCAGGGGCCGTCCCGCCGTACGCACATCACCGGTGCGTCGAGGACGCGCCGGACCCAGGCGCGGCGCGGGTCGTGGGCCAGGGAGGGTCCGCCGGCCCGTCCCGGATCGAGCTCCGCCCACATCAGCTGCCGGGTGGACAGCCAGCCCGTGGCACGCCCCACGGCCATGGGCGAGTTGGCGAACGCCGCGACCAGGACCGCGCCCAGGTGGTGTGCCAGCCACCAGCGCCGCGCGAACCCCATGACGCCGGGTTCCTCCCGTCCGGCGTCGAGGCACACCTGGACGGAGGCCGACGTGCACATCAGGGTCCTCCCGGCCGGTCCCGTACGGTCGAGGCAGGCCTCCATGGCGTCGTAGCGCCGCTCGCGCAGGAACCGGCGAGGCGGTTGCCAGGGATCGACGCCCATGCCGGCCAGGGCCAGACCGTGTCCCCCGAGTGCGGTGCGCACGGCCGTCAGATCGGCCGAGACCTCCGACACGCACCGGGCCAGCGACGGGGCCGGCCGGGAACTCAGCTCCACCTGGCCGCCGGGCTCGACGCTCAGCCCGGACGTCAGCGACAGGGTGCGCAGGTCGGCGTGGGCCGCTTCCAGGTCCGCCCGGTCCACGGAGTCGTGCGGCGCACGCTCCCGGTGGACGAGCCACTCCACTTCGACCCCGACGGTCCGCGGCGGGCCCGTCTTGAAACAGATTCCCTCGACCAGCGCCTCCGCCTCGTGCTCGGTGACAGCAGGACCATCAACGCCGCACTCCGGTGAAACCGACATCCGCGGGCCTCCTGAGCCGCCTCAGGGCCGTCGGGGATCCGACGTCCGGTACCCGTACCGCCGTGCCTGTTGCCAGAGTCCGCCGTCCCGCCCTGTCATGACAAGGGCGCACTTTCCAGACGACTGGGCATTCGGCAACCCGCAGCGGGCAACTCGGAACGTCCCCGGCCACACCCGGCCCTCCGGCCGTCGCTCGACAGGGTTCGGCGGAGCCGACGGGGAGGTCCGGTGCGGTGCGGGCAGGCGCGGAGCCGGTGACGCGGGCGGGGCGAGCGACGTCGAAGCACACGCCGCCGGGTGCGTCCACCAGGCGTCCCGGCACGTGAGACGGCTCCGTGTTGTCAAATGGGGCGCCGGGCCGGGGCATTGACGTACGACAAAACCGATCCGTACGATCGCCAACGGCATTGAGTGTCAGCGTCAAGCCCTGGCTCGCTGACCGGCAACCCTCCCGCGCGGTGGGGTGCTCCAGGTGAAAGCCCGGCGGGATCACCGACGACTCCCGCAAGCGCGTGGCCCCCTGACGGGGCCGGAGACGGGGAGGAGTGGCATGCGGCACGGCGACGACCCTGCGGTCTCCCTCACCGACGCCACGGCGTACTCCAGGCTCTCGCGCCGGCGCCACATCGACCTCAAGCGCTCGACCAGCTGCCTCTGTCGGGTCTGACCGGCCCGCCTGCCGCCGGCTGACCTCCGTCACCGGCCACGGCTCCTTCGCGCCGTCCTGCCCCGGGCCACCGGTTCTCGGTGTCGTCCGTCTGCCATCCCCTTTGTCTCTGCACAGCGCTTCCCCGGCCGGGGCGGATCCGGCCAGGGTCGCACGCCCCTGCACGCCCTGCACGCCCTGCACGGCTGTGCCCCGCGCCCGTAGCCCGGCACCCCGTGCCTTGGTGACACGAGTAGGAGAACTCCCTCCGTGACAGCACTTCCGGCTTTCAGACCCTCCCGATGGGCGCCGCTGGCCGCGCTCCTGACCAGCAGCGTCCTGCTGACCGCGTGCGGTTCTGGCGGCGACGCCTCCGGCGGCGGAAGCGGCCCGGCGAAGTCCGGCGGCACCCTGACCTTCGCGGTGGGCTCCGACGCCGGCTGCGTGGATCCGCAGCAGGTCGGCAGCAACGACACCATCTACTCGGTGCGGCAGATCGTGGACTCCCTGACCGACCAGGACCCGAAGACCGGCAAGATCGTGCCGTGGCTCGCCAAGAGCTGGGACATCAGCGCCGACGCGACGACGTTCACGTTCCACCTGCGGTCCGGGGTCACCTTCAGCGACGGCTCGAAGCTGACCGCGCAGGTGGTCAAGGACAACTTCGACGCGGTGCCGGAGCTCGGCGCCCTGGGCACCCTCGCCGAGGGCTACCTGAGCGGCGTCAAGAGCACCACCGTGGTCGACCCGCTCACCGTCAAGGTGGCCTTCAAGCTGCCCAACGCCCAGTTCCTGCAGGCGACTTCGACCCACTCGCTGGGCATCGAGTCCTCGGCGAGCGTCAGGAAGAGCCCGCAGCAGAAGTGCAGCGACGGAGTGGTGGGGTCCGGGCCGTTCGTGCTCAAGCAGTACGTGCAGAACCAGTCGATCACGCTGGACAGGCGGACCGGGTACGACTGGGGCTCCTCGCTCTGGTCGAAGAAGGGCGAGGCCTACCTGGACAAGCTGGTGTTCAAGGTCGTCCCCGAGGCGGGGGTGCGGGCCGGCAGTCTCCAGTCCGGGCAGGTGGACGCCATCAGCAGCGTCGGCAAGGCCAACGAGGCGGCGCTCAAGGGCGGCCAGGTCACCCTCCAGAGCCGGGCCAACCCCGGTGTGGTGTTCGGTCTGGGGCTCAACAACGCGCGGCCCCTGCTGAAGGACGTGAAGGTGCGCCAGGCGATCCTGGCCGCCGTCGACCGGAAGCAGATCGCCGACACCGTCTTCCCCACCGGTACCCAGCCGGCGACCAGCATCCTCGCGCACACCACGCCCGACTACAGCGACCTGTCCACCGACCTGGCCTTCGACGCAGCCAAGGCCAAGTCCCTGCTGGACGAAGCCGGTTGGAGGGCCGGCAGTAACGGCGTCCGCGCCAAGGACGGCAAGAAGCTGAGCCTGACCATCAGCTGGTTCCCGAACGCGGCCACCAACCAGCCCGCGCTGGAGCTGGTCCAGCAGCAGCTCAAGGCCGTCGGGATCGACGTGGTGCTCAAGCAGCTCCCGGTCACCCAGTTCGCCACCACGCTCCAGTCCGGCGACTTCGACGTGGTGTGGGGAAACACGACCCGCGCCGACCCGGACATCCTGCGCAGCTCGTTCTCCACCCGGTTGGCCAACTTCTATCACCTGCCCGCGAGTTCGCTGGACACGGCGTTGTCGGCGCAGGCCGCCACCACTGACACCGCGAAGCGCAGGCAACTCGTCACCGAGGCACAGCAGTTGATCGTGCGGAACGCGTACGACGTGCCGGTGGTGGAGCTCCAGACCCAGCTGGGCGTCTCGAACAGGGTGCACGACCTCACGTTCGACTCCGGCAGCCGTGTCCAGCTGCACGACACCTGGATCGGCTAGCGGATGCGCCGCTACGTGATCAAACGGCTGGCGCAGGCGGTCGGGGTGCTGTGGGCGGCGTACACGGTGTCGTTCCTGGTGCTGGACTTCCTGCCCGGCGACCCGGTCGCCGCGATGGCCGGTGCCGGGATGGACACGGGACAGGTCGACCCGGCCCAGCTCGCGAAGCTGCGGCACGAGTACGGCTTCGACAAGCCGGTGCTGGTGCAGTACGCCGAGTACCTGGGCCGGGCGGTGCGCGGGGACTTCGGCGACGCCGTCTCCACGGGCCGCCCTGTCACCGCCACGCTGGCCGACGCGCTGCCGCAGACCCTCCAGCTGACCGGTGCCGCGCTGCTCCTCGCCGTGCTCCTCGGCGGCGGGCTCGCGGTGGCGGCGACGTACACCTCGCGGCGGTGGCTGCGGCAACTGCTGCTGTCGCTGCCCCCGTTGGGGGTGTCGGTCCCGACGTTCTGGGTGGGGCTGCTGCTCGTCGAGGCGTTCTCGTTCAAGCTGCGCTGGTTCCCGGCGTTCGGCAACGACGGGCTGCGCGGCCTGGTGCTGCCCGCCCTGACGCTGGCGATACCGACCGGCGCGCAGGTCGCCCAGGTGCTGGCGAAGAGCCTGCTGACCGCGCTGGACCAGGCCTATGTGGAGACCGCGCGGGCCAAGGGGGCCGGCCGGTGGCGGGTGCATGTGCGGCATGCGCTGCGCAATGCCTCGCTGCCGGCGCTGACGGTCGTGGGCCTGCTGGTCGGGCAGCTGATCGCGGGTTCGGTGGTCGTGGAGACGGTGTTCTCCCGCGACGGTCTGGGCCGGGTGACCGCGGCGGCGGTCACCGTGCAGGACATCCCGCTGGTCCAGGGGGTGGTGGTGTTCGGTGCGCTGGTCTTCGTGGTCGCGAACCTCCTCGTCGACCTCGTCTATCCGCTGCTGGACCCGCGGATCGTGGTGGCCTCGGAGAGAAAGGCAGGCTTGGCGTGAGTCAGAGCCTTGTCGACGGCGAGGCCGAGGCGGCCCTCGGCCTCGCCCGGCCGGTCGGGGACGGATCCCCGCCGGATCCCACCCCGCACGCCGGGGTCCGCCGGGTGTTCCGTTTCCTGCTGCGCCGCCCCGGTCTGGTGCTGTCCGCCGTGGTCATCGTGCTGGTGGTGCTGGCCGCCTTCTGGCCGGACCTGTTCACCGCGCAGGACCCGCTGAAGGGGGTGCCGTCCGAGAACTTCCGCGGTCCGAGCGGCAGTCACTGGTTCGGCACGGACGAACTGGGCCGCGACGTCTTCTCACGCGTGGTCCACGGCGCCCAACTCTCCCTCAAGGCCACGCTGATCGCGGTCCTGGTCGCGTTCGTGGTCGGCGGACTCCTCGGTGTGGTCGCCGGGTTCGTGGGCCGCTGGGTGGACGACGTGCTGATGCGCTTCGTCGACGTCCTGCTCTCCATCCCCGCGCTGTTCCTGTCGCTGGCCCTGGTCACCGCGCTCGGGTACGGGACGGTGAAGGTGGCCGTCGCGGTCGGCATCGCCAGCGTCGCCTCCTTCGCACGGGTGGCCCGGGCGGAGGTGCTGCGGGTGCGGCAGGCGGTGTTCGTGGAGGCGTCGCGGTCCTGCGGGGCCCGCTGGTACTCCGTGCTCGGCCGGCACGTCCTGCCCAACGCCGCAGGGCCCGTGATCGTCCTGGCCACCCTGGACTTCGGCTCGTCGATCCTGGCCGTGTCGGCGCTGAGCTTCCTCGGCTACGGCGCGCCGCCGCCCGCCCCGGAGTGGGGGACGTTGATCTCCGACGGCCGCAACTACCTGGCCAACGCCTGGTGGCTGACCGCGCTGCCCGGGCTGGCGATCGCGGCGACCGTACTGGCCACCAACCGCGTCGCGCGGGCACTGGACGGCGAATGGGCACGGCAGCGATGACCCACGACACGCACGAGAACGGTGACGCACGCGAAGACGCTGGAAACGGCGAGAACGGTGAGAACGGTGACAGCGTGACCACACCACTCCTGGAGATCCGCGGCCTGTCCGTGTCGTACCGCACCCGGGGCGGCACGGTGTCGGCCGTACGGGGCGTGGACCTCGACGTATGGCCCGGCCAGGTGACCGCCGTGGTCGGCGAGTCCGGTTCCGGCAAGAGCACCACCGCACACGCCGTCATCCGGCTGCTGGCGGCGAACGGCACCATCGACGCGGGCACGGCCCGCTTCGGCCGGCACGACCTGGCCACCCTCTCCGAGGCGGAGCTGCGTACCGTGCGCGGCGCGCGCATCGGGCTGGTCCCGCAGGATCCGACGGTCTCGCTCAACCCGGTCAAGCGGATCGGCGAACAGGTCGCCGAGGTGCTGCTCATCCACGGCCTGGCGACCCGCCGAGCGGCGGCGGCCGAGGCGGTCGCCGTCCTCGACCGGGCCGGGCTGCCCGACGCGGCCGTACGGGCCCGGCAGTACCCGCACGAGCTGTCCGGCGGCATGCGGCAGCGCGCCCTGATCGCCGTCGCGATCGCCGCCAAGCCCCAACTCATCATCGCCGACGAGCCGACCAGCGCGCTCGACGTCACCGTGCAGCGGGTGATCCTCGACCATCTCCAGCACCTCACCGAGGAGTCGGGCACCGCGATCCTGCTCGTCACCCACGACCTCGGAGTGGCCGCCGACCGGGCCCAGCGGCTGGTGGTCATGGACCAGGGCAGGGTGGTGGAGGCGGGCGAGACCCGTACCGTCCTCGCCGATCCGCGGCACGAGTACACGCGGCGGCTGCTGGCCAGCGCCCCGAGCCTGACCACGGCCCGCCCCCGCACCCCGGTCTCGGCCGCTCTGCTCTCGACCGCCGCGATCTCCGCCGCCCAGGTCTCCGCCGCCCCGGCGGATCCGTCGCCTCCCCTGGTCGAAGTACGCAACCTGGTCAAGGAGTTCAGGCTGCCGCGCGCCGGCGGCGCGGCCCGGACACTGCGCGCGGTCGACGACGTGAGCCTCACCCTGCGGCGCGGCCGGACCCTCGCCCTCGTCGGGGAGTCCGGTTCGGGCAAGTCCACCACCGCCCGTCTGGTGCTGCGGCTGGCCGAGGCGACCTCCGGACAGGTGCTGTTCGACGGCACCGACGTCACCACCGCCAAGGGCGCCGAGGTCAGGCAGCTGCGCCGACGCGCCCAGCTCGTCTACCAGAACCCGTACGCCTCGCTCGACCCGCGGCTCTCCATCGGCGAGGTGATCACCGAGCCGCTGCGGGCGTTCAAGGTCGGCGACCGCGCCTCCCGGCTGGACCGCGCCCGCGAACTCCTCGACCGGGTGGCCCTGCCCGCAGCGACCCTGGAACGCCGCCCGGCGGAACTGTCCGGCGGACAGCGCCAGCGGGTGGCCATCGCGCGTGCCCTCGCCCTCTCCCCCGACCTCGTGGTGTGCGACGAGCCCGTCTCCGCGCTCGACGTGTCCGTACAGGCTCAAGTCCTGGACCTGCTCGCCGAGTTGCAGGCGGACACCGGCGTGGCGCACCTGTTCATCTCCCACGACCTGGCCGTCGTACGGCAGATCGCGCACCAGGTCGCCGTCATGAAGGCCGGACGCGTCGTCGAGTCGGGCCCGCCCGAGGACCTCTTCTCCGAGCCCCGCCACGCGTACACCCGCGAGCTGCTGGCGGCGATCCCCGGCGGGCGTCTCCCCTCTCCCGCCACGGCAACCACAACCGGCCAAGGACCAGCATGATCACTCCCGCCCTCACCTCTCTGGCCTTTCTCACGCCCGGCAACTTCGCGGACGACGACCCCTACCCGGGCCTGGAGGAGACCCTCCGGCTGTTCGAGTACGGTGAGCGGCTCGGCTACGACGGCGCCTGGATCCGGCAGCGCCACCTCGAACACGGCGTCGGCTCGGCGGCCGTGTTCCTCGCCGCCGCCGGACAGCGGACCGAGCGGATCGAGCTCGGTACCGCGGTCATCCCGATCGGTTACGAGAGCCCGTTCCGGCTCGCCGAGGACCTGGCGCTGGCCGACGTGCTCTCCCGGGGGCGGCTCCAGATCGGTTTCAGCACCGGCATGCCGCACGCCGACCTGCTCGGCGACCTCGTGTACGACGGCGACTGGCGCGGCTTCGACCTGTCGTACGGCAGGATCGCCCGGGTCGTGGAGAACCTGCGCGGCGACTACCTCGGCGGCCCGGACACGGTCATCCACTCGCCGGGCAACGTCCAGCGCCCCCGCCTGCAACCGCACAACCCCGGGTTGGCGCGACGGATCTGGTACGGCGGCGGAAGTCTGCGCTCGGTCCGCTGGGCCGCCGGGCAGGGCCTCGGCCTGCTGTCCGGGAACATCGTCACCGGCGAGGACACCGACGACTTCACCACGGCCCAGTTGAACCTGCTCTCGGAGTACCGCCGCGCGCTGCCGGACGACCGCACGCCGCGGGTGGCCCTGGGTCGGGTGATCGTGCCCCTCGACAGCGCCGACGCGGCCACCCGCGCCCGCTACCGGGCCTACGCGGCGAGCCGCCACGAGCGCACCCTCGCGCCGCAGGGCCCCAAGCGCATCCTGTTCGCCCCGGACGTCGTCGGGACCGCCGAGCAGATCCTGGAACAGCTGACGGCCGATCCGGTGCTCGCCGAAGTGACCGAGCTGCGCCTGGAGTTGCCCTACGAGTTCCACCGGGAGGAGTACGAGCAGATCCTGTACGACGTACGGCACCTCGTCGCACCCGAGCTGGGCTGGGGCCGCCACGGTGCCGGGGCCGGAGCGGGGCCGGCCCCGGGTGTCACGCCCCGTCTGCCGGAAGGGCGTACAAGCCGGGCGGGTTGACCACGACGGCCGGCTGGATGCCGCGGGCGATGACAACCACGGCCTCGGCGCGCAGTTCATTTCGGGAACGCCAGGCCCCCCGAACTGGCCGCCTGCCACGAACGGGTCCTCGTCGAGCCTCGGTGCCCACATCTGTGTCTCGCGGGCGGTCGCGGACGAACTCGCCGCGGGTCGGGACCTGACGGAGGAGGTCATCCCCAACGGCGTGGCGTACGACCGCTTCGCCGTCACGGATATCGCGGCCCGTGCCAACTGGCGCTCCCTGCTGGGCCGTTACGTCCTCACGATCGGCGGCATGGAACCCCGCACGGGAAGTGGCCGCCCGCCGCACCTGGGCCGCCGCCGCCCGGCACCACCTGGCGTTCCACCGCTCCCTGAGCTGACAGCCGGACGACCGTCGGCCGACGGACGGGATCCCGGGCTCCGACGCACCGCCGCGCCGCCCGGTAGCCGTCTGACGAGCCCGTTCAGCCCGCTAGACTCTGTCAAGTGGCGACGGCGGATGAGGGGGATGAGGGGTACGAGTTCGGGCTGCTGGGGCCACTGAGCGGCCACCATGACGGGCGTGAGCTGGATCTGGGCAGTCCCCTCCAGCGCGCGGTCCTGGTGCGGCTCCTGCTCGGCGAAGGACGCCAGTGCGGCCTCGACCACCTCGTCGACGCGCTGTGGGAGGAACCGCCCGGGAACGCGGTGCGCTCCGTGCAGACGTACGTCTACCGCATCCGCCTCTCGCTGGGCGAGGAACGCTCCCGGCTGGAGACCACGCAGGGCGGATACCAGCTCGACATCCCGGAGCAGGCCGTCGACGCCCTGCGTTTCGAGCGACTCGTCCGCGAGGGCGAGGAACTGCGCGCCGCACGGCAGACCGGCCCCGCCCTGCGCACGTTCGACGCCGCGCTGGCGTTGTGGTCGGGGGAACCGCTCTCCGGGGTGCCCGGCCCCTACGCCCGGCGGCACCGCGGACGCTTCGTCGAGCTGCGGCTGAACGCCCGGGTGGCCCAGTTGGAGTGCGCCGACAAGCTGGGCGAGCACGCCCGCGTGGCGACCGAACTGGTCTCGCTGATCGCCGACCATCCGCTGCGCGAGGACCTGTACGCGCTGCGCATGCGCGCGCTGTACCAGGCAGGCCGGACGGCGGAGGCCCTGGCGGTCTACGCCGCGGCCCGCGAGACCATGGTGGCCGAACTCGGCATGGATCCGGGGCCCGAGCTGCGCGAGTTGCAGGGCCGCATCCTCAGCGGCGCCGAGCCCGCCCCCGTGGAATCGCATGCCGGGGGAAGCGGCGCCGATGCCGCGCCGTCGGCCGGTGCCAGGGCCTTGCCCCGTGCCGCGGCCTCGATCGGTGCCCCGGCCTCGGCAGGAGCCGCGGCCTCGGCAGGTGCCATGCCGTCCGCCGGTGCTTCCGGTGTCACCGCGACACGGTCGGCGGGCCGGGGGCAGCACATCGAACCAGGCGCCGCCGACGCGGCCGGCCGTTCCGCACCGGCACCGGCACCGGCGCTGGCACAGGCACCGGCACCGGCGCCGCTCGGGTCGGTCCCGGCCGGCGTCCGGCCGCAGCAACTCCCCCCGGCGCCGGGTGACTTCGTCGGGCGGGAGCGGTTGCGGGAGCGGCTTCGGCTCGCGCTGCGGCCCGACGCGGAATCGGTCTCGCTCGCGGTGCTCAGCGGCATCGGCGGCGTGGGGAAGACAGCGCTCGCGTTGCGCGTCGCCCACGGCATCCGCGGTGACTATCCGGACGGGCAGCTCTATGTGGACCTGCGGGGTGACGGCGGCCAACCCGCCGATCCCGCGGACGTACTGGTCGACTTCCTCCTCGCGCTCGGTATGCCCGCCGCCGCGATCCCCGCGACGCCCACCGCCCGCGCCGGGGCCTATCGCACCCTGACCGCCGACCGCCGGATCCTGGTGCTCCTGGACAACGCCTCCGACACCGCCCAGGTGACCCCCCTGCTCCCGGGCACACCCGGCAACGCGGCGCTGATCACGACCCGGCACCGGTCGCTCGTACCGCCGGGCGCGACGCGTTTCGAGGTGCCGGTGCCCGACCAGCAGGAGGCGGTGGCCATGCTGGGCCGGTTCACCGGCGACGCCGAGGTCGCCGCCGCACCGGAGCTCGCGCTGGAACTGGTGCACGCGTGCGGGCAGCTGCCGTTGGCGCTGCGCATCATCGGTGCCCGCGCGGCGGCCCGTCCCGGACGCGGGCTGGGCGCGCAGCTGCTGCGGCTGCGCGCCGAGGAGCACCAGCTCGACGAGTTGCGGGCCGGCGGCATGTCGGTGGAGGCCACCTTCCAGGTCGGCTACCGGGCCCTCGCCCCCGCTCAGGCCCGGGCGATGCGCCTGTGTGCGCTGCTCGACGCCGCGGACTTCCCGGTCGCGGTCGCGGCGGTCCTGCTCGACCGGCCCGAGCAGGAGACCGAGGAGCAGCTCGAGCACCTGGTGGAGGCCGGTCTCCTGGAACCGCATTCGGCCGACCGCTACCGCTTCCACGATCTGGTACGGGCGTTCGCGGCCCGTCGTGCCCACCGCGAGGATCCCGTCGCGGATCGCGAGGCGGCGCTGGTGCGGCTGGCGATGTTCCTCCATGCCACCCTGCTCCAGGCCATGAGCGCGACCGAGCGGGCCGGCTCGCTCACCACCCATCTCTTCTCCGTGCCGCTGTCCGGACTGCGGTTCGCCGACGCCGCGGAGGCGCGTACCTGGCTGCTGGCCGAGCACACGCTGCTGGTCTCGGTGTTCACCCGGGTGCTGCGCGACATCCCGGACGCCGCGCGGATCGTCGTCGCCGCGCTCTCGGTCGTCGCGGCGAGCGGGCTCTTCGCCGGGCCCGCGCATCAGCGGGAGCTGGAACGCGTCACGGACCAGGCGGTCGCGACGGCCGAACTGACCGACGACCTGGCGTGGCAGGCGCAGACCCGGCACATCCGGGCCTGGCTCGCCTTCATCCGCGGTGATCTGACGGCGGCGGAGACCGACCTGCGCGAGGCGATCCGGCGGGAGCGTGCCGTCGACGACCCGGTGACGTTCTACATGTCGGCCCGGCTCCTGTCGGTCGTGCTGGCGGACCAGGGGCGGACCGCGGAGGCCCTCGAGTTCTTCGCCGAGTCGGAGTCCGTCGCCGGCTCGGAGGACGATCCGAACAGCCCGGCCTGCTTCGGCCAGGAGGTGGGCCGCCTGTTCACCGCACTGAGCTCGGACCGGGCCGAGGTGAACATCTCCGCGGCTCAGCATGTGTACGAGGTGAGCGATCGCCTGCGGAAGGAGGCGGCGAGGCGCTGAGCGTCCTCGTTCGCCGGGTCGGCGTCGCTGTTCGCCGGGTCGGCGTCGCTGTTCGCCGGTCGGCTCCGTTGTTCGTCGGTCGGCTGCGCGTTGTTCGTCGGGTCGGCCCCGGTTTCACGCGCCGTCGACCGGATGTCGATCGGTGTGCGGCACGGTGATCCGAGAACGAACCGCAGCACCCCCTCGAACAGGTGACAGACATGCTCAAGATCGGTCTGGGCGCTCCCCAGTACGGATTGTTCACCGGCCCCGCCGCGATCTCCGGGTTCGCCGCCTCGGTCGAAGCGATCGGCTTCGACAGCCTCTGGGTGGGCGACCGGGCCCTGGTGCCGACGCAGCCGCGTGACCCCTATCCCGGCGGCGGTCCCGTACCGGAGGGGTTCCGCAACTTCCTGGATCCCGTCGCCACCCTCTCCTTCCTGGCCCACGCCACCCGGCGGGTGCGCCTCGGCACCAGCACGCTCAACGCTCCCTTCTACTCCCCGCTCCTGCTGGCCCGTTCCCTCACGTCCGTCGACATCCTCAGCGAGGGGCGACTCGACATCGGGTTCGGGCTCGGCTGGTCGTCCGACGAGTACGAGGCCATCGGTGTGCCGTGGCGGGGGCGCGGGGCACGGCTGGAGGAGATCCTGGACGTCCTGGAGCACGTGTGGTCCGGTTCGTCGGCCGAGTACAAGGGGGCGCTGTGGACGATCCCGGGTGCGCACATCGAGACGCTACCCGTGCAGCGGCCCCGGCCGCCGGTGCTCCTCGGCGGTTTCACTCCGGCGACCCTGGAACGTATCGGCCGTCGCGCGGACGGCTGGGCGGGGGTCGCGCTGCCGATTCCCCAACTGGCCCATGTCATCAGCCAGATCCGGCAGATCGCGGAGGCCAACGGGCGTGACCCCGACGCCCTGCGCACCGTCGTCCGGGTGAACCCCGTGGTGACGGCCGAGGCCGCGCCGGGCGACGCCGTTCCGCACCGGGGAACGGTCCTGCAGGTTTCCGACTACCTGCTCGCCGCCCATGCGGCGGGGGCCGACGAGGTGCTCGTCGATCTGCAGCAGACCGCCCGGAGCGCGGAAGAGCTGACGGACCTGGCGCATCGCTTCCACGAAGTCCTGCGCAAGGGCTAGCGAGCACCGTGGCCCCGCCGACCGGTTGTCGGCCCAGGCATTCACAGTCGCCATCGCCGGGCTTTGCTGCCCGGCGATCCCGCCTCACACACGTCGATCACCCGAACGCCCGAATCCCCGAACACTCAGATCAAGGAATGCCCGACCATGCCTGATGCAGTCAGCTCGAAGCCCGATGTCCACGACATGGTGGTCGTGCACCGCAGTTTCCGTCGATCGTGCGCGGACCTGCCGGATCTGGTGCGCGGGCTGCGGCCCGGCGACACCGCACGAGCAGAACTGGTCGTCGACGCCCGGCGACCTCACCCGCCGCGGCTCATGCCTCCTCGTGGCACTCGCGGCATTCCTCTTCGGGGCACTCGAGAGTGGTGAGGGTCTGGTCGACCTGCTGGGGAGTCAGCGGCGGCTCCGGCAGCTCGTGGGCACACTGGGCCCGGAAGGCGTCGAGCAGCAGGTGAAGGTGGCGTCGCCAGGCGTTGGGGGCGACGGCACGGGTGGCCTGGATGATCCCGGCCTGGGACCAGATCACGAAGGCCAGGTCCTCCGGGGTGACATCGTCACGGAGGACGCCCTGTTCCTGGGCGCTGCGGAAGATCTGGGCGGCCCGTTCTTCCGCGCGCTCGAACATCCCCCTGCCGAGCGCGTGGAGCGGCAGCCGGGCCGAGACCAGATCGTTGAAGGCACGGTCGCAGGCCTGGAGTTCGCAGAGCCTTTCCAGGTAGTGGCAGAACCCTTCCCAGGCGTCGTCCATGGCCGCGGCCTCTTCAGCCGCGGCCAGCAGTTCCGTGAACTTCGCGGTGAAAAGCTCTTCGACCAGGTCGAGCCTGCGGGGGAAGTGCCGGTAGAGCGTGCCGATCGCGACGCCCGCCTCACGGGCGACACCCTCCAGGGACGCGTCCAGCCCCTGCTCGGCGAAGGCCTTGCGGGCAGCGGCCACGATCGCGTCCCTGTTGCGCTGCGCGTCACGGCGCAACGGTTTGGCCGCGGGCGCGGACAGGACGTGCTGCTGGCTCATGCCCCCAAGCCAACATGAGGGACCCCTCGAATTCAGGGTATGACCCAGCTCACGGCGCGGACACGACCCGAGCAGGCCACGATACGGCCCCGGGCCGCGGAGGCGATCCGACGCCACCGAGCAGCCTCGCGCTCGCGCCGATGCGACCGAGCAGTCTCTCGCTTCCAGGACACCTCGAAGGCTCCCGCAACTCGCACCCCCTCCCCCAGCGGCTGCCGACCGGCACGGGTGCCGCAGCCCCACACCCTCAGCTGACGACAGGGCGATCGCAACCCGGCAGGACTCGCCCGCTCCCCCACCGGCTTGACGCATTCCGATATGGGAATACGATGGCTGCCATGGCACGAGCAGCGACGACGTCGGACGCGTTCAACGCGATCGCCGAGCCGCAGCGCCGGGACATCCTGGCGCTGCTGCGGGCGGGTGAGTGGCCGGTGACCGATCTGGCCCAGGAGCTGGGGATGAGCCAGCCGCGGGCGTCCAAGCACCTGCGGGTGCTCCGCGAGGTGGGGCTGGTGCGGGTCCGCGAGGTGGGCAAGCAGCGCCTCTACGGCCTGGACGCCCGCGGACTGCGACCGATCCACGAGTGGGTCGGCGGGTTCGAGCGGTTCTGGAACGAGAGTTTCGACCGTCTGGACACCTATGTGCAGGACCTCAAGCAGACACGGCAGGAGGACTGACCGATGGCAGGGGCAAGGCAGGAGACGACGCGGGCGGAGCCGGCGACGGCCGACCGGGAGATCGTGATCTCCCGGGTCGTCGACGCCCCGCGAGAGCTGGTGTTCGAGGCGTTCACCGAGGTCCGGCACCTGTCGCGGTGGTGGGGTCCGGAGGGGTTCACGACCACCACGCGGTCCTTCGAGTTCCGCGAGGGCGGGGAGTGGGTCTTCGTGCTGCACGGACCGGACGGGACCGACTACTCCGAGTGGATCCGCTGGACGCGGATCGTCCCGCCGGAGCGGATCGAGCTGCTGCACGGCGAGTCCCGCGACGACCCGAACGCCTTCGAGTCGGTCCTGACCTTCACGCCGGACGGCGCGGCGACCCGGCTCGTGATGCGCACGCTGTTCCCCACCAGGGAGCTGCGCGACGAGGCGGTCGAGAAGTACCACGCGGTCGAGGGCGGCGAGCAGACCCTGAGCAGCCTGGCGGCCTACGTCACCGGTCTCGTGCGGAAGGGGGCGGAGGGCTGATGGCCGGGAAGGTGTTCTTCAGCGTGTCCATGTCGCTGGACGGCTTCATCGCGCCCGAGCCCGTGCCCGCGCAGGACGAGCTCTTCTCGCCCGGCAGGCAGGACGACCCGGACGTCCGGCGCTGGATGGCGCAGTGGACGGAGCTGCAGCAGTGGGTGTTCCCGCTGCGGTTCTTCCGGGAGAACCTGAAGCTGGGTGAGGGCGGCGAGGAGGGCCGCGACAACGACGTGGCGCGGGAGACGTTCGAGCGCACCGGCGCGAGTGTGATGGGCAGGCGCATGTTCGACCTCGGCGAGCAGTCGTGGCCCGAGGAGGCGCCCTTCCACACCCCGGTCTTCGTCGTGACGCACACCAAGCGTGACCCGTGGGAGCGGCCTGGCGGCACCACGTTCCACTTCGTCGACGACGGCATCGAGCACGCCCTCGACCAGGCCCGCGCCCCCCCCGCCCGCCCCCCCCCGCCGCCGGGCGGCCGCCCGCCCCCCTCCGGGGGCCACCTCTTCGTTGTCCGTTGTCCCATGTTCCGGATAATGATCGTCCTGTTGTCAGTGGGGACCGGTACGCTCGAAAGCACGATGACAGAGGACCTCTCACCGGCCGAGCGGTATGCGGCGGCCCGCAGGCGCGCCGCCGAGCAGGCCACCGCGCTCGCGTCTTTCCGCGAGATGTACGACTTCGGCCTCGACCCCTTCCAGATCGAGGCCTGCCAGGCGCTCGAAGCCGGAAAGGGCGTACTGGTGGCCGCCCCCACCGGCTCCGGCAAGACGATCGTGGGCGAGTTCGCCGTCCACCTCGCCCTCATGCAGGGCAAGAAGTGCTTCTACACGACACCCATCAAGGCACTGTCGAACCAGAAGTACGCCGACCTCTGCCGCCGCTACGGCGACGGCATGGTCGGCCTGCTCACCGGTGACAACAGCATCAACCCGGACGCCGCCGTGGTCGTCATGACCACCGAGGTCCTGCGGAACATGCTGTACGCGGGCTCCCAGACCCTCATCGGCCTCGGCTACGTGGTCATGGACGAGGTCCACTACCTCTCCGACCGCTTCCGTGGCGCCGTCTGGGAAGAGGTGATCATCCACCTCCCCGAGTCCGTGACCCTGGTCTCCCTGTCGGCGACCGTCTCCAACGCCGAGGAGTTCGGCGACTGGCTCGACACCGTCCGCGGCGACACCGAGGTCATCGTCTCCGAGCACCGGCCCGTCCCGCTCTTCCAGCACGTCCTCGCCGGACGCCGGATGTACGACCTGTTCGAGGAGGGCGAGGGCCACAAGAAGGCCGTCAACCCCGACCTCGCCCGGCTGGCCCGCATGGAGGCGCAGCGCCCGTCGTTCCAGGACCGCAGACGCGGCCGCGCCATGCGCGAGGCCGACCGGGAGCGGGAGCGCCGGCAGCGGTCCCGGATCTGGACACCGGGCCGCCCCGAGGTCATCGAACGGCTCGACGCCGAGGGCCTGCTGCCCGCCATCACCTTCATCTTCAGCCGCGCCGCCTGCGAGGCCGCCGTCCAGCAGTGCCTGTACGCGGGACTGAGGCTCAACGACGACGAGGCACGGGAGAGGGTGCGCGCCCTCGTCGAGGAGCGCACCTCGTCGATCCCGCCGGAGGACCTGCACGTCCTCGGCTACTACGAGTGGCTGGAGGGCCTGGAGCGCGGCATCGCCGCCCACCACGCCGGCATGCTCCCGACCTTCAAGGAGGTCGTCGAGGAGCTGTTCGTACGCGGCCTGGTGAAGGCCGTGTTCGCCACCGAGACCCTCGCGCTCGGCATCAACATGCCCGCCCGCTCGGTCGTGTTGGAGAAGCTCGTCAAGTGGAACGGCGAACAGCACGCCGACATCACCCCGGGCGAGTACACCCAGCTGACCGGCCGTGCGGGCCGGCGCGGCATCGACATCGAGGGCCATGCGGTGGTGCTGTGGCAGCGCGGCATGAGCCCCGAGCACCTCGCCGGGCTCGCCGGCACCCGCACCTATCCGCTGCGGTCCAGCTTCAAGCCGTCGTACAACATGGCGGTCAACCTGGTCGACCAGTTCGGGCGGCACCGTTCGCGCGAGCTGCTGGAGACGTCGTTCGCGCAGTTCCAGGCCGACAAGTCGGTCGTCGGTATCTCCCGCCAGGTGCAGCGCAACGAGGAAGGGCTCGCCGGCTACAAGGAGTCCATGACCTGCCACCTCGGCGACTTCGAGGAGTACGCCCGGCTGCGGCGGGAGTTGAAGGACCGCGAGACCGAACTCGCCCGGCAGGGCATGTCCCAGCGGCGCGCCGAGGCGGCCGTGGCGCTGGAGAAGCTCAAGCCCGGCGACGTCATCCATGTTCCCACCGGCAAGTACGCCGGGCTCGCGCTGGTGCTTGACCCCGGGCTGCCCGCCGGGCGGTCCAACGGCCACCGCGGCTTCGAACAGCACGACGGGCCCCGCCCGTTGGTGCTGACCGCCGAGCGGCAGGTCAAGCGACTCGCCTCCATCGACTTCCCGGTGCCGGTCGAGGCGCTGGAGCGGATGCGGATCCCCAAGTCCTTCAACCCCCGCTCCCCGCAGTCCCGTCGGGACCTCGCCTCCGCACTGCGCACCAAGGCCGGGCACATCCCGCCGGAGCGGGCCCGCAAGAAGCGGTCGCAGGCGGCCGACGACCAGGAGATCGCACGGCTGCGCACGGCGATCCGGGCGCACCCCTGCCACGGCTGCAACGACCGCGAGGACCACGCCCGTTGGGCCGAGCGCTACCACCGGCTGATCCGGGACACCTCACAGCTGGAGCGGCGGATCGAGGGGCGGACCAACACCATCGCCCGGACCTTCGACCGGATCGTGGCCCTGCTCACCGAACTGGACTACCTGCGCGGCGACGAGGTCACCGAACACGGCAAGCGGCTGGCGCGGCTGTACGGCGAACTCGACCTGCTCGCCAGCGAGTGCCTGCGCGAGGGCGTCTGGGAGGGGCTCAGCCCCGCCGAACTCGCCGCGTGCGTCTCGGCGCTGGTCTACGAGGCCCGGGTCGGCGACGACGCGATGGCGCCGAAGGTGCCCTCCGGCAAGGCCAAGGCCGCACTCGGCGAGATGGTGCGGATCTGGGGGCGGCTGGACGCCCTGGAGGAGGAGTTCCGGATCACGCAGACCGAGGGCGTCGGCCAGCGGGAACCGGACCTCGGGTTCGCCTGGGCGGCGTACATGTGGGCCACCGGGATGGGCCTGGACGAGGTGCTGCGGGAGGCGGAGATGCCCGCCGGGGACTTCGTCCGCTGGTGCAAGCAGGTCATCGACGTGCTGGGGCAGATCGCTGCCGCGGCCCCGGTGGCGGGGTCGGACGTGGCGAAGACCGCACGCAAGGCGGTCGACCTGGTGCTGCGCGGAGTCGTCGCCTACTCGTCGGTGGGATGACGGATGTGAGCGTGCGGGGGCCGGTGCCGGGGGTACGTTACGCCGGACAGGCCCCCTGCTCTCGGTACGGGCTCAGCGTTTGAGCGTGAAGGTGAAGTCGCCGGAGAGCCTGCTGTTCAGCCGGACCGCCGACACGACCTTCCCCTCCGTGACCAGCCGCTCGACCTCGGCCCGCGGAAGACCGCAGCCCTCGGCGATCAGCCGCACCGGACGGACCGGGATCCGCGCCGCGAAGCGGACCGAGACGTCGATCGCCTCGCGGCCCAGGTGATCCGATCCGCCGGTGTCGAGCCGCCAGGCGCCGTCCCAGTCGAGGGCGATGCGGTTACGGTGCCGCAGGACCGGGTCCTGGAGCAGCTCGGCCGTCAGGCCGGGGTCGTTCGCATGCAGCCGGTCCAGCAGCTCGGGTCGTACGGAGCGCACGTTCGCCCGCTCCAGGAGCGTGAGCTTCGCCGTCTCCCCGCACCCCGTGCAGAGCACGAGGAGCCAGGCGTCGATGAGCTTGTGGTGGGCGTTGACGCGGAACTTGCCGCTCGCCCGGAAGCGTTCCGCCGCGCACGTGTGGCAGCGGCGCAGGACGAGCGGCAGGCAGGTGGGCATGACCACCCAGGTGGTGAGCACAGGAGTACACCGGTTTCAGTGTGAGAAATCCGCAGCAAGAAGAGGCGCGGCGCACAGCACAGGCGCGACGCGCGACCGATCAGCGCTCGGGAGGTCTCACACGGTGTACAACGGCACGTCCTTGGTCGGGCGACGGGGTCGGGCAGCACGGTAGCGGCGCACAGCGGCGCCGCTCCACCGGTTTTCCGCGGGCCCGGAGCGGCAGTCAGCCCTTCGCCAGGAAGGCTCGCCAGCCTCCGTGGTGCGTGATGTCCTCGGCGTCCGCCAGCGCGCCCGGCTCGCACAGGAAGCCGGGGACACTGCTGCCGTCGGCCAGTTCCACGCTGCCCAGCGCCATGGGACGGGGCAGCGCGGCCAGCAGCCGGCCCAGGCCCTCGGCCGGCAGGCTCCACACCTCCGTCTCGATCGCCGCCCCGCCCGCTCCCACGTTCACCAGGCCCGGCTTGGGCGGAGTCGTCGGGAGGGCGTGGAGGCGGTACACCGGAGCCGTGGTCGTCGTGCGGTCCAGCACCGCGCCCAGCGCCAGGAGCTGGGGGTTGAGCGGCTGCCCAGTCAGGTGGGCGCCGACCACCGCCAGGCTCACCCGCGGTTCCAGGGCGCGGGCGATCGTGGCGAGGCGGTCGTCCGTGAACGCCGGGCCGATCAGCATCACGCCGAACGGCAGACCGTTCACCTCGCCCGCCGGAACCGCCACGGCCGCCAGGTCGAAGAGGTTCGTGGAGTTGGTGAAGCGGCCCAGGCGGGCGTTGGCGCCCAGCGGGTCGGCCGCCACCTCGGCGAGGGTGGGGTGGCCGGGGGTGGTGGGGAGCAGCAGGGCGTCCGCGTCGGCGAGCTCGGCCAGGGCGCGGGTGCGCAGGTCCGCCAGGCGGTCCTGGTCGGTGAAGAGCCGGTGGGCCGGGATGTCGCGGGCCCGGGTGATGATGCCGGCGACCGTGGGGTCCAGGCCCTCGCCGCCGGACGAGATCAACTTGTCCACAAAGGGACCCACCGCCGTGTAGCGTTCGGCCACGAACGCGCCCTCGTAGAGCATCGCGGCGGCCTCGGTGAAGGGGGTCAGGTCGATGGGGCGGATCGAGGCGCCCGCGGCCCTCAGACGGTCCACCGCCTTCTCGTACGCCTCCGCCCAGCCCTCGTCCAGCTCGCCGAGCTGCGAGAGCGGCGGGACCGCGATCCGCCAGGGGCCCGGCTCCCGCTGGGGGAGCGGCGGGAGCGTGCGGTCCGGTGGGGCCGCCAGGTACGACAGTGCCTGCTCCGCCTCCGGGAGGGTGCGGGCGAACACCGTCACGCAGTCGATGGACGCGCAGGCCGGGACGACACCGGCCGTCGGGACCAGGCCGCGGGTCGGCTTCAGACCGACGATGCCGTTGAAGGCGGCCGGGACCCGGCCGGAGCCTGCGGTGTCCGTGCCCAGGGCGAGGTCGACGATGCCGAGGGCCACGGCGACGGCCGAGCCGGAGCTGGAGCCGCCGCTGATCCGGCCGGGGTCGATCGCGTTGCGGACCGCGCCGTGCGGGGAGCGGGTGCCGACCAGGCCGGTCGCGAACTGGTCGAGGTTGGTCGTGCCCAGGACCAGGGCGCCGGCCGCGCGCAGCCGGGCCACCACAGGGGCGTCGGCCTCCGGTTCGTAGGCGTACGCCGGGCAGCCCGCGGTCGTGGGCAGTCCGCGGACGTCGATGTTGCCCTTGGCGGCGAACAGCCGGCCCGAGAGGGGGAGGTGTTCCCCCGCGGCCACCCGCTCGTCGATCGCGCGGGCCTCCGCCTCGACCTCCTCCTGCGGGCGCAGGTCGATCCAGATCTCGGGGCGGTCGACCGCCTCGATGCGCGCGTAGGCGGCACGGACACGGGAGACGGTGCTGGACATCCTCTTGCTCCTGTCGCTCAGTTCGCGGCCGGCGACAGGACGAGGAGTGCCGTCCCCGCCTCCACCTGGTCGCCGGGCCGGGCCAGGATCTCCGTCACCACGCCGGGCATCGGCGCGTGCACCCTGGACTCCATCTTCATCGCCTCCAGGGCGAGGAGCGGCTGGCCCGCCGTCACCTCGTCGCCCGGCTGCACGTTCAACTGCCACACGGAGGCCGCGAACTCGGCCTCTATCAGACGCCCGCCCGGCGGCACGGACACCTCGGCCGGGGCGGCGGGCGGTGCGGCCGAGGCCTCCGCCCTCGCGAACTCGCCCGCGGCTTCCCACGCGTCGCGTTCCGCCGCGAAGGCGGTCTGCTGGAGCGACCGGAACTCCGCGATGGATGCCGCGTGTTCGGTCAGGAAGCCCTCGTACTCGGCCAGTGAGAAGGTCCCCTCCTCGATGCGCGGGACGAAGCGGCCGGAGGTGATGTCGGCGCGCAGGTCGAGGAGTTCCTCGGCGGAGACCGGATACCACTTGATGCGGTCGAAGAAGCGCAGCAGCCACGGCATGCCCGGCTCGAACGCGCCGCGCTGCTGCCAGCCCGACCACACCTGGGTCGTCCGGCCGACGAACTGGTAGCCGCCGGGCCCCTCCATGCCGTAGATGCAGAGATAGGCGCCGCCGATGCCCACGGAGTTCTCGGCGGTCCAGGTGCGGGCCGGGTTGTACTTGGTGGTGACCAGGCGGTGGCGCGGGTCGAGCGGGGTGGCGACCGGGGCGCCCAGGTAGACGTCGCCGAGGCCGAGGACCAGGTACTCCGCGTCGAAGACCGTGCGGAAGACGTCGTCCACCGAGTCCAGGCCGTTGATCCGGCGGATGAACTCGATGTTCCAGGGGCACCAGGGGGCGTCGTCGCGGACGCCCGCCATGTAGCGGGCGATCGCCTCGCGGGTCGCCGGGTCGTCCCAGGAGAGGGGCAGGTGGACCGTGCGGGAGGGGACCACCAGTTCGTCGGTGGGCGGCAGGGCCGGCACGATCTCCCGTACCGCGCGCAGGAGTTCGGCCTGGGCGAGGAGGCGCGGGTCGGTCTGGATCTGGAGTGAGCGGATGCCCGGCGTGAGGTCGGTGACCCCGGGCAGGTCCGCCGCCGTCACCGCCTCCATCAGGGCGTGGACGCGCATCCGCAGGGCGAGGTCCAGCTGCATGGGGCCGAACTCGACCAGCAGGTTGTCGTCGCCGCTGCGCCGGTAGGTCACGTCGCCGTCCCGGGCGAGGATTCCGCCGTCGACGATCTCGGGGCGGGGCGCGCCGGTCACGTCGACCGGGGTGAAGCGGACCGTGTCGCCGGGCCGGAGCTGGCCGAGCTTCCAGCGTTCGCCGCTCACGACCGTCGCGGGGCACACGAAGCCGCCCAGGGAGGGGCCGTCCGGGCCGAGCAGGACCGGCATGTCGCCGGTGTAGTCGACGGCGCCGACCGAGTACGGGGTGTCGTGGATGTTGGACGGATGCAGGCCCGCCTCGCCGCCGTCGGCGCGGGCCCAGCGCGGCTTGGGACCGACCAGGCGGACCCCGGTGCGCGCCGAGTTGAAGTGCACCTTCCACTCGGCCGCGTAGAAGTCGCGGATGTCGTCCTCGGTGAAGAACTCCGGGGCGGCATGCGGGCCTTCGACGGCCGCGAGCTGCCAGGTGGCGGTGAGACGCGGGCGGTCGGCGACCGGCTCGCCGTCCGTCACCGCTCCGCCGTGCAGGACGTCACCCGTGCGCAGGGCCCGGCCGCCGTGGCCGCCGAACCGGCCCAGGGTGAAGGTGCTCGCGCTGCCGAGGAAGGCGGGCACGTCCAGGCCGCCGCCGGCGAACAGGACGTAGGTGCGCAGGCCGTGCTCGGCCGGGGCGCCGATCTCCAGCAGGCCGCCGGCCGGGACCGTCACCGGCTCCCACTGGGCCACCGGGGTGCCGTCGACGGTCACCGGGGCCGGGGCGCCGGTCACGCAGACGGTGGTGGGGTGGGTGAAGCGCAGGGACGGGCCCTGGAGGGTGCATTCGAGGCCGGGTGCGCCCTCCGGGTTGCCCAGGGCGAGGTTGCCGAGGCGGAAGGAGCGGTCGTCCATCGGGCCGCTCGGGGGGACGCCGACCTGCCAGTAGCCGGTGCGGCCCGGCCAGTCCTGGACCGTGGTGAGGGTGCCGGCGGCGGCGACCTCGATCCGGGGGGTGGGGTCGGTGACCGCGGCGAGGGTCGCCGTGGAGTGGGTGGCCGAGCGGAAGTCGGGGTCGGCGAGGGCCGCGCGGACCAGGCCGAGGTTGGTCTCGATGCCGTCGACGTGGGTCCCGGCCAGCGCCTCGTCGAGCCGGCGCAGCGCCTCGGCGCGGTCGGGGCCGTACGCGACGACCTTCGCGAGCATCGGGTCGTACGACGTCGTCACCTCGGTGCCGGTCTCCACCCAGCCGTCGACGCGTACGCCCTCCGGGAACTCGACCCGGGTCAGCAGGCCCGCGCTGGGCCGGTGTTCGCGGGTCGGGTCCTCGGCGTAGACGCGGGCCTCGACGGCGTGGCCGCGCGGTGCGCCCGGTTCGCGGACGGCGTCGGTCTCGCCGCGGGCGAGGCGCAGCATCCAGGCGACCAGGTCGACGCCGTAGATCTCCTCGGTGACCGGATGTTCCACCTGGAGGCGGGTGTTGACCTCCAGGAAGTAGGCCTCCTCGCGGGCCGCGTCGTACACGAACTCGACGGTGCCGGCGGAGCGGTAGCCGACCGAGGCGCACAGGTCCCGGGCGGCGGTGGCGAGTCGGGCGCGGACCTGCGGGGGGAGGCCGGGGGCCGGGGCCTCCTCGACCACCTTCTGGTTGCGGCGCTGCAGGGAGCAGTCCCGGTCGCCGAAGGTGACGACCCGGCCGGCGCCGTCGCCGAAGACCTGGACCTCGACATGGCGGGCGTGTTCGACCAGGCGTTCCAGGAAGACCCCGGCGGAGGAGAAGGAGGCGGCGGCGACGCGGTGCACGCGGTCCCAGGCGTCGGTCAGTTCGTCGGCCGATCGACATGCCGACATGCCGATACCACCGCCACCGCCGGTCGCCTTGAGCATGACGGGGTAGCCGATCGCGGACGCCTCCCGGAGGGCTTCGGCCAGGTCGGCCAGCAGCCCGGTGCCCGGTGCCAGCGGCACCCCGGCCGCCTCGGCCGCCGCCCGTGCGGTGTGCTTGGCGCCGAACAGCTCCAGCTGCTCCGGGGTCGGGCCGACGAAGACGATCCCGGCCTCCTCGCAGCGCCGGGCGAAGGCGGCGTCCTCGGACAGGAAGCCGTAGCCGGGGTGGATCGCGCCCGCGCCGGTGTCCTTGGCGGCCTTCAGGACCAGGTCGGCATCGAGGTACGACTCCTTCGCGGGCGCCGCGCCGAGCCGGACGGCCTCGTCGGCCAGGCGCACGTGCGGGGCCGAGCGGTCGGGGTCGGAGTAGACGGCGACCGTGCGCAGGCCCAGTTCGCGGGCGGTGCGGATGATGCGGACGGCGATCTCGCCGCGGTTGGCGACCAGGAGCTTCTCGAAGGAGGTCATTCCGCGGCCCCGGTGCATTCCGCGGCCCCGGTGCATTCCGCGGTACCGGCGCATTCCGCTGCCTCGGTGATCGTCATCTGCACGGCCGTCGGGTCGAAGCCGTTGCAGGGGTTGTTGATCTGGGGGCAGTTGGAGACCAGGACGAGGACGTCGCGGTCGGCGCGCAGGACCAGCTTCCGGCCCGGGGCCGAGAGGCCGTCGACGATGCCGAGGGTGCCGTCCTTCTCGACGGGCACGTTCATGTACCAGTTGATGTTGGAGACCAGGTCGCGCTTGCCGAGGCCGTGTCTGGCGCCCTCCGCGAGGAAGTTGTCCACGCAGGCGTGCTGGGACCAGGTGTGGTGGCCGTAGCGCAGGGTGTTGGACTCCTTGGAGCAGGCGCCGCCGACCGTGTCGTGCCGGCCGACCTCGTCCTCGGTCACGGTCATCAGCGGGGTGTGCTCGTTGGAGAGGAGCACGCTGCCGGTGGTGAGGAAGAGGGAGCCCTGGGCGTGGATGGTGTCGGGGGCGCTGTAGCGGACCGACGTGTCGTGGGCGTCGTAGACGAGGAAGTCGACGGCCTGGTTGCCGTGCAGGTCGGTGATGGTGAGCGTGTCGCCCTCGCGGATCACGGCGGACCAGGCGGCGCGGGCCGGGACGACGGCGGTCTGCGTGCTCGTGCTCATGCTCATGCGAGCCCCCTCGCGGCGAGGAATTCACGGGTGTTGAGGAAGGCGCGGCGGCCTTCGGGGGTGGCGTCCCAGAGCGGGTCGCCGGGCGCGGTGGGGGCGGCGCGCCAGGCCAGCACCTCCAGGGGGGCGCTGACGTAGTCGGGGCGCGGGTCGGCCGGGTGCGGGACGTTGGCGATCAGCACGGTCACGTCCTGCTCGGCGCGGAGTGTGACGCTGCCGCCGGGGCCGGCCGAGCCGGTGAAGTCCAGCGTGCCGTCGTCGCGCACCTCCACGCCCTGGAAGAACGACAGGGACGGCGGCAGGTCGCGCGGTTCCAGGCCGTTCTTGGCCGCCGCCAGCTTGAACAGCTCGCGTCCGGCGGGGGAGGACGACTGGGGCGTGCCGTCGCCGTACCGCTCGGTGTTGCGGACCAGGGTGGAGGTGCCGCACAGCGCGTCGTGCCGGCCGGAGGTGTCGGCGACCACGGAGGCGAGGACCCGGCCCTGGTCGGAGAGGAGCAGCACGCCCTCGCCGAGGTAGGCGTTCCACTGGACCTTGACGGTGTCGGCCACGTTCAGCCGCTCCCAGGGGCGGCCGTCGGCGTACAGCAGGAGGTGGGCGCAGGCGTCGCCGGCCAGGTCGGTCAGGCGCAGCTCGGTGCCGCGGGCCAGGACGCGGTGCGCGTAGTTGCCGCCCGCCACCGTCTCGGCCCACACCAGGTGGCCGGCCTCGCAGGGCGGGTCGGGCCAGTCGGCGGCCGGGACCACGGGCATGGCCTCGGCGCGGGTGCCCTCCTGGGCGCGGGCGTGCGCCCGGGCTCCGTACGTGGTCGCTGTCGCCATCGCTGACCTCCGGCTCCTTGGTCTGGGGTGGGGCTCGGACGGGCCCCGGGGATATTTCTGTCGCCCGACAGAAATTAGGGGCGGGGCGGGTCGGCGGCGTTGCCGTGGCGTTCCGGGCCGGTTACCGAGGGCTCACCGGGGGGCTCACCGGGGGGCTCGCCGGGGGCGGTGGTCCGCAGGGCGGGGCGTCGGCGTGATCGCCGTGCGACGTCGTGTGCGAGGATCGAACGCATGGGGACGAGCAGTGGCCGCCGGGTCGGCCGGCCGCGGGCCGCGCAGCGGCCGGACAGCGGCCTGGAGCCGCGGGCGGAACTGCTCGCGGCCGCGGCCGAGTTGTTCACCACCCACGGGTACGCGGCCACCACCACCCGGGCCGTCGCCGAGCGCGCGGGCATGCGGCAGGCGTCGATGTACCACTACGTCTCCGGCAAGGAGGAGCTGCTCGCCGAGCTGCTTGAGTCCACCGTCACGCCGTCGCTGGCCTGTGCGCGCGAGCTGCTCGCCGACGACGTGACCCCGGCCGAGGAGCGGCTGCGGGTCCTGTGCCGGGCCGACGTGGAGCTGCTGTGCGCCGGGCCGCACAATCTCGGCGCGCTCTACCTGCTGCCCGAGGTGCACGCCGAGCGGTTCGCCGGCTTCCATGCCGTACGCGCCGAACTCAAGGACGCCTACCGGCAGTTGATCGCCGCCACGGCGGCCGGCGGGGCGCTGGCCAAGGGGGAGCTGGAGCTGCGGACCGATCTCGTCTTCGGGCTCATCGAGGGCGTCATCCTCGTCCACCGCTCCGAACCGGAGCGCCCCGCCGCCGAGTTCGCCCGCGCCACGGCCGAGGCCGCGCTGCGGATCGTAGGAGTCTGAGGGGTCTCGCGGGGCGGCGGAGGTTTCGCTCCGGAGGCTCCTTTCACCCGTCACGGTGAGTGACCCCGTACGTCCGTACGTCGTGACGCGGCGTGTTCGAATGAATGCCCTCCGTGCAAAACGACCGAGGGTACTCCAGTCCTTTGGGCGTTTTCAGGCGCTTGCCGAATATGACACGGCGTTGATCCGGTCGGACTAAGCTCGCCCGCGGCGCACCGAGTTGAGGTGAATTCGTGCGCCTGTTCCCAAACATACGGAAGATCCAGACTGCTCCATGAACCTTCCCCCCACGAGCTCCCCCGACACCCAGCCGATTCGTCTCAGAAGGCATACATGGTGAGTGTGCAATCGCCTCCCGATGGCCGTGAACTTTCCCTGGCGCGCGTGCTGTTGCTGCCCGCCATACTGATGGCCGCGGCGACCGCCGCCGCCGTCGTCCTGGTGGCGGGATCCGCCCGGCTCGCCGTCGGCGTGTGCGGGGCCGTCGGCATGCTGCTGGTGCTCGCGACGGCGGCGGAAGCGGTGCGCCGCGGCCGTATGCTCCGGGACGCCCGGGCCGAGCACGACCGTCACCGTGCGTATCTGGAACGGCGCCTCACCACGAGCGACCAGGAGATCGACCGCCTCGGCCGGGAGGTCTTCCCGACCGCGCTCTACCGGCTGAAGGCCGGCGAGTCACCCAAAGAGGTGGTGCGCCAGGTCTTCGACGTCGACCCGCGCATGCGCCACGCCCCCGAGTCGCAGCGCCGCCTGATCCGCATCATGCTCGACATCGTCGACGAGGAGGACCTCCAGCGCGACTCCCTGGAGCGCTCGTTCGTCAGCGTCGCCCGCCGCGTCCAGGCCATCGTCCACCAGCAGGCCCACGAACTGCGGGAGATGGAGGAGGACCACGGCCGCAACCCCGAGGTCTTCGACGACCTGCTGCGCATCGACCACGGCACCGCGCTGATCGGACGCCTCGCCGACTCGGTCTCCGTGCTCGGCGGCGGCCGCCCGGGCCGCCAGTGGCCGAACCCCGTCGCCCTCTACAGCGTGCTGCGCGGCGCCATGTCCCGGATCCTGGAGTACCGGCGCATCGAGCTGCACTCCATCTGCCAGGTCAACATCAAGGGCACCTCCGTCGAGCCGGTCATCCACGCGGCCGCCGAGCTCCTCGACAACGCCACCCGCTACTCGCCGCCCTCCACCAAGGTGCACGTCACCGCCGTCGAGGTGCAGGCCGGCGTGTGCATCGAGATCGAGGACGCCGGCGTCACCCTCAACGAGGAGGCCCGCGGCCGCCTGGAGGGCCTGCTGGACAAGGCCAAGCAGGGCAAGGACATCCAGGTCCTCGGCGAGAACCCGCGCCTCGGCCTCTCGGTCGTGGGCCGCCTGTGCAAGACATACAACATGGACGTCTCGCTGCGCGCCTCCGCGTACGGCGGCGTCCGGGCCGTCCTCATCGTGCCCAGCGACATGATGACCACCGACCCCGCCCCCGGCATCGCCCACGGCATCGGCGCCACCGGCATCCCGAAGCCCGAACTCGGCGCCCTCGAAGGCCCCAAGCGCCCGCCCAAGAAGCGCCGGCCCACCAGCCCCCGCATCCCCGCCGGTATCTCCATGGAGGACGACGTCCCCGAGGTCACCGAATGGACGGCCGGCGGGCTGCCGCAGCGGCGCAGCCGGATGAAGACGCCGCTCAGCCAGCGGATCGCCGAGCAGGCCGCCATCGAGCGCGCCGAACGCGAGGGCAACCCGACCATCTGGTCGCAGCACAAGGAGCCCGAGCCCGAGCAGCCGGAGCCGGAGCGCCGCGAGCCCGGCCTCTGGGTCGAGGCGTTCTGGGAGGGGCTCAAGAAGAACAACCCGGGTGTCCACCCCACCGACTTCACCCGGAACCCCACCAAGTACCTGCATCTGATCAACGATCCGGCCGGCACCGAGGCCGATGACGAGGGGGACCTCAAGTGATCCAGCAGCGAGGCAACTTCGACTGGATGCTCAAGCAACTCGCCGACGGAGTACCGGGCGTCGAGATGATCGTCGTGCTCTCCGCCGACGGACTGCGCATCGCCCGGCACGGCGGCGACCCCGACGCCGCCGACCGGCTCGCCGCGGCCTGCGCGGGCGTGCAGAGCCTGGCCGGCGCCGTCGCCCAGGAACTCCCCATCAGCAACGGCGACATGAACCTCGTCCTGATCGAGATCGACAGAGGCTACTTCTACCTCATGTCCGCCGGCGCCAACGCCTACCTCGCCGTGCTCGCCGACGTGACCTGCGAACCGGGCCGGATGAGCGAGATGATGCGCGACCTCGTCGTCCGCATCGGCGCCCATCTCACCAGTCCGCCCCGGCGGAACGGGCAGACCGTATGACTCCTCCGCAACGCAAACGGCGCCGGCCCAGGCCGGAACTCGCTTCACCCCCGCTCCCGTCCACGCCGCCGACCCCCGAGAGCGGCGGCGAGGACGGCGACAACAAGAACCCCGAACGGCTCTACGTCATCAGCGGTGCCGACGGCGCCCGGGCCGAACTCGACCTGGTCACCTTAATCGTGGCGCGCGCCGCTCCACCGCCCTCCGTCACCCCGGAGCAGGCGGCGCTGCTCCGGCTCTGTCTCGCCCCGCTGTCCGTGGCCGAGCTCTCGGCCTACCTCAACCTGCCGTTCAGCGCGATGACGGCGCTGATCACCGAGCTGATCACGGCCGAACTGGTCACGGCGCGCGCCCCGATCGTCCGCCAGGCGCTCCCCGACCGTTCACTTCTCGAAGCGGTGATGCATGGACTTCAAAAGCTCTGAGACGATCCCCGGCCCCCGCACCGAGGACCATCTGCCGCACACCGCCCAGGCCGCGGTGAAGATCGTGATCGTCGGCGGCTTCGGGGTCGGCAAGACCACCATGGTCGGTTCCGTCAGCGAGATCAGGCCGCTGACCACCGAGGAGACCATGACCCAGGCCGGCATCGGGGTCGACGACAACTACGGCTCCGAGTCGAAGACCGCCACCACCGTGGCCATGGACTTCGGCCGCATCAGCATCACCGACCAGCTGGTCCTCTACCTCTTCGGCACCCCCGGCCAGGAACGGTTCTGGTTCCTGTGGAACGGCCTGTTCGAAGGCGCCCTCGGCGCGGTGGTCCTCATCGACACCCGGCGCCTGGAGGTCAGCTTCGACGTCATGGGACGCCTGGAGGAGCGCGGGGTGCCGTTCGTCGTCGCCGTCAACTCCTTCCCGGACGCGCCCCGTTACCCCATCGAGGAACTGCGCACCGCGCTGGACCTGTCGCCCGAGATCCCCATCATCGAGTGCGACGCCCGCCGCCGGGCCTCCAGCCGTGACGTCCTGATGACCCTGATGCGCTTCCTGCACTCGCTCGCCCTGTCCGGCGCCCTTACGTGACACCTCTTTTCTCCCTGTCCTTCGGATCTCTTCGGAGCGATCACTGTGACGCCTGAATCCCCCTTCCCGGCCGGCACCGGCACGGACCCCGTTCCGCCGCCCGGCTGTCCGGCGCACGACCGCGGCCCCGGCGGACTCCACCGGCTCTACGGCGCCGACGCGGACCACCTGGGCGAGCTGTACGAGAAACTGCGCGAGGAACACGGCTCCGTGGCGCCCGTCCTGCTCCACGACGACGTACCGATCTGGGTGGTCCTCGGGCTCACCGACAACCTCCAGATGGTCCGCACCCCCGCCGTCTTCACCCGGGACAGCCGCATCTGGACCCCGCTGCGCGAGGGCATGGTCAAGCCCGACCACCCCCTCATGCCGCACATCGCCTGGCAGCCCATCTGCTCGCACGCCGAGGGCGACGAGCACCTGCGGCTGCGCGCGGCGGTCCAGGGCGCCATGACCACCATCGACCACCGCAGCATCCGCCGTCTCATCGGCCGTTACACCCAGCTGCTCGTCAACGAGTTCTGCGAGAAGGGCCGCGCCGAACTGGTCACCCAGTACTCCGAGCACCTGCCGATGGCCGTCATGTGCGAACTCCTCGGCATGCCCGAGGAGTACAACGACCGGATCGTGGAGGCCGCCCGGGACGCGCTCAAGGGCACCGAGACCGCGATCGCCAGCAACGAGTACGTCATGGACTGCCTGACCCGGCTCACCGCCCGCCGCCGGGCCCGCCCCGAGGACGACTTCACCAGCCACCTCGTCAACCACCCGGCCGGGCTCAACGACGACGAGGTCGCCCAGCACCTGCGGGTCGTGCTCTACGCCGCCTACGAGACCACCGCCAACCTGCTCGCCAACGCCCTGCGCATGGTCCTCACCGAGCCCGGCTTCCGCGCCCAGCTCAACGGCGGCCAGATGACCGTGCCCGAGGCGATCGAGCAGTCCCTGTGGGACGAGCCGCCGTTCAGCACCGTCTTCGCCTACTTCGCCAAGCAGGACACGGAACTCGGCGGCCAGCGCATCCGCAAGGGCGACGGACTGCTCTACGCGCCCGCGCCGGGCAACGTCGACCCGCGCGTCCGCCCCGACCTCAGCGCCAACATGCAGGGCAACCGCTCCCACCTCGCCTTCGGCGGCGGCCCGCACGAGTGCCCCGGCCAGGACATCGGCCGTGCCATCGCCGACGTCGGTGTCGACCAGCTGCTCACCCGGCTCTCCGACATCCAGCTGGACTGCGACGAGGAGGAGCTGCGCTGGCGCGCCTCCATCGCCTCCCGGCACCTGGTGGACCTCCCGGTGCGCTTCGATCCCAAGCCGAAGCAGGACGTCACCCTGATGCCGAGCCCGGCCCTCGTTCCCCCGCAGCGCACCGACTGGCAGGTCGGCACGGGCCGCCCGGCGGCACCGGCACCCGCGCCCGATGCGCAGCCCCAGCCGCAGCCCATGGCACCCCCGGCCGCCGCCCCCGAACCGGCGAAGCCGCGCGGTGTCTGGCCGAGGCTGCGCCGCTGGTGGCTCGGCCGCTAGGACCTGTCCGGCGGATCAGGCCCTAGCCGTCCCGCCGACCGGCCCAGTCCTGGTACGAATCCCAGGCCCGCAGCGTCCGCCCGCTGCGCAGCCGATGCTCCACCCCCGTGACCGGATCGGTGAACTCCAGCCGCCGCGCCAGCAGTTGCAGCGGACGCCGGAAGTCGCCGTCCGGCACGGGGCCGGTCACGACCGGATACAGCGGGTCGCCGAGAATCGGTACCCCCAAGGCGCTCATGTGGACGCGCAGTTGATGCGTCTGCCCGGTGTGCGGAGTGAGCCGGTAGCGCCCCAGGTCTCCCCGGCGTTCGACCAGTTCGACGAGGGTCTCCGCGTTGGGTTCCCCCTCGATCTCCCGGGCGGCGGGCACCCCGCGCTCCTTGAGGATGCGACTGCGTACGGTCCGGGGAACGGCGAGCGTGGGGTCGTACGGCGCGATCGCCTCGTACTCCTTGCGCACCCGCCGGTCGCTGAACAGCGTCTGGTACGCCCCCCGCTCCCCGGGCCGTACGACGAACAGCACCAGCCCGGCGGTGAGCCGGTCCAACCGGTGCGCGGACCCGAGCTCGGGGATCTCCAGCTCCCGCCGCAGCCGGGCCAGGGCGGTCTCGACGACGTGACTGCCGCGTGGGGTGGTGGCGAGGAAGTGCGGCTTGTCGGCGACGACGAGGTGCGCGTCCCGGTGGACGATGTCGAGGGGGAAGGGGACCGGGACCTCGGGGGGCAGGTCGCGGTGGAAGAAGAGGTAGCGGCCGGGGGAGTAGGGCGTGCGGGCGGCGACGGGTTGTCCGCCGGCGTCCACGACGAGCCCCGAGTCCAGCATCTCCTCGACAACACCGGGCCCGGCTCCGGAGAGCCGGGCGACCAGGTACGCGCCGACGGTGTCCCACTCCTCGGAGAAGGGCAACCGGATCCGCACGGGGTCCACCCCTTGGCGCTGAGGGAGGGGGGATGGCGGGGCTGCGGTCTTACGTCTCATTTGCAGCCAAGGCTACGGGGAGCGCCCCTTCAGGGGCGCGGGGCTGTGTCGATATGCGGCTCCGCCGCGCGGGCGCGACCAGCCCCCACCCACCCGCACCCGACCCACTACGCCACAGCCTCCGGCAAGGCGACCGCATTCCTGGACCCCGTCCGGGCAACCCGCCAAACGCCGCCCACCACCAAAGTCACGACCAGGAACAACACGGTGAACCACCGGAAGTACCAGTGGCCCCCACTGGGGTCGTACACCGCCCCCCGAGGCCACGCCAGATTCACGGTCATCACCAGCCCGTACAGCAGCGCGACCACGTTGACCGGCACCCCCCACCGCCCCAGCGAGAACAGCGGCGCCCCGGTCTCGTCCGTGCCCTCGACCCGGAACTCGCCCCGCAGCCGCCGCACCAGCAGCGGCCCGGTCACCATCGCGTAGGCGAGGTACAGCATCACGATGCACGTGGTTCCGATCGCCAGGAACGCGTCAGGCGAGGCGAAGTTGAGCAGCAGCAGTACGGCGGCCAGCACCCCCACCACCACGGCCGGCGCTCCCGGCATGCCGGTACGCGGATTCACCCGCGCCAGCCGGTCGGCGAACGGCAGTTGCCCGTCCCGCGCCATGGAGAACAGCATCCGTGAGGCCGCGGTCTGGATCGCCAGCGTCGCCACCGCGATCGCCACCACCACGTCGGCGAGCAGCACCCGGCCCACGCCGTCCCCGAGGCTGCTGGTCAGGACGTAGCTCAGCCCGTCGACCCCCAGGTGCCCGTCGGTCAGGCTGGGCGCGGCCAGCAGGCCGCCCAGGATGACCAGGCCGCCGAGCAGGCCCGCGGCGGACAGCGCCGTGAGGATCGTGCGCGGGGCCGTCCGCCGCGGCTGGTGCGTCTCCTCGCTCATCTCGCCCGCGCTGTCGAAGCCGATCATCACGTAGGCGGCCGTGAACGAACCGACCAGCAGGGCGCCCAGCAGACCGCCCTCGGCGGCCGTACCGGTGTGGAACGTGATGCCCGGGGAGCGCTTGGAGTGGGTGAGCAGCAGCACGATGATCAGTACCGCGCCGATGATCTCGGCGGTCACCCCGACCCGGTTGATCACGGACATCACCCGGTTGTCCAGGACGTTCACGAGGGTGGTGAGCACCAGCAGGACGACGCCCAGCACGGCGGCGTTGGCGGCTCCGTCGGCCGAGGTCACCGCGGTGTCCGTGCCGATCAGCTGGAAGCCGGACCACAGCGCGGGCAGCACCATCTGCAGTGCGAGCGCGGCCGCCGCGACCACCACGATCTGCCCGATCACCATGATCCAGCCGGCGAACCAGCCGAAGGTCGGGTTCGACAGGCGTGAGGACCACTGGTAGATGGCGCCGGAGATCGGGTAGCGGCCGGCCAGTTCGGCGAAGCACGCGGCCACCAGCAACTGGCCGATCAGGACGGCCGGCCAGGCCCAGAAGAAGACCGGGCCGCCGAACGCGTACCCGAAGGCGAAGAACTGGAAGACGGTCGTCAGTACGGAGATGAAGGAGAACCCGGCGGCGAACGAGGCGTACCGGCCGAGGCTGCGGTGCAGCTCCTGGCGGTAGCCGAACTCCTCCAGGGAGTGGTCGTCGGGTTCCACGGAGCGGTCGTGGAGTGTCGTCACGGCGGCACCTGCCTGTCAGGCGGACTTCCTGTCGAGGACGGAAATCGCGGATTTCCTGTCGGGCGACAGAAATTAGGGATGCGCTGTTTCGGACGCGTCACGCGGGCGTGTCCGGGGCGGGCCCAAGTCCTCACGCTCTTGCGGAGTCCGCCCAGACGCGATACATCGTGTGTATTGACGGTCGGGTCGAGTCGCGATATGTTCGGCTACGGATATTCGGAAGCGAGGTGGTCGGTGTGGCGGTCAAGCGGCGCAAGCTCAGCAATCCGCTGGCGCTCGTCGTGCTGACGACCCTCTGGCAGAAGCCGATGCATCCGTACGAGATCGCCCAGACCATGCGCCGTCAGGGCAAGGACACCAGCACCCGGATCAACTACGGCTCGCTCTACACGGTCATGCAGAACCTGGAGAAGCACGGCTTCGTCGAGGTGGCCGACGTGGAGCGGCAGGGCAACCGCCCGGAGCGCACGGTCTACGGCATCACCCCTGCCGGGCGCGAGGAGATGGTCCACTGGCTGTCCGACCTGATGGCCGTCCCGGTGAAGGAGTACCCGATCTTCGAGACGGCGCTCTCGCTGATGGGTGCCCTGCCGCCGGACGAGGTCGAGCGCCTGCTGTCGGAGCGGCTGAGCTCCCTGGAGGTGGAGGTCGCCGGCGGCAGGGCCGTGCTGGAGAAGCTGCACGAGACGCTGCCCCGGCTGTTCGTCGTCGAGGTCGAGTACCACCTGCACATGCTGGAGGCGCAGACCGCATGGGTCCGCGGCTTCGTGCGGGAGCTGCAGGACGGCTCGCTGCCGGGCGTCGAGGGCTGGCGCCGGTTCCACGAGACCGGCGAACTGCCACCGGAGTTCACGGAGGTGGACCAGCAGTAGAGCGAGCTGCGAGAGAAACAGACCCCGGCAGAGCTGTTGCACCAGTTCCACCGGGGTCTCGAACCCCGAGCTGAATCCGCCGTGAGGCAGATCCGGGCGATCGAGGTGCGGCACACCCAGGATAGCCCGGTGCTCCTCAAGCGGATCAGCTGTCATCCCCTGTCAACTGTCATCCGCTCATTCAGGAGAGCCCTGTCATGAACACCCGTGCGCCCGCAGTGCAGGCGCGCCAGCTGATCAAGACCTATCCCGGTGACGTCACCGCGCTGAACGGCATGGACGTCACCGTCGAACCCGGCACCGTCTTCGGGCTCCTCGGGCCCAACGGCGCCGGCAAGTCCACCACCGTCAAGATCCTCACCACCCTCGCGCGCCCCGACTCGGGCAGCGCCACCGTGGCCGGCCACGACGTGCTGCGCCACCCGGACCGGGTGCGCCGCGCGATCGGCGTCGTCGCCCAGAACTCCGGCGCCGACCCTGTCGCCACCGGCCGGGAGAACCTCCGGCTCCAGGGCAGGCTCTACGGCCTGCGCGGGGCCGGGCTGGACCGCAGGGTCGACGAACTGCTGGACCGGTTCACCCTCACCGAGGCCGCCGGCCGTCCGGTGAAGGGGTACTCCGGCGGCATGCGGCGCCGCCTCGACGTGGCACTCGGCCTGGTCCACCGCCCCGAGGTGCTCTTCCTCGACGAGCCCACCACCGGCCTCGACCCCGAGGCCCGCACCGCGATGTGGGACGAGATCGGGCGGCTGGCCGGTGAGGAGGGCCTGACCATCCTGCTCACCACGCACTACCTGGAGGAGGCCGACCGGCTCGCCGAGCGGGTCGCGATCGTCGACCGCGGCCGCGTCGTGGTCGAGGGCACCCCGGACTCCCTCAAGGGCGAACTGCGCGGCGACGCCGTCCACGTGGAGCTGCGCGAAGCACCCGGAGAAGCCGGCCGCACCCTGCTCGCGGGCGCCCTGACCGGGCTGCCGGGCGTGCACGAGGCGCTGTTCGACGGGCGCCGGATCAGCGCCCGCGCCGACGACGGGGCCGTCGCGATGCCGGCACTGCTGGCCGCCCTGGAGCGGGCCGGGGTGACCGTGACGGCCGCGACCGTCGCCCGGCCCTCCCTCGACGACGTCTATCTGCGCTACGCGGGCCGCCGTTACGCGGAGGCCGACAGCGCCGACTCCGACTCCCTCGCCCTGGCCGGAGGTGCCCGATGAGCAACGCGATGTCCCAGACCTGGTACATGACCCAGCGTCAGCTGCTGGTGTTCGCCCGCCAGCCCGCGTTCGCCGTGATCACCCTCATCCAGCCGGTGATCTGGCTGTTCCTCTTCGGCAGCCTCTTCAAGAAGGTCGTCGAGCTGGGCGGCTTCGGCACCACCTCCTACCTCGACTACCTGGTGCCGGGCGTGGTGGTGATGAGCGCCCTCAGCTCCAACATGTGGGCGGGCATGGGCACGTTGGAGGAGATCCAGCGCGGCACCCTCAACCGCTTCCTGACCACACCGGTCAGCAGGGCCGCGCTGATGAACGGCAACGTGGTGAACAACGGCCTGGTCACCGCAGGCCAGTCGCTGATCATCGTGCTGCTCGGCCTGCTGGGCGGCGCCGACTATCCGGGCGGGATCGGCGGCATCGCGGTCCTGGTGGTGGCCGCCGTGCTGCTCGGCACCATCTTCGGCGCGCTGTCCAACGCGCTCGGCATGCTGGTGCGGGAGCGGGAGTCGATCATCGGGATCAACACCTTCCTGCTGCTGCCGCTGACGTTCCTGTCCAGCGCCTTCATGGCGCCGTCCCAGATGCCCGGCTGGATACGGCACATCGCCGACTACAACCCGCTCAACTGGGCGATGGTGGCGGGCCGTTCGGCGATGTCGGCGGACCCCGACTGGGGCGCGGTGCTCGGCCGCGGCGGGGCGCTGCTCGCGCTGGCGGTCGCGGCGGTGTGGCTGTCGATCAGGACGTTCCGGTCGTATCAGCGGTCGGTGTGACCGCTCGGGGCGGCGGCACCTTCTCGTGAGGTGCCGCCGGTCCGTTCAGGCCGCGGCCGCGCCGCCCTCCTGCTCCGCCTCGATCCGGGCGTTCCAGTCGCGCTTGGAGGCCTGCCAGCCGTCCTCGTTGTGACCCAGGCGCCAGTAGCCGGAGATCGACAGGCCCTCGCGCGGGATCCCGTGCTCGACGCGCAGCAGCGCCCGCAGCTCCTTCACGAAGCTCGCCTCGCCGTGCACGAAGGCGTGCACCCGGCCCTCGGGGAACTCCAGCGCCCGGACGGCCGCGACCAGGGCCTCGCCGACCGGCCGCTCGCCCCGGTGCAGCCAGACGACCTCCACGTCGGAGTCGATCTTCTGCTCCTCCTCCGGGCCGGAGATTTCGACGAAGGCGAACGCCTTCGTCCCGGCCGGCAGGGACTCCAGGGCGCGGGCGATCGCGGGCAGCGCGCTCTCGTCACCGGCGAGCAGGTGCCAGTCGGCGTCCGTGTCCGGGGCGTAGGCGCCGCCGGGACCCATGAAGCGCACGGTCTCGCCGGGCTGGACCCGGCAGGCCCACGGCCCGGCCAGGCCCTCGTCGCCGTGCACCACGAAGTCCAGGGTCAGCTCCCGGTGTTCGGCGTTCCAGGAGCGCACGGTGTAGGTCCGGGTCACCGGCCAGTGCTCGCGGGGGAACTCGGCGCGGATCTGCTCCAGGTCGAAGGGCTCCGGATAGGTGACCCCCGCCGGCCCGAAGAGGAGTTTCACGTAATGATCGGTGCAGGTGTCCGCGGCGAAGCCGGCCAGTCCGTCACCGCCGAGAACCACGCGCTGCATGTGGGGGCTCAACCGTTCGGTGCGCACCACCTGAGCGGAATGGGGCTTGCGCGGCTTACGTCCCGGGCGCTCTGCCATGGCGGCCTCCCTGCTCCATTGGTTAGGTTTACCTAAGTTAGCATCTCCGTCCAGTTAACACCTCTTCCATGAACACTTGATGAGCGTGTTTTGCGCAAACAATTCCTTCGGGATCAGGCTTCCAGCGTCACCAGCAGGCGGTTCAGCGAGCCGCCCAGGCCCCAGCGGGCCGCCAGGGCGTCCAGCCGCGCCGGGTCGCGGGGAGCCTTCGGCAGCGCGGTGTCGACGTCCGGCAGAGGTACGTCACCTGCGACGCGGACCACCTTCGGCGCCACGGCGACATACGGCCGGGCCTCGTCCAGCCGCTTGCGCTGCGACGGCGTGAGCTTCGCCTTCGGGTCGTCGACCGCGGCCATGATCCCGGCCAGGTCGCCGAACTCGGCGAGGAGCTTCGCGGCGGTCTTCTCGCCGATGCCCGGCACGCCCGGCAGCCCGTCGCTCGGGTCCCCGCGCAGCAGCGCCAGGTCCGCGTACCCGGGTCCGTCCACCCCGTACTTCTCACGCAGCCATGCCTCGTCGGTCGTCTGCAGCGTCCCGACACCCTTCAGCGGGTACAGCACCCGCACCCCGCGCGCGTCGTCCACCAACTGGTAGAGGTCACGGTCGCCGGTGACGATGTCGACCGGGCCGCCGGCCCGCGCCGTGAAGGTGCCGATCACGTCGTCCGCCTCATAGCCCGCCACGCCGACCCGGGCGATGCCGAGCGCGTCCAGCACCTCCTCGATAACCGGCACCTGCGGGGAGAGGGTGTCCGGCACCTCCTCCTGGTCCGGTCCCGTCTCGCGCTCCTCGGCGACCCGGTGCGCCTTGTAGGAGGGGATGAGATCGACCCGCCACTGCGGCCGCCAGTCGGCGTCCATGCAGGCCACCAGCAGGTCCGGGCGGTGGTCCTTGACCAGTCGGTCGATGAAGTCCAGCAGCCCGCGCACCGCGTTCACCGGCGTGCCGTCCGGCGCCTTCACGGAGTCCGGGACGCCGAAGTAGGCGCGGAAGTACAGCGAGGCGGTGTCGAGAAGCATCAGTCGTGCGGTCACGCCACGCATCATGCCGTACGGCACTGACGCCGACCGGGTGCCGATCACCTCGACTCGCCTCGACGGCGCCGGCGGCCGGGTTTCCCCGCCTACGAAAAGGATCCGGCCAACCACGTAGCGCTACGGCGTTGCCCAAGCCTTGCCGCCCCGCAGGCCGGAACGGCCGACCAGGCGTCCGACGCGCCTCGCACCCTGCCCCGCCGCACCGAGGGCACCCCCGACGTCACCGCGGTCCGCGGCGACACCGCGGAACCGGCCGGCGACCACCGCGCCGACCGCGCCACCCACCGTCAACTCCGGCGCACCCTGCGGGGTTTCACGGTCCCGCGGGCCCGCCCCGATCAGCACCTCGACCAGCCACTCCGTGCCCGGGGCGATGCCGGGAACATCGGCGACCGCCCGCGCCTCGAACCCGTGGGGTGCCCCCTTCCTGATCGAGGGGGCGCGCCCGCGCAACGGCCGCGGGAGCCGGTCAGCGCATCCTCGCGCCCCCGCTTCCGGCCGGGCCGGGCGGCCGAGCCGGCGCACCCCCGTCCGCAGCCGTGCCGTCGCCGGTCCGCAGGCGTCGTCGCCGACCGACCGGACGGCCGTCCGGCCCTCCTGGTCAGCGTGTTCATCCCGAAGGACGAGTCCGCCCGACCTGAAGGAGCCGCACGCGCCCGGTGAGTCCGGCGAGCTCGTGCACTGGCGCGAACTGTGAGGGTGGCGCTCACCGGACGTGACAGGGATGTGACGGCCGCCTGAAACGGTTTGCCGAACATGCGTAGGGTGCAGAGAACCCATCAGGAGGGGCCCGGTCGCAGCGGGGCGCCCGAAGGACGGATCGACGAGCGAAGGAGGGAGCCGGAGCGATGGGCGACCACAAAGACCAGCAGCCCGTGCGGGTGGGCGCGGCAGTACGGCGGCGCCGCCGTGCGCTGGAGCTCACCCTCGCCGCCGTGGCCGAGCGCAGCGGCCTGTCGGTGCCCTTCCTGAGCCAGATCGAGAACGACAGGGCCCGCCCCAGCCGCACCTCCCTGGAGAAGCTCGCCGACGCCCTGCGCACCACGGCCGTCGAACTCCTCGCCGCCGCCGACCCGGCGTGCAGCGTCGACGTCGTACGGGCCGACGACGCCACCGAGCCGGACTTCGCGCCCAAGGTGCGTTCCCTGGTCCGCGGTCACCACCAGCTGCACGCCTCGGAGTTCACCGGCGACCACGACGCCGGCCGCGAATTCCAGCACCGCAACGACGAGTTGATGTACGTCGCCGACGGCGCCGTGGAGATCGAGGCCGAGGGCCGCGCCCACCGCCTCGGCCGCGGCGACACCCTCTACCTCACCGGCGGAGTCCGCCACCGCTGGCGCGCGACGGTCCCGGACACGAGGGTGATCGTGGTGGCAGTGGCCGAACACATCGAGGCGGTCCAGGACCGCCCCCGCTGATCCCTGAGATGCCGCACCCTGCGACGCCCCGAGCTGGAGCGCCCCGAAAGGGGCGCGGGGCTGTATCTGATCTGCGGCTGGCGCCGCGTGGGCGCGACCAGCCACAACGCACCCACAGAGAACCACGGCGCGTAGTCTCCTTGGTCCCCTCCCTCACCGAGGCAATCGCAGAAACGCTCCCCGAAGTCCTCGTCGGCGCCACCAACTGGTGCACCCACCCGGCCGACCTCGACGTCCCCCGCATCGGCGGCACCAAGAACCCCGACCTCGACCGCATCCTCGCCCTCGCCCCCGACCTGGTGATCGCCAACGAGGAGGAGAACCGCGCCCCCGACCTCGACGCCCTCCGCACCGCCGGCCTGGCGGTCCTGGTCACCGAGGTGCGCAGCGTCCCGCAGGCCTTCGACGAGCTGGACAGGGTCCTCACCGCGTGCGGCGCGCGCACCCGCCCCCGCTGGCTGGACGAGGCCGAGCGGGCCTGGTCCGCACCGGTACCGGCCGGCCCCCGCACGACGGCGGTCGTACCGGTCTGGCGGCGTCCGTGGATGGTCCTGGGCCGGGACACGTTCGCGGGGGACGTCCTGGCGCGGCTCGGCGTACCGAACCTCTTCGAGGGCCACCCCGAGCGCTACCCCCGCATCCCGGTCGGGGAACTGCTCGACGCGGCCCCCGACCTGGTCGTGCTCCCGGACGAGCCCTACCGCTTCACCGCCGCCGACGGCCCCGAGGCGTTCCCCGGGCTGCCCTGCGCGCTGGTCAGCGGACGGCACCTGACGTGGTACGGACCGTCACTGGCCGAGGCGCCACGGGTGCTGGGCGAGGCCCTGCGAGCAGCTCACCGCTGAGCAGCCCGCGTACGGTCCCGGAGGCGGCCGCGAGCCAGCCGGCGACGAGGACGGCGTACAGACCCACCGCCAGCCAGTGGTACCCGGCGAGCCCGGTGTGCCGACCCAGCGCGGCCGCGCCCGTGACACACGTCCCCACGGGGAAGGTGAAGGCCCACCACGTCATCGCGAACCGCATCCCGTCCCGCCACGCCCGCACCACGTGCGCCGCGGCCAGCGCCAGCCACAGCAGCGCGAACCCCATGACGGGAACGCCGTACAGCACGGCGAGGAGGCCGAAACCGGTGGCGTACGGCGGCGGTACGACGCCGGGGGCCAGGTCCGCGAAGGCGCCCACCGCCGTCGTCGACTGCCCGAGCGGGCCCAGTACCAGGAAGATCGTGGGGGTCAGCGCGAGCGGCAGCGGACCGCCGGTGACCAGCCGGGCGAAGACGAGCGTGAGCATCAGCAACGTGGTCAGCAGGCTCAGCCCGAAGAGCGCGAAGCAGCCGTAGAGCAGGGCCGCGCGCGGCTGCCCGGGCGGCAGATGCGGGACGAGCTGCGGCCCGAACGCGGCCGACACCATGGGCGCGACCAGCGGCAGCAGCCACACCGGGGAGGCCTGGCCGGGCTCCACCCGGTGCCGTACGGCCAGCAGGTACGGCACGGCGACGGCGGCCACGAGTCCCACGGCGGTACCGGCGACGAACAGCACGGAATCGAGCGCGACGGCGGCCGGCTCGCCGATCCAGTCCCGCCCGAGGGCGAGGGCACCGCCGCCGACGGCGAGCAGGGCCATGGAGAGGCAGCCGTAGAAGGGGGCGACCGCGGGGTCGCGGAGGTGGGCGAGGGCCTGGTCGCGGTGGTAGGCCCAGTGCAGGGCACGGGCGACCAGCAGGACCAGGAGTTGCAGCAGGGACAGTGCCCAGACGCCGACGAAGAGCTCTCGCGGGCCGTCGGCACCGAGCGCGGTGCCGCCGAGGGCGAGGGCCGCGGTGCCCATGACGGACGCGTACCAGTTGGGGCCGAGATTCCGGACTGCGGTGACCATGAGTCCACGGTTCCGCCACCCTGACCCCGCGACCAGGGAGTCCCTCTCTATGGGGGCATAAGCTGGTCTTATGAGCGAGACGGAGGAGCGGCCGGGAGGCGGCACGCTGGCGCACCGGGTGCCGGACCTCGGCGCGCTGGAGCTGCTGCTGGCGGTGGCGCGGCTGGGCAGCCTCGGGGCGGCGGCGCGGGAGGTCGGCATCACCCAGCCGGCGGCCAGCAGCCGGATCCGCTCCATGGAACGGCAGCTGGGCGTGGCCCTGGTCGACCGCTCACCGCGCGGCTCGCGGCTCACGGACGCGGGGGCGCTGGTGACCGACTGGGCTCGGCGGGTGGTGGAGGCGGCGGAGGCCTTCGACGCGGGTGCCCAGGCGCTCCGGGACCGGCGGGACTCGCGACTTCGGGTCGCGGCGAGCATGACCATCGCCGAGTACCTGCTCCCCGGCTGGCTGCTCGCGCTGCGCGCCCAGCGCCCCGACACGGCGGTGTCCCTGCTCGCCGGCAACTCGGCGGCGGTGGCGGAACGGCTGCTCGCCGACGAGGCGGACCTGGGCTTCGTGGAGGGCCTGACGGTCCCGCACGGTCTCGACTCGGCGGTGATAGCCCACGACCGCCTGATCGTGGTCGTGGCCCCTGCCCACCCCTGGGCCCGCCGCCGGCGCCCGCTCGCCGCGGAGGAGTTGGCGGCGACCCCGCTGATCCTCCGCGAACGCGGCTCCGGCACCCGGCAGGTCCTCGACGCGGCACTGGGCGGTCTGGCCCGGCCGCTGATCGAACTGTCGTCGACCACGGCGGTGAAGGCGTCGGCGGTCGGCGGCGCGGGCCCGGCGGTCCTCAGCGAACTGGCGGTGGGGGAGGAGCTGGCGATACGACGCCTGGTCAGCATCCCGCTGGAGGGCGTCACCCTCCGCCGCGACCTACGAGCGGTCTGGCCGACAGGCCACCGCCCGACGGGCCCGGCCCGCGAGCTGCTTTCCCTGACCCGGGGTTGAACAACCTGTCGCCCACCCACCACCCGACTCGGTCACTTGAAGACGAGCGGTCCGAGAAGACAGCCCGTCCGGCGTTTGAGGACGAGGCCGTTCAGGCCGAAGCGGGGGTGCGGGGGCGGCAGCCCCCGGAGTGGGCGGTCGAAGGGGGGGCTCCCCCTGGAGGATGGGACGGGTAGGGGCGGCGGGGGCGAAAATCCCTCGCGGGGGTCGGCTCCCAGCCTCCACCATCCCCCCATGCCCACCCCCACCCCGCCCGCCGAAGGCACCCGCACCCCCTGGGAAGCCCTCCCCACCCCCGTCCGCACCGCCGTCACCGACCTCCTCGGCGGCGCCCCCGTCACCCACGCCGTCACCCAGCCCGGCGGCTTCTCCCCGGGCGTCGCCGCCAGGATCCGCACCGCCGCCCACCGCACCGCCTTCGTCAAGGCGGTCAGCGCCGACGCCAACCCCGACAGTCCCGCCCTGCACCGCACGGAGGCCCGCAACACCGCCGCCCTTCCCGCCGCGGTCCCCGCACCCCGCCTCCTCGGCAGCTACGACGACGGCACCTGGGTGGCCCTCGTCTTCGAGGAGGTGAAGGGCCGTCAGCCGCACGTCCCCTGGCGCCCGGACGAACTCCGCCGCGTCCTGGACGCGGTCGCCACCCTCGGCCGTACCCTCACCCCGTCTCCGCTCGACGCCCCGCCCGCGGGCGAGCGTCTCGCCGACGCCTTCGACGGCTGGCGCAGGCTGGCCGAGAACCCCGGCGCGGCCACCGGACGCCTCGACGACTGGACCGTCTCCCACCTCGCCGAACTGGCCGAACTCGCCGCCCCCTGGCCCGAGTCCGCCGCCGGCGACACCCTCGCCCACGCCGACCTGCGCGCCGACAACATGCTGCTGACGGACGACGGAGGGGTGGTCTTCGTGGACTGGCCGCACGCCGTCCGGGCCGCCCCCTGGTTCGACCTGCTCGTCATGCTGCCCTGCGTCGTGGCCCAGGGCGGCCCGGACCCGGAGGGCATCTTCGCCGTGCATCCGCTCGGCAGGGACGCGGACCCGGGCGCCGTCACCGCCGTGCTCGCCGCGCTCACCGGCTTCTTCCTGGAGCACTCGGTGCGGCCCGCGCCGCCCGGCCTGCCCACCCTGCGCCCGTTCCAGCGGGCACAGGGCGACGCGGCCCTGGCCTGGCTCAGGACACGGCTGCGGACGCGGCGGTGACCAGCGCGCGCATCACCCGCAGGTCCTCGCCCATCTCCGGATGCCACTGCACCCCGAGGACCCAGCCGCGCTCGGCGGGCAGTTCGATCGCCTCGACCGTGCCGTCGGCCGCGTGGGCAGAGACCAGCAGCCCCGCCCCGAGCCGGTCGACCGCCTGGTGGTGGAAGGTCGGGACCGAGGTCTCCTCCGGGACCGTCTCGGCGTACCGCGTCCCGGGGACCGGCTTCACCTCGTGGCGGCCGAAGACGCCGGGCACCTCCGCGTGGCCGTCGATGTGCTGGACGAGGGTGCCGCCGAGGGCGACGTTCAGGAGCTGCATGCCCCGGCAGATGCCGAGCAGCGGTATGCCCGCGGCCAGCGCCGCGTCGGCGAGGGCCAGTTCCCAGGCGTCCCGGGCGCGGGCGGGGCGGCCCGTGCGGGGATCGGGTTCGGCGCCGTAGCGGACCGGCTCCACGTCCGGGCCGCCCGCGATCACCAGGCCGTCCAGGCGGGCCACCGTCGCCGCCGCGTGCTCCGGGGCGTCCGGCGGCAGCATCGCGGCCAGGCCGCCGGCCCGCTGGACGAGGCGCGGGTAGCCGGCCGGCAGCAGTGCCGCCTCCAGCTCCCACACGCCCCAGCGCGCCCCGGCCTCCAGGTATGTGCTCACGCCGATCAGCGGCCGTCCGGCCATGGGCCCTCCCCTGTCACAAAGGTGTGCGATAAAGGTGTGCTTCCATACCTTTATCGCACACCTTTGTGACACGCCGGTCGGGCGTCAGGCCAGGAAGCCCCGCAGCAGCGCCGCCGTCCCCGCGCAGTGCTCCCGCATCATCTCCCGGGCGCCGTCCGCGTCCCCGTCCAGTACCGCCTCCACCAGGGCGATGTGCTGGCGCTGCGAGTGCTCCAGGTTGCGGACCAGGAGCGGGATGCAGTCGAGGAGATCGTTGACCGTCGCCCGCACCGCCGCGTACTGGGCGGTGAGGGAGGGGGAGCCGCACAGCTCGGCGATCGTCAGGTGGAGCAGGGTGTCCAGGCGGCGGTAGTCCGCGAGCGGTGCCTCGTGGGTGCGGGCCAGCGCCTCGCGGAGGCGGAGCGCCTGCTCGCCGGTCAGGCCGTGCGCCGCGCACAGGCCCGCCGCGCCGACCTCCAGGACCTCCCGGAAGCGCAGTACGTCCTCGATGTCGACCTCGGCGATCCGGCGCCGCAGCTCGTCCTCGCCGCCCGCGTCCGTGCGCGGCAGCACGAACGTGCCCCCGTACCGGCCGCGCCGGGACTCCACCAGGCCCTGGTCCTGGAGCACCTTCAGCACCTCGCGCAGCGTCACCCGGCTGATCCCGAGCCGCTCCGCCAGCTCCCGTTCGGCGGGCAGCCGCTCGCCGCCCGGCACCAGGCCCAGCCGGACGACCTGCAGGATCTGCTCCAGCGCCTCCTCGAAGCCGTTGCCCGCCCGCACCGGCCGCAGCACCGGCGTCAACGGGTCGTCGAGGGCGCCGTCCGCGTCCAACGACATATGGCCGTACCCCCTTCCCAAGCAATGGTTCTCTTCAATACCTTAGAGCTCCCCGACCGGCCCCAGAAGCGCTGCGTGAAAGAAGCCGAAGGAGCTCCCGTGGCAGACCGCACACCCCCGCTGAGCGTCGAGGAGCTGCACACCCTCGTCGCGGGCGGTGAGATCGACACTGTCGTCCTGGCCTTCCCCGACATGCAAGGGCGGTTGCAGGGCAAGCGGTTCGCCGCCCGCTTCTTCCTCGACGAGGTCCTGCGGAACGGCACCGAGGGCTGCAACTACCTCCTCGCCGTCGACACCGAGATGAACACCGTCGACGGCTACGCCATGTCCTCATGGGACCGCGGCTACGGCGACTTCGCCATGCACCCCGACCTCTCCACCCTCCGCCGCGTGCCCTGGAACGCGGGCACCGCGATGCTCATCGCCGACCTCGCCTGGAACGACGGCTCCCCGGTCGTCGCCGCGCCCCGGCAGATCCTCCGCCGCCAGCTGGAGCGCCTCGCCGAACTCGGCTACACCGCACAGGTCGGTACGGAGCTGGAGTTCATCGTGTTCAAGGACACCTACGAGGCGGCCTGGGACGCGAACTACCGCGGGCTGACCCCGGTCAACCAGTACAACATCGACTACTCGGTGCTGGGGACCGGGCGGATCGAGCCGCTGCTGCGCCGGATCCGCAACGAGATGGCGGGCGCCGGGCTGACCGTCGAGTCCGCCAAGGGCGAGTGCAACCCCGGGCAGCACGAGATCGCCTTCCGCTACGACGAGGCCCTCGTCACCTGCGACCAGCACGCCATCTACAAGACCGGCGCCAAGGAGATCGCCGCCCAGGAGGGCGTCTCCCTCACCTTCATGGCCAAGTACAACGAGCGCGAGGGCAACTCCTGCCACATCCACCTGTCGCTGACGGACGCGGACGGCCAGGGCGTCTTCGCCGCCCCCGACGGGCACGGCATGTCGGACGTGATGCGGCACTTCCTCGCAGGGCAGTTGGCGGCCCTCCGCGACTTCTCGCTGCTCTACGCGCCCAACATCAACAGCTACAAGCGGTTCCAGCCGGGCTCCTTCGCCCCCACCGCCGTCGCCTGGGGCCAGGACAACCGCACCTGTGCGCTGCGCGTCGTCGGCCACGGCCGTTCGCTGCGCTTCGAGAACCGGCTGCCCGGCGGCGACGTCAACCCGCACCTCGCCGTCGCCGGCCTGGTCGCGGCCGGGCTGTACGGCATCGAGCAGAAGCTGGAACTGCCCGAGGCCTGCGCCGGCAACGCCTACACCGCCGACTTCGCGCACGTCCCGACCACCCTTCGCGAGGCCGCCGAGCTCTGGGAGAACAGCCCCGTCGCCAAGGCCGCCTTCGGCGACGAGGTCGTCGCGCACTACCGCAACATGGCCCGCGTCGAACTGGAGGCCTTCGACGCCGCGGTGACCGACTGGGAGCTGCGCCGCTCCTTCGAACGCATGTGAGGCACCACTTGTCGCAACAGTACGAACTCGACGTCCTCAATCCGGCGACGGAAGAGGTGATCGCGACCGTCCCGGGGGCCGTGGAGGCGGACGTCGACACCGCCGTACGGCGGGCCGCGCTCGCCCAGGAGCGGTGGGCCGCGCTCGCGCCCGGCGACCGGGCCCGGCTGCTGCGCCGGTTCGCCGTCGTCGTCGACGAACACCGCGAGGAACTGGCGCAGTTGGAGGTCCGGGAGGCCGGGCACACCGTCGGCAACGCCCGCTGGGAGACCGGCAACGTCCGGGACCTGCTCGACTACGCGGCCGGGGGAGTGGAGCGGCTCATCGGCCGTCAGATCCCGGTCCCGGGCGGCCTCGACGTCACCCTCCTCGAACCCCTCGGGGTCGTCGGGATCATCGCCCCCTGGAACTTCCCCCTGCCCATCGCGGCCTGGGGCACCGCCCCCGCCCTCGCCGCCGGCAACGCGGTGATCCTGAAGCCCGCCGAGACGACCCCGCTCACCGCCCTCCGGCTCGCCGAACTCGCCCTGGCGGCAGGCCTCCCCGAGCACCTCTTCCAGGTGCTGCCCGGCCGCGGCGACATCGCGGGCGAGGCGCTCGTGAAACACGCGGGCGTCGCCAAGATCGTGTTCACCGGCTCCACCCGGACCGGCAAGCGCATCATGGCGCTCTGTGCCGACCAGGTGAAGCGCGTGACCCTCGAGCTCGGCGGCAAGAGCCCCAACCTCGTCTTCGCCGACGCCGACATCGAGGCCGCCGCGGCCGCCGCCCCGATGTCCTTCCTGGACAACTCCGGCCAGGACTGCTGCGCCCGCACCCGCATCCTCGTCCAACGCCCCGTCTACGACCGCTTCCTGGAACTCCTCGCCCCCGCGATCGAGTCCGTCACCGTCGGCGACCCGGCCGACGAGAAGACGGAAATGGGCCCGCTGATCTCCAAGGCCCAGCTGGAGCGGGTCCGTTCGTACGTCGACGCCGACGCGCCCGGCATCCGCGGCAAGGCCCCCGAGGGCCCCGGCTTCTGGTTCCCGCCCACCGTCCTCACCGGCGTCGAGCCGCAGGCGCGCGTGGCCGTGGAGGAGGTCTTCGGACCGGTCGCCGTGGTCATCCCGTTCGAGGACGAGGCCGACGCGATCCGGCTGGCCAACGACACCGACTACGGCCTCTCCGGTTCGATCTGGACGCGCGACGTGGGCCGCGCCCTGCGCGTCTCCCAGGCCGTCAAGGCGGGCAACCTCTCCGTCAACTCCCACTCCAGCGTCCGCTACTGGACCCCCTTCGGCGGCTTCAAGCAGTCGGGGATCGGCCGGGAACTCGGCCCGGACGCGCTCACCGCCTTCACCGAAACCAAGAACGTCTTCATCAGCACGGAAGGCCCCGCACAGTGACCGCTGAGACCTCTGAGACCTCCGAGATCCCTGAGACCTCTGACATCGTCTGCCGCCGGCTCGTCGGCCGTACCGCCGTCATCACCGGAGCCGGCAGCGGCATCGGCCTCGCCACCGCACGGCGGCTGGCCTCCGAGGGCGCCCATGTCGTCTGCGGCGACGTCGACGAGGCCCGCGGCAAGGCCGCCGCCGAGGAGGTCGGCGGGATCTTCGTCAAGGTCGACGTCACCGACGCCGAACAGGTCGAGGCGCTTTTCAAGACCGCCTTCGACACCTACGGCAGCGTCGACATCGCCTTCAACAACGCCGGCATCTCGCCGCCCGACGACGACTCCATCCTGGAGACGGGCCTGGAGGCCTGGAAGCGCGTGCAGGAGGTCAACCTCACCTCCGTCTACCTGTGCTGCAAGGCCGCCATCCCCTACATGCGGCAGCAGGGCAAGGGCTCCATCATCAACACGGCGTCCTTCGTGGCCCGGATGGGCGCGGCCACCTCGCAGATCTCCTACACCGCGTCCAAGGGCGGCGTTCTGGCCATGTCCCGTGAACTGGGCGTGCAGTTCGCCCGGGAGGGCATCCGCGTGAACGCGCTCTGCCCGGGACCGGTCAACACCCCTCTCCTGCAGGAGCTGTTCGCCAAGGACCCGGAGCGGGCCGCCCGCCGCCTGGTGCACATCCCGCTCGGCCGGTTCGCCGAGGCCGAGGAGATCGCCGCCGCCGTCGCCTTCCTGGCCAGCGACGACTCCTCCTTCGTCAACGCCAGCGACTTCCTGGTGGACGGCGGGATCTCTGGGGCGTACGTCACGCCCCTCTAGGAGTCCGTGTACGGACCCCGGCCCCCGTCCTACAGTGCGGGAGTGAGCATGACGCCGCCGCCCGGCTGGTACGCCGACCCCGAGGCCCCGCACCTGGAGTGCTGGTGGGACGGACGGGCCTGGACCGAGCACCGGCGCACCCCGTCCGGTCTCCCCGTGCCGCCCACCCCGGCGGCCGGGGCGTCCGGACGGGCCAGGGCGGTCGCGCTGATATCCGCCGCGGCCGTGCTGGCGACGGCGATCGTCTCCGGCGCGACAGTGCTCCGCACCGACGAGGCGAACGGCGGGGCCGACACGACGGTCCGCGCCGCCCCCAGCGCGGCGGTGCCCCCGTCCCTCGTGGTCGACCAGCTCAACGGCATCACCCTGCCGGTGCCGGCCGGCTGGACCGGCTCCTCGTACCTCGCCCAGGACGACGTCGTGATGACCACCGACGGCACCTATGCCTGCCCCGCCGACACCGGCCGGTGCCGCCACGGCCAGGTCATCAGCCGTACCGCGGGCAGCGCCGACGGCGCCTCGCCGCGCACCGTCGCCGAACGCGACGTACCCGACGCGGCCGAGGCGGCGTACGGCCGTGATCCCGGCGGCCGGCGGCCGTACGGGGGCATCCGGTCCCACCAGGTGGTCAAGGCGGGGCGGGTCGCGGTGGCTGGCCGCGACGGCTACCTGGTGCGCTGGCGGGTCCGCACGGCCGACGGACCGGGCGGCTACGTCCAGTCCCTGGCCTTCCCGTCCGACAGCGGCATCCCGGCCCCGGTCGTCGTCCGGTTCGTCTTCGACGCGGGCCCGGACGGGCCGCCGCTGTCCGACATGGACGCGATCACCAAGGGCATCCGCCCGGCGGACCGGCCCTAGACGTCCGGCGGACCGGCCTCGGACGTCCGGCGGACCGGCCCTGGACGTCTGGCGCACGGGCCCTGGACGCCTACAGGAACGTGTGGCCCTCGCCCCGGTACGTCGGTACGGTCGCCGTCACCCGGTCGCCCTCGACCAGCTGCAGCTCGGCGAACCGCTCGCACAGCTCGCCCGCCTTGGCGTGCCGGAACCACACCTTGTCGCCGATCAGCAGGTCGTCCGCGGCGGAGCCGAGCAGCGGGGTCTGCACCTCGCCGGGGCCTTCCTGCGCGTCGTACGACAGGCCCTCCGGCAGGTACGGCACCGGCAGCCGGTCGGGGCCCGCGGCGCCGGAGGCCGGGTAGCCGCCGCCGAGGACGGTCACGACCCCGACACCGGGCCGCCGCACGACGGGCATGGCGAACAGCGCGGCCGGACGGCCGGTGAACGACGTGTAGTTGTCGAAGAGGCGCGGTACGTACAGGCCCGAACCGGCCGCTATCTCGGTGACCGCGTCCTCCGCGGCCGTGGTCTGCACACTGCCCGTGCCGCCGCCGTTGACGAACTCCAGGTCCGGCGCCACCGCCCGGACCGCCCGCACCACCGCGGCGCGCCGCTCGGACAGCTCACGGCGGGCGGTGGTCTGCATCAGCCGCACCGCGCGGGAGCGCAGCGGCCGGCCGGCGATGTCGTCCCCGACCCCGGCGATGTGCCCCTCGTACCCCATGATCCCGACCAGCTTGAAGCCCGGCCGCCGGGCCACGGTCCGCGCCAGGTCGGCGAGCTGGGCGGGGGAGTACAGCGGCGAGCGCCGGGCCCCGACCCGCACCCGGCCCCCGAGCAGCTTCAGCGAGGTGTCCAACTCCAGGCAGACCCGGACCACTTCGGTCCCGCCGTCACGGGCGGCGTCGATCAGGTCGAGATGCGCCGGGTCGTCGATCATCACGGTCACGGCCGCGGCGAGCTTCGGATCGGCGGCCAGCTCCGCGAAGGCGCTCCGGTCGGCGGACGGATAGGCCAGCAGGATGTCGTCGAAGCCCGAACGCGCGAGCCACAGCGACTCCGCGAGCGTGAAGGACATGATCCCGGCGAAGCCGTCCTTCGCGAGGACGCGTTCCAGCAGGTGGCGGCAGCGGACGGACTTGCTGGCGACCCGGATCGGCTTGCCGCCGGCCCGGCGCACGAGATCGTCCGCGTTGGCGTCGAAGGCCTCCAGATCCACGATCGCGAGGGGGGCGTCCAGATGGGCGGTGGCCCGGTCGTAACGGGCCCGGTCGGCGGCGCGCGCAGTCATGAACGAAGCCTGCCAGACAGGATTACCGCAGGGTAGGGGGACGATCCGGGCAGATGCCCCGGGGCCGCGGACTGGTTCCCGTTCGTCGTCGGACAACCCGTAGAGTGACGCGCACGTACGGCGGAACGAACCCGGCCGCCTGACCCGCGCCGGGATGCGGATCCGCGCGTGCGGGTATGCGTGCCCGGGGCGGACGTCTCCGCGCCGGGGAGCACGACGACCCGTACGAGGAGTTGGCCCGGGCACGAGGAAACGGGGGGCGCATGAGCAGTGAAGCGCGGCACGCCCCGATCCCGCGACGCCCTTCGTCCGGCCCCGCCCCGACGGATTCCCCGGGGGAGCCCGCGCCGACGGCCGACGGAACCCGGCCGGGGACCGGCCGGACCGGCCGAGGCGATGCCCCGTACCCGGCCGACGCGGCCGGTCCAGCCGATGCGTCCGGCCGCGTGGAGCGGCCGGGGTTCTTCGACCGGCCGAACCGGATGAACCGGTCGCAGCGGCCGGACGTATCCACCGGTGGGGCCGGGAGCACCGGGCAGGAGCAGCTGCCGGGACGGCCCGGCGGGCAGCAGAGTCGTGATGACCGGACGAGTCGGGGCGGTGCGGTGGGGCAGGGCGAACAGGATGCGGGGGACAGGTCCGCAGGCCGCTCGACGTCCGCCGAGCGCATCGTTCGGCCCCGCTATCCCCACTTCCGTCCGCCGCAGGGCGCGACCACCGCGTCTCCGCCGCCGCCACCGGCCTCGGCCCGTTTCCCGGACCTGCCCCCGGTGCCTTCCGACCGGGAGACCGGGCGCACGGCGCCGTTCCGGCTGTCGTACGGTCCGGGCCCCTCGCCACGGCGCACGCAGCCCGGCTCGGAACCGACCACCTCGCTACGCCCCCTCCGTGCGGCGGAGGAGACGGAGCCGCCGTCGGACGAGCGGCGTGGCACCGCGGGATCGGCGACGGCGCCGACCACTCCGACCGCTCCGTCGGGCGAGCCGGCCGGGGGCACGTCGGGCGCGACCGGGCCCAGACGGTTCGAACGGCCCCGCGGCGACTTCCCGGCCACCGGCCTCGGCACGCCCGACTCGGGCAGCGCGTGGAGCCCGCACATGCGGACGTTCCCGGTGCCGACGGCCCCGCCGCGCCCCACGACGCCCCCTAAGGTCACCCCACCGCCACCCCGCCCGCCCCGGCCCCCGGCGTCCGGCACGCCGCCGCGTCCGTCCGAGGCCCCGGTGTCCGGCACGCCGCCGCGTCCGTCCGGCCCTCCGGTGGCCGGTGCACCTGCGCGTCCTGCGGACCCTCCGGCGGCGGGTGCCGCGCAGCGTCCGGCGGAGCCCTCGGCGACCGGCGATGCCTCGCGCCCGGCGGGCCCCTCGGCATCCGGCACACCGCGCCGTCCGGCCGCCGGTCCTCCGGCGTCCGGTGCCGTGCCGCGCCCGGCGGAGCCCTCGGCGACCGGGATGCCCTCGCGTCCGGCGAGCGCCCCGCCGCCCGTTGCTCCGCCGCGTCCGACGGCGCCTCCGGTGCCGTCCGGCAGGACCCCGGGGACCGACGCTCCGCACCGGCCCGGTGCTCAGGCGCCCTCCGGCCCGCCGCGTCCGACGGGGCTTGCGGACAGTGGGGTCCCGCTGCGTTCCGCGGCTTCGGCGACGGCCGGTACGGCGTTCCCCGCCGTCGACGGTCCCGAGCGCTCGGCGGCGGAAGCGCCGCCGCGGCCCTCGGCCGCCCCGGCACAGCCGGCGGCACCGACACCCGTACCTGCACCTGCACCCGCACCGGCTCCGATCCGTCCGGACTCCGGCGCCGTACCGCGTCCCGCCCCGGCAGCTACTCCTCCCTATCCTTCCTACCGCGACACCGCCCCGCCGGCGCACACCTTCGGCCCCGCCCCGGACCCCTCGATGTCCTGGAGCGCCTCCGCGGGAACTCCCGGCCGGGAGCGGCCCGTTGTGACGTTCGGTGAGCCCGAGGGGTACGACGAGCGTGGGCGGGGGCTGTCGTTGGTCGGTCGCGTGGCGCCTCGTACCGCCGCTGCCGCCGCCTGCATGGTGCTCGGCCTCGGACTCATCGGCGGCGCGGTCACCGGGGGCTGGATCGTCGACGACGGCGGTGACACGGCCGCGGCGACCAGCTTCAGCACCGCCTCCGGCCTGTGGCACAACGTGCCGGTCGACGAACTGTTCCCGCCCACCGTGCAGGGCACCGGCGCCGGCCCCGGCGGCGCGGACCGCACCTGGACGCGGATCGCCGTCGCCCCGGCCGGCGGCTGCGCCGACGCCTTCGACCCGCTGCTGCGCAAGGTGCTCGCCCCCGTAGGCTGCCAGCGCCTGGTCCGCGCCACCTACACCGACGCCACCCAGAGCTATGTGACGACCGTCGGCCTGCTGTTCACGAAGGCCGACCCGGCCGGGATGACCGCCCTCGCCAAGCGGTTCACCGACGAACGGCTGGACCGCCGCACCGACCTGCTGCCCCGCCCGTACGCGGCGAAGAACACCGCCGCCGAGCGGTTCGGGCCGCACCAGCGGGCTTCCTGGACGATCTCCGTGCTCGCCGACGCCCCGATCGTCGCCTACGCCGTCTCCGGCTGGGCCGACGGCCGGACCGTCGACGCCCCGCAGCCCGCCGCCGACGCCGAGACCTCCGGTGCCACCACGGCCGCGGCCCAGGCCGGCCTCGGCAACGAGGCGCAGGGCCTGGCCGACCGGATCGAACGGCGACTGCGTCAGAACATCGTCGGCCCGGCAACGGAGAAGCCCTCATGAAGCGCCGCGCCACCGGGGCCGCGGTGAGCCTGCTGCTCGCCGGCTCGCTCGCCCTGCTGCCGTCCACCACCGCGTACGCGGACAGCATCCGCGCCCAGCAGTGGGGCCTGTCCGCCCTCCACCTGGACGAGGCCTGGCAGACCACCAAGGGCAAGGGCATCACCGTCGCCGTCCTGGACACCGGCGTCGAGGCGGACCACCCGGACCTCGCCGGCAACGTCCTGACCGCCAAGGACATGATCGGCTTCGGTGCCGGCCCGGGCGACCGGGACTGGGCCCGGCACGGTACCGCCATGGCCGGCATCATCGCCGGTCACGGCCACGGCGTGGGCAACGGCGACGGCGTGATGGGGGTCGCGCCCGAGGCGAAGATCCTCCCCGTCCGGGTCATCCTCGAAGACGGCGACAGCGCCCGCGGCAAGGCCCGCTCCACCCGGGGCAACGCCCTCGCCGAGGGCATCCGGTGGGCCGCCGACCACGGCGCCGACGTCATCAACCTCTCGCTCGGCGACGACTCCGACTCCGCGCACCCCGAGCCCAGCGAGGACGAGGCGATCCAGTACGCCCTGAAGAAGGACGTCGTGGTCGTCGCCTCGGCGGGCAACGGCGGCGACAAGGGCGACCACATCTCCTACCCGGCGGCCTACCCGGGCGTCATCGCCGCCACCGCGGTGGACAAGTTCGGCACCCGCGCCGACTTCTCCACCCGCCGCTGGTACGCCACGGTCAGCGCACCCGGCGTCGACATCGTCATCGCCGACCCGGACCACAAGTACTACGAGGGCTGGGGGACCAGCGCCGCCTCCGCCTTCGTCTCCGGCGCCGTGGCCCTGGTCAAGGCGGCCCACCCCGGCCTCACCCCGGCCCAGATCAAGAAACTCCTGGAGGACACCGCCCGCGACGCCCCGGCCGGCGGCCGCGACGACTCCCGGGGCTTCGGCATGATCGACCCGGCGGCGGCGATCAAGTCCGCGGCCCGGCTGAAGACGCAGAACCTGACGTCCGCCTCGTACAGCAAGAAGTACTTCGGCTCCGGCCCGGACCCGGAGGAGAAGACGACCAGCGCGACGGACTGGGCAGCTCCGCTGGCCGGCGGCACGGGCGGGGTGCTGGTGGTGGCGGCGGTGGTGCTGTGGAGAGGCCGCCGCAGATCCGTCTGAAGAGCCCCGGCTCTTCAGCGCCCCGAAAGGGGCGCTGGGGGTACCCCCGGCCGAAGGCTGGGGGAGGAACTGCGCGACCAGCCCCCACCGGCCCGCACCCGCCCGCGAACCGTCGAACCCTCCCCGTTACTGCGAAGCCGAAGCCGAAGCCGAAGCCGAAGCAGACTCGGAAGACTCCGTGAAGGACCCCACCGCCGCCTTCGCGGCCGCCTCCACCAGTGAGATTCCCTTCGCCTGGCTCACGGTCCCCTTCGACAGCACGGCGACCAGGTAGTCCGTCCCGTCCACCGTCACCCGCCCGATGCTGTTGACGTCCCACAGGCCCGTCGTGCTCCGCGCCAGCCACCCGTTCTTCAGCTCGAACGCCGAACCGTCGGCGGCGGCCGAGACGCCCCACCGCTGGTCCGACTCGACCGTCTTCATCAGCCCCTGGATGTACTCCTGCGAGGCCTCGCTCAGCTTCGAGTCGTCCCCGAACACCTGCTGGAGCAGGGTGAGTTGATCGGCGGCGGTGGTCTGTGTGAGCCCCCACAGCGCTCCGTCGCCGCCTTCGGTCGACGTCAGCCCGAACCGCTTGTTCGCGGCGTCCAGGCCCGTCGCCTTGCCGATGACGTCCCACAGCTGGGACGCCGACGTGTTGTCGCTGTTCTCGATCATCTTCGTGGCGTACGCCTTCTCCGTCGCCGTCAGATGCCGGCCGGCGTCCTGCGCCTGCAGCAGCAGTGTCGCGAGGATGTCGACCTTGACGATGCTCGCGGTGTCGAAGGCCGAGTCGCCGTAGGTCGCGCCGTCGCCGGTGTCGAGGTCGAGGACCGCCGCGGAGACCTTCGCCCCGGACGGCACGGTCACCTTCCCCATCGCCGACCTCAGCAGCGCGTCCCGGTCCACCGCCGGCTCCGTCACGGGTTCCACCGATGCCTCCCCACTCGCCGAGGCCGAGGCCGAGGAGGACGGCGCCGGCGACGTCGCCGAGGATACGGCGTTGCCGCGCGCGTGCGCCTTCACGTACACGGTCCCGGCCGCGGTGGCGCCGACGACGGCGACCGTGGCGAGGGAGACGTAGAGAACGGCCCGGCGCCGGGGCCGGCCGCGGCGCCGGGCCCGGCGGGATCCTGAGGTGGCTCTGGGGGACTCCATGCCCGCGATGCTGGGGGCGGGGACTGTGTGAGCCGTTTGCTGGAAGTTAGAAGTAGGTCAGGGAAATCTGAGATTCCCGTGAAACCCGTGTCGAGGCGGTTTCGGGGGCCGCACAACCGCAGCAGCATCCCACCGATAGGGTCGGGGACCGTGGCGAACAAGAACATTCCCGACTCCGGCTACTCCGACGACGACGGCTCCGCAGACCCCCGGCTGGCCGCCGCGCTGGCCGCCTGGGCCGGGGACCGCAGCGCCGTCGGACCGGTCCTGGAGGCGCTGAAGGGCGCCCGGCTGCTGGTCCCGGTGGTCGCCGTGCTCGGCGAGGTCGAGGAGGACGAGAACGGGCTGCGCCGCGAGAAGACCAGCGACATGGCCGTCCCCACCCTGAAGGCGGGCCACCGCACCGCGCTGCCGGCCTTCACCTCCACCGAGTCGCTGGCCCGCTGGGACTCGGCGGCCCGGCCCGTCGCCGTACCCCTGCACCAGGCGCTCCAGGCCGCCGCGCACGAGAAGGCCGACACGGTGGTGCTGGACCTGGCGGGGCCGGTGCCGTTCGAACTGACCGGCTCCGCGCTGCTCGCCCTCGCGGAGGGACGCACGACCACCGATCCGCTCACCGACCCGGCCGTGGTCGGTGCCGTCCGGGCCGCGGTGGCCGCCGAACCGGCCGTGCTCCGTGCCCACCTCGGGCCCGGGCCGGCCGACGGCACGCTGGCGCTGGTCCTCGACCCCGCCGCCGCACCGCCCGCCGAGACCGCCCGGGCCGTCGCCGAGCGGCTCGCCGCCGACGGGACACTGAGGGCCCGCCTGGTGCACGGTCTCGACCTGGCACTGCTGCCGGCCGGGACCACGCCTCCGGGCGAGCCCTTGTACGTCAGGGACTGACCGCCGAACCGGCCACTAGCCGTAGACCGGGCCGGTGTACTTCTCGCCGGGGCCCTGGCCGGGCTCGTCGGGGACGATCGAGGCCTCGCGGAAGGCCAGCTGCAGCGACTTCAGGCCGTCCCGCAGCGGGGCCGCGTGGAAGGAGCTGATCTCGGTCGCGGACGCGTCGAGCAGCCCGGCGAGGGCGGTGACCAGCTTGCGGGCCTCGTCCAGGTCCTTGTACTTGTCGCCCTCCCCTTCTTGTGGGGCCAGACCGAGCTTCACGGCCGCGGCGCTCATCAGGTTGACGGCGACCGTCACGATCACCTCGACCGCGGGGACCTCGGCGATGTCGCGGGTCATCTCGTCGAAGTCGGGCTGCTCGGCGTCACCGGGGCCGGGAAGGGGCGTCTCACTCATGCCCCACACGATAGGCGCAGGGGGAACGGGGCTCTTACTTAGCCCCAGGTCGTCTCAATTAGCCCTGTCTCGGCTTTGCTGCTAGCCTTGTGTGACGACCGGCCGGACAGATGTGCCTCACGGCTAACTGAACCGGCCCACAAGTGGAGGCTCCGAACTCCCACCTGACCGCCCTTTCGGGCGGCGGGTCACCGGTCAGACGGTCGCTTCGCCGCTACGGCGACGGCGTTCCGTCCGATAGTGCGCCCCGCGATCCCCGCGGCGGTGCTCCGGTAGTGCGAGGAGCCCCGCCTGTGATCGTCCGGGGCATTTTTTCTGCTTCGGTGCGGTTAGGTCTTACGGAAACAGACGTTACGCGGTTGCCCGCCAGGCCGCCGCGTGGTGCTACCGAGGAGGATCCATCAGCACCGAGCCCCGCATCAACGACCGGATTCGCGTACCCGAGGTGCGACTTGTCGGTCCCAGCGGCGAGCAGGTCGGGATTGTTCCGCTTGCCAAGGCGCTGGAGCTTGCGCAGGAGTACGACCTCGACCTGGTCGAGGTGGCGGCGAGTGCGCGTCCGCCGGTCTGCAAGCTCATGGACTACGGGAAGTTCAAGTACGAGTCGGCCATGAAGGCCCGTGAGGCGCGCAAGAACCAGGCGCACACGGTCATCAAGGAAATGAAGCTCCGGCCGAAGATCGACCCGCACGACTATGACACCAAGAAGGGTCACGTCGTTCGGTTCCTCAAGCAGGGCGACAAGGTCAAGATCACGATCATGTTCCGTGGTCGCGAGCAGTCCCGGCCCGAACTGGGCTACCGACTGCTGCAGCGTCTCGCGGAGGACGTCCAGGACCTCGGTTTCGTGGAGTCGAACCCGAAGCAGGACGGCCGGAACATGATCATGGTTCTCGGTCCGCACAAGAAGAAGACCGAGGCGATGGCCGAGGCCCGGCAGGCGCAGGAGGCCCGCAAGGCGGAAGCGAAGGCCAACCCCGGCCGCTCGCAGAACGCCGCGGAATTCGACGCCGCCGAGGACGAAGCCGCCGAGGTCGAGGCCGAGGCGCCCGCCGAGGAGCATGTCGAGGCGTGACCCCGGGGTAACCCGCCCCAGGTCAGCACCCAGGGGCGAGAGTCCCAGGTTGTAACCGATACAAGAGCGACGTTCCACCGTGCCCGGTTTCACGACCGGGCACCGGAGCGCCACCGACGAGGAGATAACGGCGCTATGCCGAAGAACAAGACGCACAGCGGTGCCAGCAAGCGCTTCAAGGTCACCGGTTCCGGCAAGGTCCTGCGTGAGCGCGCCGGCAAGCGCCACCTGCTCGAGCACAAGTCGTCCCGTGTGACGCGCCGCCTCACCGGCAACGCCGAGATGGCCCCGGGTGACACCGCGAAGATCAAGAAGCTTCTCGGCAAGTGACACGCGGGCGCCCGCACGGCGCCCTGAGTCAGCACAACCGGGACCCAGTCGTTTCCGGGCCGCGTGAGTCCAACCGCGGCCCCGCTACAAGGAGTTAAAAAGTGGCACGCGTCAAGCGGGCAGTCAACGCCCACAAGAAGCGCCGGGCGATCCTCGAGGCGGCCTCCGGCTACCGCGGTCAGCGCTCGCGCCTGTACCGCAAGGCCAAGGAGCAGGTCACCCACTCTCTGGTCTACAACTACAACGACCGCAAGAAGCGCAAGGGCGACTTCCGTCAGCTGTGGATCCAGCGCATCAACGCCGCTGCCCGCGCCAACGGCATCACCTACAACCGCTTCATCCAGGGCCTGAAGGCCGCGAACGTCGAGGTCGACCGCAAGATCCTCGCGGAGCTGGCCGTCAACGACGCCAACGCCTTCGCCGCGCTCGTCGAGGTGGCCCAGAAGGCGCTGCCGTCGGACGTGAACGCCCCCAAGGCGGCGTGACGCTGCGCCGGCTTTAGGCCGACGTGACTGAGGGACCCGCAGGCTGAATGGCTTGCGGGTCCTGTTGTTGCCGGTTCTTCGGCCGCGGACCGGTGGGGGCCGGTCGCGCAGTTCCTCCCCCGGCCTTCGGCCGGGGGTACCCGCGGCGCCCCTAGGGGGCTTCCGCCGACGGTGGTGTCCAGGTGTGCCGGAACGTGTGGCGGCCTGGGCCGATCTCCCGTGGGGCCGCGCCGTCCGGAAGAAGGACCTCGGCGCGGGTGCCCGGCGGAATCAGGGCCTCGACCACCAGCACGCGCCCCTCGGGCGTCTCCTCGATGCGCCAGCCCGCCTCCGCCCTGCCGTACGGGGTGAGGTGCGCCGCCCTCGCCCAGGTCAGGTCCCCGCCCGGCACCGGGGCGATGCGCAGGCGCCGCCAGCCCGGTCCGGCGGCCGCCAGACCCGCCACCGTGCGGTGCAGCCAGTCGGCGACCGCACCCAGCGCGTAGTGGTTGAACGAGGTCATCTCACCCGGATTGACGCTGCCGTCGGGCAGCATCGAGTCCCAGCGCTCCCAGACCGTGGTGGCGCCCATGGTCACCGGGTACAGCCATGACGGGCACTCCTTCTCCAGCAGCATCCGGTAGGCCAGCTGCGGCTCGCCCGCCGCGCACAGGGCGTCGCAGATCAGCGGTGTACCCGCGAAGCCGGTGGCGATCCGGAAGGAAGCGCGCCGCACGACGTCGGCCAGCCGCTCCGCCGCGCCCCGCCGCTGCCGCTGCGTCGGCAGCAGCGCGAAGTTCAGGGCCAGCGCGTACGCCGTCTGCGCGTCGGAGGAGAGCAGGCCGTCCGGGGTGACGAAGCGGTCGGCGAACCGCTCCCGCACCGCCCGCGCGTGCTCCCGGAAGCGGGCCGCGTCGTCCTCGTGGCCGAGCAGCGCGGCGGTGTCGGCCAGCACCTCGGCCGAGCGGACGACATAGGCGTTCGCCACCAGGTCCCCGTCGGTGCGGGCGTCGCCCGGCCGGTCCGGCGGGGCCGCCGGGTCCAGCCAGTCCCCGAGCTGGAACTCCTGCCGCCACAGGCCGCCGCCCTCCGCGACCAGCCGGATCGTGGCCTCGCCCCAGGCCAGCATGCTCGGGTACTGGTCGCGCAGCACCCCCAGGTCCCCGAACCGCTGGTACAGCGTCCACGGCAGCAGCACCGCGACATCGCCCCACACCGCCTGCGCGGTCGGCGGGAAGATGTCCGGCAGCACGTCGGGCACGACCAGCGGCGGCACCCCGTCCGGCCGGGCCAGCTGTTCGGCGGCCAGGTCGCGCAGCCAGCCGGCCAGCATGCCGGAGCAGTCGTGGAGGAAGGACGCGGTGGGGGCGAAGACCTGGAGGTCGCCGGTCCAGCCCATGCGTTCGTCGCGCTGCGGGCAGTCCGTGGGGACGTCCAGGAAGTTGCCGCGCATGCCCCACACGACGTTCTCGTGCAGCCGGTTCACCAGCGGGTCGGAGCACGCGAACCAGCCGGTGCGCTCCAGGTCCGTGTGCAGGACCACCGCCTCGACGTCGGCGGGGTCGAGCGCGCCCGGCCAGCCGCCCACCTCGGCGTAGCGGAAGCCGTGGAACGTGAAGTGCGGCTCGTAGGTCTCCACCCCCTCGCCGCGCAGCACATAGGTGTCCGTGGCGCGGGCGTGCCGCAGCGGGCGGACGCTCAGCTCGCCGTCCTCCAGTACCTCGGCGTGGCGCAGGGTCACCTCGTGGCCGGCCGGACCCGACACCCGGATCCGCAGCCGCCCGACCAGGTTCTGGCCGAAGTCCAGGACGGTCCGCCCGGAGGGCGTGGTGAGCACCTCGGCCGGGCGCAGGGTCTCGATGCGCCGGACCGGTGGGCCGGTCGGGGCCACCAGTTCGGCGGTGGGCGCGGCGAGTTCGGTGACAGGCCGCCAGTCGGACGCGTCGAACTCCGGTGTGGACCAGCCCGGTTGCGCCAGGCGGGCGTCGTAGGCCTCGCCGTCGTAGATCTCCGAGCGCAGCACGGCGCCGGTCGCCGTGCGCCACCGACCGTCGGTGCCGACGACCGCCGTCGTGCCGTCGGCGTACTCGATCTCCAACTGGGCCAGGAGCGCCCGCTGTTCACCGTAGAGGTGCCGGCTGCCGCCGCCGAAGCCGAGGCGCCCGGTGTACCAGCCCTCGCCGAGCAGCGCGCCGAGGGCGTTGCGGCCGGGCCGCAGCAGGGCGGTCACGTCGAAGGTCTGGTAACGCAGCCGGTGTCGGTAGGAGGTCCAGCCGGGGGACAGGACGTGGTCGCCGACGGCTGCGCCGTTGATCTCGGCCGTGTAGACACCGTAGGCGGTGCTGTACAGCCGGGCCGAGGCGATGGGACCGGTCAGGTCGAAGTCATGCCGCAGCAGGGCCGCGGGCAGGGGCCCGTCGGGGGTCCCGGAGTCGGGGGTGACGGGCCGGGCCGTCCAGTCGGCGGGCTCCAGCAGGCCGGTCTCCGCGTATCCGACCGGCGACCAGGGCGAGGGTTCGCCCTCTCCCTCGCCCCACACCCGGACGCGCACTCCGACCCGCTCGCGCGAGCCGAGCCGCGCGCCGGGCCAGGGGACCAGGACGGACTCGGCGGACTCGACGTGCCCGGTGTCCGTGGTGACGGCGCCTCCGGCATCGGTGACCTGGATCTGGTGGGCGCTCTGCCGCCAGTCCGGGACGTCGGTCTCCGTCCGCCAGCTCAGCCGGGGCGCGGGCTCGCCGATGCCCAGGGGATCGCGATGGTGCTCGAAGACGGGGGTGCCGACAGTGCTCCGCACGGGCTCAACTCCGATCCGGGTCATGGCAGATGTACACGCGGGGGGCTCCGCCCTCGTCGGGCACCCAGTCGGCGGCGTCGGCCCTCACGCCCTCGCGGACCGTCTCGCCGGTACGGGGGTCGACCACGCGATAGGGCAGGGGCACGTCGGGGGCGATGCCCCGCAGCGGACCGCCCTCCTCCGCGTAGCAGACGTACAGCACACCGGGGACGGACAGGCCGCGCGGCGCCAGGCTGGCGCACCAGTCCGGGCGCATGTCGGTGAGGGGGAGGCCGTCGAGGATCCGGCCGACCAGGCCGACGTACCGCGATCCCTCGAAGTCCAGCGCCTCCCGCCAGCCCGCGTCCTTCGCCAGGAAGAACTCCGTGTGCCCGGGTTCGGCCGGGTGCAGCCGCCACTGCCACAGGCTCGCCGCGCCGTAGACGACGCCCATCGTGCCGCCCGCGCAGAGGTTGCTCCACGCCTCGTGCCCCTGCCACCAGCCGGTGGCCCGGCCGGCGCCGGGATCCTCGTAGGTCGGCTCGCCGTTGGCGACCGCCTTGGGCGGGGTGTTGCGCCACATGTCGGCTACCCGCTCCTGGACGTGCCCGCCCATGTGCCCGGTCTGGCACCACTGGAAGTGCAGCCAGGGCTCGCCCTGGTGGGCGCGGTTGGCGGAGTGCGGGCGGTAGTGGATGCCGCAGGGCTGGCCGTAGGCGTCCCACCGCCCCACCTCGGCGCCGCCCGCCGCGATCTGCGGCTCGCCGCCTTCGCCGTCGGCGCCCACCAGGTAGACCACCGGGGCGGCACCGTAACGGGCGACCAGGTAGCGGCAGTAGCGCGCGTACTCCTGCGGCGGGACGACCGGGCCGGCCGTCCGCAGGCCCTTCCAGCCGAAGCCGTGGAACAGCGGCTGGAGCACGGGCACGATCCCGTGGTCGCGCAGGATGCCGGTCAGCCGGTCGAGGTACCGGAAGTACGTCGGGTTCAGCACGTTGACGTGGCCGGTGGGAAGGTCCTCGAAGCCGACGTCGAAGCCCTCGTCGGCGGTGCGGTCGCGGGGCCCGCGCGCGTCCATGTCGGGCTGGACGCTCATCAACAGGGCCGCGTTGAAGCCCTTGGCCCGCCGGTCGGCGGCATAGTGCGCGGCCTGTTCCTCGGTGGCCCGCCAGGGCAACGCCCAGGCGGTGTCGCCGACCAGCAGCGCGGGCGTCCCGTCGGCGTGCACGAGGCTGCGTCCGCCGGGGGACATGCGCCAGAAACCGTGACGGTGGAAGGGGTCGGTGTCGGTGCCGGTGCCGGTGCCGGTGGCGGCCGGGCGGACCGTCAACGTGCCCGTCCGCCCGTCGAGTCCGGGGTCCCCGTCCGAGGCGCCGGAGCGCCAGGTCCAGCGGCCGGCCGGCTCCGGGGAGGCGAAGCGGATCCGCCAGGTGCGGTCGCCGTCCCAGAAGGCCGGGCGGCGCAGCACCCGGCCGGACTCGTGGGTGAACTCGGCCCACACGTCCACGTCGGTGTACGGGTTGGCGTGGTCACGCGTGCCGGTGAGGACGATCTCGGTCTGCCGCCATGCGGTGATCTCCGTGGCCCGGTCAGCGCTCATCGTCGCCTCCCGCTCCCGCCACCGTGACCCGGGTGGCCAGCGGCAGCCGCAGCGACGACGGACCCGCCCGCAGCGTGAAGTCACCGGGTTCGTACGCCCACGCGTGTGCCGCGGTGTCCCAGTGCCGGAAGGCCCGCGCGTCCACGGCCACCGTCGCCACGGCCTCCTCGCCGGCCGCCGCCTCGACCACGGCGAACCCGGCCAGCCAGCGCGCCGGCCGCTCCACGGCCCCGTCCGGCCGCTCCGCGTACACCTGCACGACCTCCTTGCCGTGCCGGGTACCGGTGTTGCGGACCCGCACGGTCACGGTGCCGCCCTCGCCGGCCGGCACCGCGCCGGGCGCCTCGACCGCGACGTACTCCCAGCTGGTGTAGCCCAGGCCGTGCCCGAAGCCGTACCGCGGCGGCGTCCGGTCCGGGCGGCCCTGACCCCGGTGGCCGACGTACAGCCCCTCGTCGTAGCGGAGCACACCGTCCACCGGCTGGGTGGACGGTGTGCCGTCCTCGGTGGCGGGCCACTCGGTGGGCAGCCGTCCGCCCGGTTCCGCCGCGCCCAGCAGGACGTCGGCGAGCGCGTCGCCGAACTCCTGCCCGGGGAACCAGGCCAGCAGCACCGCCGCCACCTCGTCGGCCCACGGAAGCAGCACCGGGGCACCGGAGTTGACCACCACGACCGTGCGCGGGTTGGCCGCGGCGACCCGGCGGACGAGTTCGTCCTGGCGGCCGGGCAGGGCAAGGCCGGTACGGTCGAAGCCCTCGCTCTCGACCTCCTCGGTGGTGCCGACCACCACCACGGCGACGTCGGCGGCACGGGCGAGCGCCACGGCCCGCTCGATCTCCTCGTCGTCGCTGCCCCGCGGCGGCATGAGGTTGAGCTGGAGCGCGGTGACCCCTGCCGCTATGCCCTCGTCGGCCGCGGGGGCGTCGTGCACGAGGACGACCTCGGTCTCCTCGCCCTCGGCCAGTTCGACGTCGTGGAGGTTCTGCGGCGGGCTGAGCAGGCCCTCCACCAGGTCGGCGCCGGGCGGCAGCGCCAGCTGCACGTCGAACACCTCCGTCCCGGCCACGGACATCCGGAAGCGTCCCAGGCCCGAGGCGCCGATCCCGTACCGGCCGGCCCCCGCCGCCGCGCGCAGCACCGTGCGCACCTCGATCCGGGCGACCGCACCGGAGGCGATCCCGGGCCCGTACGATCCCATCCAGGTGTACGCCGCCGCGGCGCGCGGCTCGGAGCCCAGCACGGTCCCGTCGGCGGCCAGGTAACGCACCTCCACGCCGTCGCCGGTACCGTCGGGACGGCCCAGGAACGGCAGGCCCGCCACGGGTGTGCGGTTCTGCGGGGTGACCCCGACGCCGTGCGTGACCTCGACCGAGTCCCCGAGCGCGGCCCGCAGCCCGGCGAGCGGCGAGACGGTGTACGGCGGGAAGACGGTGGCGCTGCCGCCACCGAGGGTCCGCGCCACCGCCGCGTTCGGGCCGAGCACGGCCACCCGGCGCAGCGCGGCGCGGTCCAGGGGCAGCACGGCGTCCTCGTTGCGCGTGAGGACGAAACCGGCGGCGGCCGTCTCCCGCAGCAGACCCGCCACCGACGCGGCGTCGTACGCCGGCGGCTCAGTGGCGGCGGGCAGGCCGTCCAGCGCGCCGACCCGGGCGGCCAGTCGCAGTATGCGCAGCACCTTGTCGTCCACCAGCTCCTCGTCCACCTTGCCCTCCTGCACGGCGGTGACCAGCGCCTCGCCCCACGGCCCCAGCGGGCCCGGCATCACCAGGTCGAGGGCGGCGCGCGCGGACGGCTCGGTGGTGCGGGTGGCGAACCAGTCCGACATCACCACCCCGTCGAAGCCCCACTCCTCGTGCAGCACCTCGCGCAGCAGCGGGCTCTCGGTCATCGAGTGCCCGTTGACGCCGTTGTACGCGGCCATCACCGCCCAGACCCGGGCCTCGCGGACGATCACCTCGAACGGCGCGAGGTACAGCTCCCGCAGGACGCGCTCGTCGATCCGCGCGTCGACGGTCGTCCGCTGGGTCTCGGAGTCGTTGCCGACGAAGTGCTTCACGGTCGCGGCCACTCCGCCGCGCTGCACGCCGCGCACATAGGCCGCCCCGATCCGGCCGGTGAGCAGCGGGTCCTCGCTGAAGCACTCGAAGTGCCGGCCGCCGTAGGGGGTGCGGTGCAGGTTCACGGTGGGGGCGAGCAGGACGTCCACGCCCTTGGCACGCGCCTCGTGGGCGAGCAGTCCGCCCAGCCGCTCGACGCGCGGCTCGTCCCAGGTGGCGGCGAGAGCGGTGGGCGACGGGACGTTCGCGGACGGCGTGCGCTCGTCCCAGAGTTCGCCGCGCACCCCGGCGGGGCCGTCCGAGACGACCAGCCGGCGCAGACCGGCGTCGGGTTCCGGACGCAGGGACCAGAAGTCCCCGCCGGTGAGCAGCCGTACCTTCTGCTCCAGGGTGAGCGTGGCGACGCGCCGCCCCAACTCGGCTTCGGTGTCGGTGTCGGGGGTGGGGTTGGCGGACTGCCGGGTCACGGAGTTCTCCTCGGAGCAGGGGGAGGGGAGCAAAGGGGGAGGCGGGGGGAGGCGGGGGGAGGACGTTCGGGCGGGTCTCAGGGCCGCGGGGCCGGGGCCGCCGGGTCCTGGCCCCGGTAGCGGAACCGGTCGAAGGCGACGACGCCCTCGGCGGCGTACACGCCGACGACCCGGCCGGTGAACGCGGCGGCGGTCTCCGCGGACACGTAGCGGCCGTCGAGCGCGGCCAGTTCCACCGGGCCGGCCGGGGTCCCGACGCACAGCCGGACCAGGTCCGGGCCGAGCGCGTCGGGGCCCGCCGTGTCGGTCGGCTCGACCACGATCCGTACCGTCACCTCGTCCGCCGGACCCGGCAGCGGCTGTTCCCAGACCTGCCGGAGGCCGCCCACCCGGGCGCGGGCCCGGACCGTGCCGGCGCCCGCCTCGATGTCGTAGTGGTGGTGTTCGTCGATGCGCAGGCTCAGTCCGCCGGTGCCGCCGGAGCAGTCCATCCGCACCGAGAACTCGGCCGCCTGGTGCTGCTGCCTGCGTCCGACGAAGCGCGGCCGGGAGTCGTCCATCGTGGAGCCGTCGGCGTGCACCACGAGCCGGCCGGGCCGTTCGGTCAGCGAGGACCAGTCGGCGGCCGGGGTGCGCACCGAGATCCACTGCGGGCCGAGCACGGCACCGGTGAAGTCGTCCTCGAACGCGACCGGTTCCGTGGTCGGGCCCGGCTCGACCGGCCGCACCACGGGCCAGCCGTCGACCCACTCCAGGGCGGTGCCGAACGTCTCCCGGCCCATGGGGGAGAAAGCGCGGGTCAGTCCGCGCGGTCGCATGCCCAGCATGACGAGCGCCCAGCCGCCGTCGGGGGTGCGTACGAGGTCGGCGTGGCCGGTGTTCTGCACCGGCCGGTCGGTACTGCGGGCGCTGAGCACGGGGTTGGCCGGGCAGCCCTCGAAGGGGCCGTCGGGCCGGTCGGAGCGGGCGATGCTCACGGCGTGGCCGCGCTCGGTGCCGCCCTCGGCGATCATCAGGTACCAGACGCCGTCGATCTCGTAGAGGTGCGGGGCCTCGGGGAACATCAGCCCGGTCCCCGACCACAGCGACCGGGGTTCTTCCAGGGCCCGGCCGGTCCCGGGGTCCATGCGGACCTGCTGGATGCCCAGGTGCTCGCCGGCCCGGTCGCCGTCCAGGCGCAGGCCCGAGTACGTGACGAAGCAGGTGCCGTCGGCGTCCCAGGCGATGTCCGGGTCGATGCCGGACACGCCCTGCATGACGATGCCGTCGGACCACGGGCCCTCGGCCCGGTCGGCGGTGAGGATCAGACTGCCGCGCCCCATCGCGTCGGTGACGACCAGCCAGAAGCGGCCGTCGTGGAAGCGGATGGTGGGCGCCCAGGCACCGCCGAGCAGTGGTGTCTTCTCCAGCGCGAGCTGCCCCGGCCGGGTCACCGCGTTGCCGATCTGCCGCCAGGTCACCAGGTCGCGGCTGTGGAAGAGCGGGATCCCCGGGAAGTACTCGAAGCTGGAGCAGGCGAGGTAGTAGTCGTCGCCGACCCGGGTGACGCTGGGGTCGGGGTGGAATCCGGGGACGAGGGGGTTGGCAGCGGCAGCGGCCGGGTTCGTGGATGCGGGCGGCGGCGGGGTCATTCCGTGTCTCCTGTCGTGGCTGCCGTGGTGGCTGCCGTGGTGGCTGCCGTGGTCGCTGCCGTCGGGGCACCGGTGGCCGCCAGCCGCCGCCGCTCGGCCCGGCGCTGCGCCTGCCGTTCGGGATCGGGTACCGGCGCCGCCAGCAACAGCCGCTGGGTGTAGGGGTGTTCGGGCGTGGCGGTGACTTTCGCCGCGTCCCCGGACTCGACGATCTCACCGCGGTACATGACCGCCACCCGGTGGCTGATGTGCCGCACCACGGAGAGGTCGTGGGTGATGAAGAGATAGGCGACGCCGGTGCGTTCCTGGATCTCCACGAACAGGTCGAGGACCCGCGCCTGGGTCGACAGGTCCAGCGCGCTGACCGGCTCGTCGCAGACCACGATCCGCGGGTCCCGGGACAGCGCCCGGGCGATGGCGACGCGCTGCCGCTGGCCGCCGGAGAACTCCCGGGGCAGCCGCTGTCCGGCGTCGGCGGGCAGCCGCACCTGGTCCAGCAGGTCCTTCACCCGCCGCTCGGCCTCCGCACGCGAGGTCCCCGCGACGGTCAGCGGCTCGCTGAGAATGTCGTTCACCGTCATCGCCGGGTTCAGCGAGGTGTACGGATCCTGGAACACCACCTGGATCTCGCTGCTCAGCGCCCGCCGCTCCCTGCGTCCCAGGCCGGAGATGACCCGGCCGTCGTAGCGGACGCTGCCGGAGGTGACCGGGGCGAGGCCGAGGATGGCGCGGCCCAGGGTCGTCTTCCCGGACCCCGACTCGCCGACCAGACCGAGGGTCTCGCCCGCGCCGATGGTGAGCGACACCCCCTTCAGGACCCGGAACGGCGGCTTGCGCCAGCCCTTCGCCGGGTACTCCACGACCACCTCGTCGGCGACCAGCAGCGGCTCCGCCGAGGTCGGCGCGGGGGCCGGTGCCGGGCGGTCCTTGTCCAGTGTCCCGGTCATGCCCGGCCCTCCTGACGTGCGGTGTGCATGGCCCCGGCGGCCGCCTTCGCGGTGGCGCGGCCGAGCGGGGCGCGCGGCTCGGCGTCCTCCAGCGTCGACGCCAGGAGCATGCGGGTGTACGGGTGCCGGGGTGCGGCGAACAGCTCGCGCGCGGGGGCGGATTCCACCACCTGGCCGGTCTGCATCACCGTGACGCGGTCGCAGATGTCGGCCACCACACCGAAGTCGTGGGTCACCAGGATCATGCCCATGTTCCGTTCACGCTGGAGCGACCGCATCAGGTCCAGCACCTCGGCCTGCACGGTCACGTCCAGCGCCGTGGTGGGCTCGTCGGCGATCAGCAGGTCGGGATCGCAGGACACCGCCCCGGCGATGAGGACGCGCTGGGCCATGCCGCCGGAGATCTGGTGCGGGTAGGAGGCGAACACCCGCTCGGGGTCGGCGATGCCCACCCGCTCCAGCAGGCCCAGGGTCTTCGTCCGCGCCTCCGAGGCCGAGAGCCGCAGATGCCGGCGGACCGGCTCGACCAGCTGGGCTCCGATCCGGAAGGACGGATCCAGGTTGGACATCGGCTCCTGCGGCACGTACGCGATCCGCCGGCCGCGGAGCCGGTTCATCTCCGTACGGCTGAGCCGGCCGAGTTCCGCCCCGTCGAACACGAGGCGGTCGGCGGAGACCAGCGCCTCCGGCGGCAGCAGGCCGAGCACGGCGAACGCGGTCTGGCTCTTGCCCGACCCGGACTCGCCGACCAGCCCGAGCACCTCGCCCTTGCGGACGGTCAGGGACACCCCGTCGACGACGGCCTTCTCCCCGTGCTCGGCCGGGTAGGAGACGTGCAGACCGTCCAGGACGAGCAAGGGGGCGTCGTCGTCCTGCGCGGAGGCGACCGCCGGCTTCGGCTGCCGCGCGCCGCCGACATCCGCGGAACTCCTCGTGTCTTCCGGGCTCTCAGGGCTCCCGGCCTCCGCCTCCGCCTCGGCCTCCGCCTCCGCCTCGGCCTCCGCCTTCGCCTCGGCCTCCGCCTTCGCCTCGGCCTCCGCCTCCGCCACGGCCACGGCCACGGTCGCGGTGCTCGGGCCGGTGCCGATGCCCTCGGCGGGCGCGGAGTTCACGGCCTTCACGGCCTTCGCCGCCTGCTCCGCCTTCCTGGCCCTCGCTGCGTTCCTGACGGCCCTGCGCGTCCGCCGCCCCCGCCCGCTTCCCGCGCTCGCGTCCAGCGCGTCGCGCAGCGCGTTGCCCAGCAGACCGAACGCGGCGACGGTGAGCGCGAGCGCGCCTCCGGGCCACAGCATCAGGACCGGCTTGGTGTAGATGTTGGCGAACGCGTCGTTGAGCATCGAGCCCCAGCTGGCCTGGGTCGCCGAGCCCAGCCCCAGGAACTCCAGGCCGGACTGGATGACGATGGCCAGCCCGAGCATCTGGGCGGCCTGGATGATGGTCGGCGCCTGCACCACGGGCAGGATGTGCCGGCGCACGATCCTGCCGTCGGTCAGTCCGGAGACCCGGGCCGCGTCCACGTACAGCTCCTCGCGCACGGAGATCGCCGAGGCACGGATCAGCCGGAACACGCCCGGCGACATCAGTACGCCGAAGACCGCCATGGCGACGTAGGTGTTCTGGCCCACCGCGGACATCACGACCAGCAGCACGACGATGGCCGGTACCGCCATCAGGATGTTGGCCACCCAACTGCTCACGGCGTCGAACCACTTGCGGTAGTAGCCGGCCAGCAGGCCGGAGGGAACGCCGATCACCAGCGCGACGGACACGGCGATCAGGGCGCCGAGCAGGCTGGTGCGACCGCCGTAGAGCAGCCGGGCCAGCACGTCGCGGCCGACGCCGTCGCCGCCCAGCGGATGTGCTCCGCCGGCCGGGGCGAGGGTCTCGGTGAGGGAGGAGTGCGCCGGGTCCTGGTCGGTCAGCAGCGGAGCGAACAGGCTCGCCAGCGCGATGAGCGCGAGGACGGCGAGACAGCCGACGGCCACCGGGTTGCGCAGCAGCCGCCGCACGAGGCCCGCGCGTACCGGGGCCGGTGCGGCCGCGCCGCCGGGGGTGAGGGCTTCGGACTGGGGGAGGGTCATCCGACACGCACCTTCGGGTTGAGCCAGCCGTACGCCACGTCGAGCGCGATGTTGACGATCACGACGATGGCGACCATGACCACGACGACGCCCATGACGACGGGGGTGTCGCCCTGTGCCCCGGCGCCGGTCGCCTGCGAGCCGATCCCGTTGAGCCCGAACACCTTCTCCACCACCACGGCACCGCCGACCAGGCCGATGAACTGCAGGGCGAGCACGGTCAGGGCGGCGGGGGCGGCGTTGCGCAGGGCGTGCCGGAACAGCAGGCTGCGCTCGCTGATGCCACGGGCGCGCAGGGTGCGGACGTAGTCGGCGCGCAGCACGTCCACCATGGAGCCGCGGACCTGCTGAGCGGTGGCGGCGACCGCGCCGACGGCGAGCGACAGCGCGGGCAGGGTGATCGACTTCAGCCAGCCGCTCGCCGAGGTCGCCAGCGGGACGTAGCCGGTCGCGGGCAGCCAGCCCAGGTCGACGCCGACCACCACGGCGAGCACCAGCGCGACCAGGAAGCTGGGCACCGCGAAGCCCACCACGGCGAGCAGTTGCACCAGTTGGTCCAGTGCGCCGCGGCGGACCGCGGCGGCGACTCCCAGCACCGTGCTGAGCACCGCCGAGACCAGCAGGGCGGCCAGCACGATCGACAGGGTGACCGGCAGCCGGTTGGTGAGCGAGTCCGTCACGGACTCGCCGCTGAACCACGAGGTGCCGAGGTTGCCCTGCACCGCGTCCGTCAGCCAGTGCCAGTAGCGCTCGGCCATCGGCTGGTCGAGTCCCAGTTCCCGGGACTTGGCCGCCACCTGCTGCTGGGTGGCGGTCTGCCCGACGATCTGGCGCGCCGGGTCGGAGCCGGTCAGGCCCATCAGCGCGAAGGTCGTGGTCGCGATCACCACGACCAGCACCAGTCCGGCGGCGACGCGCCGGGCCAGGAAAACGATCACTGGTCTCTCCTCCTTCCTTCTCCCTGACGGGCGTGCACCGGGGACCCGGTCAGCCGGCGGGCTTGAAGTTGTAGATGGGCGGTACGGCGGAGTAGGTCTGCGGGGTGAAGGTGACGTTCTTGTTGGTCGCGTAGGCGTTCTGCACCGAGTCCCAGGGGGCGTTCCAGGCCTGGTCGACGAGGTAGGTGTTGATCTCCTTGAACAGCGCGTCCTGGGCGCTGCCGGTCGCCTTCTGCGCCTTGGCGATCAGGGCGGTGACCTTGGGGTCGGAGGTGTGCAGCGGGTTCCACAGGGCGTCCGAGGCCACTTCGAGCCGGATGGTGTCCCAGGGGCGGAAGGAGGCCAACGTCATGTAGGAGATCGGGTACTTGCCCGAGAGCAGGGCGGTGAGCACCTGGCTGGTGGGGATCTTGTCGATCTTGACCTTGATCCCGATGTCCTCCAGCTGCTGGGTCATGGCCGCCTGCTGGTCGGGGAAGAAGGTGGAGAAGTCCGGCATGGTGACCGAGAACCCGTTGGGGTAACCGGCCTCCGCGAGCAGCTTCTTGGCCTTGGCCGGGTCGTACGTGTACTTCGTGTCCAGCGAGCCGTCGAAGGCCGGGCCGGCCGGGTTGAAGACCTGGGTGGTGGACTGCCCCATTCCCTGCTTGGCGGTCTTGACGATGGCGGACCGGTCGAAGGCGTAGTTGAGGGCCTGCCGGACCCGGACGTCACCGAGCGCCTTGACCTGCTTGCCCTCGCGGTCCCAGATGTAGACGCCTTCGACGTCGCCCGAGGTGTACTTGGTGATCTTGAGTCCGCTGCCCTGGGCCGGTGCGATGTTCTTGGCGCTGGTCAGCAGGGCGCCGCTGAGCTGGCCCGAGCGCAGGGCGTTCAGCGTGGCCGTCGGGTCGGTCATCGGCTTGAGGACGATCTTGTCGAAGGGGAAGGCCGACTTGTTCCAGTAGCTCGGATTGCGGACGAAGGTGTAGGTGCTGCCCGCCGTGGTCGCGGACTTGTCCAGCGTGTACGGCCCGGAGCCCACGGGGCCGGACTTGAGGGCGCCGGAGCTGATCGCCTTGGGGCTGGCGATCATGCCGGCCACGCTGCCGAGGTTGGCGAGGAGCGAGGGGTCGGGGGCCGAGAGCGTGATCGCGACCGTGGACGCGTCCACCGCGTCGACGCTCTTGACGCCCTTGAGCTGGCCTGCGGCCTCGTTGGTACCGCCCTTGGTGTGCAGGAGGTTGGTCTTGACGGCGGCGGCGTCGAGGGTGGTGCCGTCGGTGAACTTGACGCCGGTGCGCAGGGTGAGGGTGAGGGCGGTCCGGTCGCTGTTGTACGACCACTTGGTGGCCAGGTTGGGCTTGACCTCGGCGCTGGGCGAGAGCCGCAGCAGGGAGTCGTATACAGGCTGGTAGTACTGGGTGTTGTTGCCGAGTCCGGCGTCGGCCAGGTCCCACGGCTGGGCCTCGACGATGGGGGCCAGGGTGAGGGTGCCGCCGGCGGCCGAGCCGCTCGAACCCGCCCCTGAGGCGGAACTGCACCCGGCCACGGACAGCATCAGGGCCGCAGATGCGGCCGTCAGCGTGATTCTTCGCATGTCGTGCTCCGCTGGTGAGTGGATGACCTGGCGGCGTGAGGTCGATGCCGCCTTCGCGGGAACGGGGAGGGGAGAAGGGGAGGGAGAGGCCGACTCGAGGGGCCTCAACGGGTTTCAGTCACTTGGACCCGGTGGCCGAAAGCATCTACTGATACGTACAAGTGAAACGTATGCGTAACGTAGGCCGAGTTCAGCGGGACGACAAGACCCCCGCAACGGATATTTCTCCGGAAGTGGCCTAGGGCCGGCGCGCCGGACGTGTCAGGCGGATTCCCGGACCACGAGGCTCACCGGGACCGACTGCGGCGCGGCGGAGACGGTGTCGCCGGCGATGCTGCTGACGACCAGACGCGCCACGCGGCCGGCGAGGATGTCCAGGTTGTTGTCGATCGTGGTCAGCGGCGGTACGGCGAACGGCGCCAGTTTGTCGTTGTCGACGCCGATCACGGCCAGGTCACCCGGGGCGCTGAGGCCGACGCGGCGCATACCGGCGAGGAGCGCGAAGGCGGTCTCGTCGTTGTACGCGCACACCCCGGTGACGGCGGGGACGGCCGAGTGCCACTGGTCGGCCGCGGCTGCTGCCGCCGCGGCGTCCAGGGGGACGTCGAGCACGGCCGGGGCCGCCAGACCCAGTTCCGCGCAGGCGGCGCGGACGCCGGCGAGTCGCGGTTCGAGGAAGTCCCGGAGCCGGGGCTGCCGGGGCGCGGCATAACCGAGGTGGGTGTGGCCCGTCGCCGCCAGCCGCTCGACCTGCATCCTGCCGATGAGCGTCTGGTGGATCGGCAGGCCGAGCGGATGCGTCGCCGCGTCGATCTCCACGCTCACCACGGGGATGCCCGCCGCCCGCATGGCGGCCATGTCCTCGGCGCAGACGCCGAGGGACGTCAGCACGGCGGCGGGCATGAACTCCCGCCACAGCGAACTCACCGGGGAGTGCTGGGTGCGCCGGGTGATCAGGCTGAGGCGGTGCCGCTCCAGCTCGTCGCCGAGCAACTCCACCAGGGTCGCCAGGGAGTCGCCCACGGGCACGTCAGGAAGCAGCATGAGCACCAGTTCGCTGCGGCCCAGACGCAGGGCCCGGGCCGCGGCCGACGGCTGGTAGCCCAGCTTGGCCACGGCGTCCAGCACCTTGCGGCGGGTCGACTCCGAGATCTTCTGGTGCGGCGCGTCGTTCAGCACGTAGCTGACCGTGGTCTGCGAGACCCCCGCCTCCCTGGCGACATCGGTCGCCGTCACGCGGCCGGACCTGTTCGCCATGGGGGCCTCCTGGAGGATGTCTCGGAGCGACCGTGACGATGCGCCGGACCGCGCCGAGAGCCTAACTGAATCGTAACAGTGAGGGAGGCGGGTTCTCCGGGCCCGGAGCGCGGGAACCGCGTGCTCAGCCCGCGTGCCGGAAGTTGTAGATCGGCGGCACGGCGGCGTAGGTCTGCGGCGTGAAGGTGATGTCCTTGCTCGTCGCGTAGGCGTTCTGCACCGAGTCCCAGGGGGCGTTCCAGGCCTGGTCGACGAGGTAGGTGTTGATCTCCTTGAACAGTGCGTCCTGCTCGGCCCCGGTGGCCTGCTGCGCCTTCGCGGCCAGCGACTCCACCTTGGGGTCGGCGGTGTGCAGCGGGTTCCACAGCGCGCTCTTCGTCACCTCGGTCGAGATGGTGTCCCAGGGGCGGAAGGAGGCCAGCACCATGTAGGACATGGCGTACTTGCCGGCCAGCAGCTTGCTGAGGACCTGGTCGGTCGGGACCTTGTCGAGCTTGACCTTCACGCCGATGTCCGCCAGCTGCTGGGTCATGGCGGCCTGCTGGTCGGGGAAGATCGCGGAGAAGTCGGGCATGGTGACCGAGAACCCGTTCGGGTAACCGGCCTCCGCGAGCAGCTTCTTGGCCTTGGCCGGGTCGTAGGTGTACTTGGAGTCCAGTGAACTGTCGAAGGCGGAGCCGGCCGGGTTGAAGATCTGGGTCGTCGCCTGACCCATGCCGCCCTTGGCGGTCTTGACGATGGCGGACCGGTCGAAGGCGTAGTTGAGGGCCTGCCGGACCCGGACGTCACCGAGCGCCTTGACCTGCTTGCCGGTGCGGTCCCATATGTACAGCCCCTCGACGTCACCCGAGGTGTACTTGGTGATCTTGAGCCCGCTGCTCCGGGCCGGTGCGATGTTCTTCGCGCTGGTCAGCACCGCGCCGTTGATCTGCCCCGAGCGCAGCGCGTTGAGGGTCGCGGTGGGGTCGGTCATCGGCTTGAGGACGATCTTGTCGAACGGGAAGGCCGACTTGTTCCAGTAGCTCGGATTGCGGACGAAGGTGTAGGTGCTGCCGGCGGTGGTCGCGGACTTGTCCAGGGTGTACGGCCCGGAGCCGACCGGGCCGGACTTGAGGGCGCCGGAGGTGATGGCCTTGGGGCTGGCGATCATGCCGGCCACGTTGCCGAGGTTGGCCAGCAGGGAGGGGTCGGGGGCCGAGAGCTTCACCGCGACGGTGGTGGCGTTCACGACGTCCACTCCGCTGACGCCCTTGAGCTGGCCGGCGGCCTCGTTGGTACCGCCCTTGGTGTGCAGGAGGTTGGTCTTGACGGCGGCGGCGTCGAGGGTGGTGCCGTCGGTGAACTTGACGCCGGTGCGCAGGGTGAGGGTGAGG